>NZ_JBIWFI010000001.1:0-500796 GCF_044762985.1 Streptomyces sp. NPDC096339 | reverse complement strand
CCGCGCATCCGCGCATCCGCGCATCCGCGCATCCGCGCATCCGCGCATCCGCGCATCCGCGCATCCGCGCATCCGCGCATCCGCGCATCCGCGCATCCGCGCATCCATGTATCGCGGTTCCCGCACATCCGTGTATCCGACGATCGTACGAAGCCCCTGCGGATTCCGGCCATGGCTTCCCCGCGTAGACGGTGACGATCCGCTGTCCAACAGGTGTGTACTGCCGTTGCTGCAGCACCCGGCTTTCCCCGATTCCTACGAATGATGGAAGGAGGCTTGGCATGGCTCGGCACAGCACCACCCTCGCGCAGAAGATCAAAGACTCCCTGCGCGCCGCGACCGCCGTCGAGACCTCCGGTGTCGAACCGATACCGGAGGACGGGCGCAGCGGCGGACCGGGCTCCTCGTTCACACTCTGGTTCAGCTCCAACGTCCAGTTCTCCAGCCTCTCCAGCGGCATGCTCGCCACGGCCGCCTTCGGGCTCGGCTGGAGCCAGGCTCTGCTCGCCATCGTCTTGGGCAGCGCCGTCGGCGCCGCCGCCATCGGCGTCATGTCCACCTTCGGGCCGCGCGCCGGTGTCGGGCTGCTCGTGCAGTCCCGTCTCCCGCTCGGCCGCCACGGGGCGGCCGTCCCGGCCGTACTGGTCTTCTTCAAGGCCTGCGCCTGGTTCGCGGTCAACTCGGTCCTCGGTGCCTTCGCGGTGCAGACCCTGCTCGGTACCGGCTTCGCACCCGCGTTCGCGCTGGTCACCGTGGCCCAGGTCGCCATCGCGCTGGTCGGCTACGGCTTCATCCACCTCGTGCAGAAGACCATGGCCGTCGTCCTGCCCCTGCTGTTCATCGGCGTCTCCGTATACGGCTACACCGAGAGCGACCTGGGCTCCGCCTTCGACCCGGCCAAGGCGGGACCGCTCGGCTTCGCCGGAGCGTTCGCGCTGACCGTCGCCATCCAAGCGGCCCGCGCCCTGAGCTTCTCCTCGTACGCCGCCGACTACACCCGCTACATGCCCGCGGACACCCCGCCCGGGCGGCTGTTCGCCTTCGCCTTCACCGGAACCTGGCTCGGCTCGGTGTGGATCGCCAGTCTGGGCGCCGCCATCGGCACGATCGCCTTCATCGGCACCCCCACCGACCTCGTCGACCAGGTCCTGCCCGGCGCACTGGCCACCCTGACCATGCTCGCGCTCGGCCTGTCCACGATCACCTCCAGCTGTCTGGACTGCTATTCGGGAGCCCTGGCCTGGCTCATCGCCGGCGTACGGATGGCCCGCTGGCAGGCCGTCCTCGTCGTCGGGGTGATCGGCGGCGCCATCGGCTGGGCCGCCGGCCAGGGCGACTACTGGAAGTCCTTCGAGAACTTCCTCATCCTCCTCGGCAACTGGATCGCACCCTGGCTGGCGGTGATGCTCGTCCACCGCTTCCCCACCCGCCGGGACGACAACCCCACCGTTCCGCGCTTCGGCACCGGCTTCGCCTCCTGGCTCCTCGGACTGGCCGCGGCCGTCCCCTTCATGAGCCAGCCGGGCGTCTACGTCGGACCGGTCGCCGAGGACCACCCCGCCCTCGGCTCCTGCGCCGCCGCCGTCGCCTTCGCGACGGCCGGTCTCGCCCAGTACGTACTCACCCGCACCCGTCGCCCGGCGGCACCCGCCGCCGGCGACACCACGCACGGCACCCACACCACCAAGGAGATCCCGGTATGACCGCCAACCCCGCCCCCGCTTCCACCGCCACCCCCACCGTGACCGACGCCGACATCGAGCTGCTCCACACCGCGGTCGCCGTCGCCCGCCGCTCCCGCGAGGTCGGCAACCACCCCTTCGGCGCCCTGCTCGCCGGCCCCGACGGCGAGGTCCTGATCGAGGCCCAGAACACCGTCACCACCGACAGCGACGCCACCGGCCACGCCGAGACCAACCTCGTCCGCCTCGCCACCGCGAAGTACGACGCAGCGTTCCTGCGCTCCTGCACCCTCTACACCAGCACCGAGCCCTGCGCGATGTGCTCCGGGGCCATCTACTGGGGCAACATCGGCCGGGTCGTCTACGCCCTCGGAGAGGACGAACTCCTCGCCATGACCGGCGCCAACGACGAGAACCCCACCATGGCCCTGCCCTGCCGCGAGGTCTTCGCGGCCGGTCAGCGCCCCCTGTCGGTCCTCGGGCCCGTGGACGTCGCGGAAGCCCGAGAGGTCCACCACGGCTTCTGGAACTGACACCCCCGTCGTAGCCGCCGCCCCCATACGCCTGCCCGGGAGCGTCAGGGACTCCTGAGCAGGTTCCCCCGCCGGTCGGGCACGTTCACCGTGCCCGACCGGCTTTCGGCGCTTCTATCTCCAACCCGCGTTGTTCCTAGAATGGCCGGATGGAGGACATCGATGTGATCGCGGTGTTGCAGGATCCGGTGCGGCGCCGCCTGTACGAGTACGTGGCCGCGCAGGGGCGTGAGGTCGGCCGCAACGAGGCGGCCGAGGCCGCCGGGGTGGCGCGCACGCTCGCCGCGCACCATCTGGACAAGCTGACCGAGGTCGGCTTGCTGGAAAGCGGCAGCCGCCGCCTGACGGGCCGCTCGGGGCCGGGAGCGGGCCGTCCCGCCAAGGTGTACACGCGGGTGCGGACCGAGCGGTCGGTGTCGCTGCCCGCCCGCGACTACCGCACCGCCGCCGAGCTGCTCGCCGAGGCCGCCGAGCAGGCCGGGCTGGACGCCGGGCTCTGCACGGCCGCGCGCCGCCGGGGTGAGGCCCTGCGCGGCTCGGCGGAACCCTGCGCCGGGCTGGAAGAGGCCATGGAGGTACTGGCGGCGCGCGGCTACGAACCGTACCTGGAGGGCGCCGCGAGCCCGGAAGGCGCTCCCGGCGCCGAGGGGGCCGCCATGGCGGCCGAGCCCGCCATCCGGATGCGCAACTGCCCCTTCCACGCCGTCGCCGAACGCTTCCCGCCGCTCGTCTGCGGCATGAACCTCGCCCTGCTGGAGGGGCTGCTCGGCACCGACGGTCCCGTCCGTGCCCGTATGGACGCCCGGCCGGGGGAGTGCTGCGTGGTGGTGGAGGATTCTAAAAACAACGAACATTGACATAGAAATGGGGGGCGTGCTGGGATGGGGCCATGAGCCCCTCCGCGCATGCCGCCGCCCACCTCGCCCAGCTCAACGTCGCCGCTCTGCGCCACCCCCTCGACGACCCGCGCATCGCGCCGTTCGTCGAGATGCTCGACCCGGTCAACGCCGCCGCCGACGGCGCGCCCGGTTTCGTGTGGCGACTCGTGGGGGAGGGGGAGGCCGACGCCACCGGCCTGCGCCCGGCGGGGGACGACGTCGTCGTCAACCTGTCGGTGTGGGAGAGCCGGGAGGCCCTGTGGGACTTCGCCTACCGCAGCGGGCACCTGGAGGCGATGCGGCGACGCCGCGAATGGTTCGAACGGCACGTCGAGGCCCACCTGGTGCTCTGGTGGGTCCCCGCCGGCCACCTCCCGACGGTCGGCGAAGCCCTGGAGCGGCTGGCGGACCTGCGGGCGCACGGGCCGTCCCCGCGCGCGTTCACCTTCGCCTCCTCGTACGCGCCCGACGAGGCCGCCCCGCACCTTCGGCCGCTGCCGCCCGGGCCGGCGCGGGCCGCCCGGTCGGCGCCGGCCGAGACCTCGCCGACGGTCTGACCGCCGGATCTCGGGGCGATCGGGGCCCCGGCGGGGGCGCGCCCGTCGGACGGCGCATTGCCGGATGGCCGGAAATGCCCTGCCAGAGCGGCACTCTAGAGTCTTACTCTGGCGGCATGTTGGGGTCCGACACGTACGAGCGCATCATCGCCGCGGCCCTGGGCTGCTTCCTCGAGAACGGAGTGCAGAGCACGACGGTCGAGCAGGTCCGGAAGCGGGCCGAAGTCAGCAACGGAAGCTTCTTCCACCACTTCCGAACCAAGCAGGACCTGGCCGAAGCGGTCTACCTCCAAGGACTCGGCCGGCACCAGGCCGAACTGCTGGCCGTCCTGCTCCCAGAGGCGGGTCTGCGAGCCGGTGTCGAAGGCGTGGTGCGTCGTCACCTGACGTGGGTGGAGGAGAATCCGCAGCTCGCAGCGTTCCTGACGGCGCCGCCCGGCTGGCTCGCACCTCGGGACGCTCCCGGGATCACGGCCCGCAGCCGGGAGTTCTTCCACACGGTCGCCCAGTGGCTGCGGGACCGCGGTTGGGCCGGCGAACCCTCCCTGGGCGTGGTCATCGCCGTGTGGATGGGTCCCGCCCACGAGTACACGCGCAGATGGCTGCTCACCGGGACCGAACCGCCCGGCAGCGCGGCGACCGTACTGTCCCGGGCCGCTTGGAACGCCCTGCAACCCCTGTTGCCGACACACGCCTCGGAGGACACACGATGAACCAGACCGTGACCCGCTATCTGCGCGTGCTCACACACCTCGGCGACGTCGTCGATCGCATACCGGCAGTCCGCTGGAACAGCCCCTCCCCCTGCGAAGGTTGGACCTGTTTGCACGTCCTGGGGCACGTCATCGACGGCCAGCGGCAGATCGCATCCCTGCTTTCCGGACAGGGACCGCGCGAGCCGATGCGGGATCCGGCCGGGGCCGTCGCAGGAGAGCCGGCCCAGGCCTGGGCTGCCGAGTTCCGGTCGATGCGGGAGCGGTTGGCCACCACGGACCCGAGCCTCCGAGTCCCCTCGCCCCACGGTGAGGTGACGGCCGAGTGGGTGCTCGCCACCGCCGTCATCGAGCCGCTCGTCCACACCTGGGATCTCGCGCAGGCCGCGGGCATCGCAACGTCCCTCGATGCCGAGGCGGTCGGAGCGTGCCTGACGGCCGTGGCTCCCATGGCGGATCGGTTCGCGGCCACGGGCATGTACGCACCCGCCCTTGCCGCTTCCGCGGACGCGACCCCCGAGGAGCGACTGCTCGCCCTCCTGGGGCGCAAGGCGGGCTGAGGAGGAGGGGGCGAGCGGCAAGCCTCCCGGACCCCGACGACCGCGGCCCGCCGCCGGCGGGACGGCGGCCGCGCCGGAGGCAGTGGTGGAACACGCCGGGGCACCGCCCGCCGCCCCCTCGCCCCGCCGGGCCCCGCCGCGACAGAACGTCCGGTTTTCGATCCTCCTGATGGGAACGAAAGGCTTCTTCCCGCCAGTTCACCGAAAGGAATCGAGGCGCCCCCGGACGCCTCACGCTTGACCGGCAGACCTTTGGCAAGGAGAAACCGTGCGCATACTCTTCACCGGACCGGCCGCGGCCGGCCATCTCTTCCCGATGATCCCGACCGCACAGGCCCTGCGTGCCGCCGGGCACGAGGTGCTGTTCGCGAGCGCTCAGCCGCTGGACCGGCTCCGCGAGGCCGGTTTCCCGATCGTCGAGATAGGTGACGGCCGCACCATCCGGGAGGTGTTCGAGGAGTCCAGTGACGAGGGCGTGAGCTATGTGAACCCCGACCGGACCACGGACGAGATCCTCGACATGGCCGCCCGCGTCTTCGCCCGCGTCTCGCGCTCCACCGTCGACCACCTCCTGGATGTAGCCGGCGGCTGGGGCGCCGACCTGTTGGTCTACGACTCGTTCCAGGCGTCGGCTCCGCTGGTCGCGGCCAAGCTCAAGATCCCGTCGGTGCTCCAGAACTTCGGTGTCACCTCCGGCCTCGACATGGTCCGCCGGTTCGCCGCCAACTTCACCGAGGCGTACGAGACGTACGACGTGGCAGGCCCCGCCGAGCCCGTGCCGCTCAACATCGTGCCCGCCTCGCTCGGCGGCGACCCGAGCGGGCTGCGGATGCGCTACCTCCCCTACAACGGCGGCGGCACCATACCCGCCGAGCTGCTCCGGCCCGGCTCCCGCCCGCGCGTCGTCGTCACGCTGGGCACCGTGCTCACCGAGCTTGACGGCGTCCGGGCCATCGGCCGCCTGATCGAGGCCGCCGCCTCGGCGGACGCCGAGTTCCTGCTCGCCGTCGGCGACGCCGACCTCACCCCCCTCGGCACCCTCCCGGACAACGTCCGCCCGTTGCCCTGGGTCCCGCTCGCCGAGCTGCTGACCGTCTCCGACGCGCTGATCCACCACGGCGGCTCCGGCACCATGCTCACCGCCCTCCAGGCCGGCCTGCCCCAACTCCTGCTTCCCCAGGGCGCCGACCACTTCGCCAACGCCGACGCCCTCACCGCGACCGGCGCCGCCCTGCGCTCCGCATCCGATGACGTCGATTCCCCGCTCCTCACCCGCCTCGTCACCGACCCCGCGCTACGTGAGGCCGCGGCCCGCCTCCGTGCGGAGAACGAGGCCCTGCCCACCCCGGCCGAGACGGTCCCCGCCCTGGAGGCCCTGACCGCCTCCTAGTGCTGTGACCGTCCCTTCGGGAGCCAACCCGACCCGCGGCAGCCCGGCACGGCACCGGGCGGTGCACCGCGCGTCCTCGCGTCCCCACGTCAGCCGCCCGGTGGCGAGCACCCGGGCGGCTGCCTAGCGTGGTCGGCGGAGTGTGACACAGCCCTCCGCCCCCCACGCAGGAAGGCCCCGCATGGCCGACAAGCCCGCCATCGTCCTCGTCCACGGATTCTGGGGCGGCGCCGCCCACTGGTCCAAGGTCATCACCGAACTCCACCGACGCGGCTTCCATGACCTGCACGCCGTCGAGAATCCGCTGACCTCCCTCGCGGACGACGCCGAGCGCACCCGCAAGATGGTCCGCCAGATCGACGGCCCCGTCGTGCTCGTCGGGCACTCGTACGGCGGCGCGGTCATCACCGAGGCGGGGGACCTGCCGAACGTGGAGGCCCTGGTCTACATCGCGGCGTTCGCGCCCGACGCGGGCGAGAGCCCGGGAGGACTCAGCCAGGAGCTGCCTCCGCAGGCGTTCCCCAACATCGCACCCGACTCGGACGGCTACCTGTGGATCAAGCCGGACCTCTTCCGTGAGAGCTTCGCGCAGGACCTGACGCCCGACGAGGCCCTGGTCATGGCCGTGACGCAGAAGGCGCCGCTCGCCTCCACCTTCGGTGACACCGTCACCGCTCCGGCCTGGCGGAAGAAGCCCGCCTGGTACCAGGTGTCCACGGGGGACCGCATGATCCATCCGGACAACGAGCGCCGGATGGCCGAACGGATGAACCCCCGCAAGACGGTCGAACTGGACGCCTCGCACGCTTCTCTCGCCTCACAGCCGGGCCCCGTGGTCGACCTGATCGAAGCGGCCGCGAACGACGTGGCCGGCCGGTAGGACGACCGGGCGCGCCGGGCGACAGGCCCGCCGCGCCCCACCCGCCGACCGAGACGTCCCCGGTCGCCCTCCAGAGGGGCGGCCGGGGATTCGTCATGCCCGCGCCCGTCGCGCGGGCTCCATCGGGAATAGCTCGGGAGCACCTTCCGTTGCGAGGTATAGTTGAATCCTAAACAACCTCGGGAAGGGGAGCCATGCAGTTCGGGATCTTCACGGTCGGAGACGTCACGCCCGATCCGACGACCGGACGCGCGCCCGGCGAGCACGAGCGGATCAAGGCGATCCTCGCCATCGCGCAGAAGGCCGAGGAGGTCGGCCTCGACGTCTTCGCCACCGGCGAGCACCACAACCCGCCGTTCGTCCCCTCCTCGCCGACGACGATGCTCGGCTACATCGCGGCGCGCACCGAGAACCTGATCCTCTCCACGTCGACGACGCTGATCACCACGAACGACCCGGTGAAGATCGCCGAGGACTTCGCGATGCTCCAGCACGTCGCGGACGGCCGCGTCGACGTGATGATGGGCCGCGGCAACACCGGCCCGGTCTACCCCTGGTTCGGCAAGGACATCCGCGACGGCATAGACCTCGCCATCGAGAACTACGCCCTGCTGCGCCGCCTGTGGGACGAGGAAGTCGTCACCTGGAAGGGCAAGTTCCGCACCCCGCTCCAGTCCTTCACCTCGACCCCGCGGCCGCTGGACGGCGTCGCGCCCTTCGTCTGGCACGGCTCCATCCGCTCGCCGGAGATCGCCGAACAGGCCGCGTACTACGGCGACGGCTTCTTCCACAACAACATCTTCTGGCCCGCCTCCCACACCAGGCAGATGGTGAACCTGTATCGCGAGCGCTACGCCCACTACGGCCACGGCACGCCCGAGCAGGCCGTCGTCGGCCTCGGCGGCCAGGTGTTCATGCGGAGGAACTCCCAGGACGCCGTCCGCGAGTTCCGCCCGTACTTCGACAACGCGCCCGTGTACGGCCACGGCCCCTCCCTGGAGGAGTTCACCTCCCAGACCCCGCTGACCGTCGGCTCACCGCAGCAGGTGATCGAACGGACCCTGTCCTTCCGGGACTACGCCGGCGACTACCAGCGACAGCTGTTCCTCATGGACCACGCGGGCTTGCCCCTCAAGACCGTCCTGGAGCAGCTCGACCTGCTCGGCGAAGAGGTCGTACCGGTCCTCCGCAAGGAGTTCGCGAACCTGCGCCCGGCCGGCGTACCGGACGCTCCGACCCACACGGCCCGCGTGGCGCAGGCGGCGCAGTCGGCCGACGCCCAGGAGACCCCGAAGGAGGAGACCCGCGCATGAAGCTCCTCGTCGTATCGGCCGGACTGAGTTCGCCCTCCTCGACCCGTCTGCTCGCCGACCGCCTGGCGGCCGAGACGCTCCGCCACGCCGACGCCGACATCGAAGTGATCGAACTGCGGGACCTGGCCACGGAGATCGCCCAGCACTTCGTCACCGGTTTCCCGCCGGCCCGGTTGGCCGCCGCGCTCGACGCGGTGGCGGCCGCGGACGGCCTGATCGCCGTCACGCCGGTCTTCGCGGCCTCGTACAGCGGCCTGTTCAAGTCCTTCTTCGACCTCATCGACAAGGACGCCCTCACCGGCAAGCCGGTCCTCATCGGCGCGACCGGCGGAACCGCACGGCACTCACTGGTCACCGAACACGCTCTGCGACCGCTGTTCACCTACCTGCGCGCGCTCGTCCTGCCGACCGCCGTGTACGCGGCCTCGGAGGACTGGGGCGACGAAGGGTTGGCGCAGCGCATGGCCCGTGCGGGAGCGGAACTGGCGCGCTTCATGGCGCCGGCCGCGCACGGTACGGCGCCGGACGAGGCGCCCGACGTCGACACCGCCGCCGCCATCGCACCCCGCTCCCTGACGGGCGCGATCACGTCGGTGCATCCGGCGCACGGCTTCGAAGTGGTGCCGTTCGCACAGCGGCTCGCCGCGCTGGCAGCCGACTAGGGTCTGTCCGGCGGGTCATGGCCGGGGACGAGGGCCGCGCACGGGTGCCCCGAGCTCCCGTGCGTGGCCGCCGAGGCCCTCTGGTGGGTGTGCGGAGGGCTGGGGCACCATCTTCCTGCTCGACCCCTCACGGTCAGGTCACCAGCAGGAGGAAAACCCCCGATGAAGATCCGCACGGTCCTCAGCGCACTGGTCCTCTTAATGGGTGTGCTCTTCACCCCCGGCATCGGCATCCTCGGCGGGGCCACGGAAGCCCACGCCGCCACCAAGATCAGCCACTCGACCGCGACTTCGATGTTCCGCGGCTCCGGCATCACCTGGTCCTCGTCGGGTGGTTGTTCCGACCGCTACAACTCGACCTGTACCTCCTTCGAGCAGCTCAACCTCGCCACCGCGCAGGGCGCCCAGACGCTCAAGAGCGCCAGCGGCTGCGCGCTGAACATCACCGGGGGCACCGAGACCGGGCACGCGAGCGGCACGTACTCGCACTGGAACGGCTACAAGCTGGACTTCGCCAAGTACACCTGTCTCGGCACCTACATCAAGAACACCTTCGCCTACATCGGGCTGCGTGGCGACGGAGCTCCGCAGTGGAAGTCCGGCGCCGGCAACGTCTACGCCGACGAGGGCAGTCACTGGGACGTGACGTACTACAACTGCGGCGGCTGCTGACGGGGTCGCCAGCCGGGCCGGTCAGCCGGTCAGCCGGCCGCGCGGAGGCGGGTGGCGGCCGCCTCCGCCTCCCGTACGACACGGTCGGTGTCGACGTCGACCAGGCGGCCGCCGAGCTTCAGGGCACGCCCGTCGACGAACACGGCGTCGATGTTCTCGGGCCGCCCGTTGAAGACGATCTGGCCCACCCAGTCGAAGCGCGGTGCGAAGTTCAGGGCGGCCGGGTTGATGACCACGAGGTCGGCCCGTTTCCCGGGGGTCAGGGAGCCCACCCGGTCGGCGAGGCCGAGTACCTCGGCGCCGCCCAGCGTGGCCATCCGCAGGACGTCCTCGACCTGCGGGAAGACATCGGCCTCGGTCGCACGGGCGCGCTGCAGGCCGATCGCCGTCTTCATGAGGGCGTAGAAGTCGGAGCTGTCGTTCGTGCCGCCGTCGAGGCCGAGCCCGACCTTGACGCCCCGCCGCCCGAGCTCGCCCAGCCGCATGATCCCGGAGGCCAGCCGCATGTTGCTGAGCGGGCAGTGGGCCGCGCGTACGTCGTGCTCGGCGACGGCGGCGATCTCGGCGTCCGTCAGGTGGATCGCGTGGTTGATCATGAGGCGGGGCCCCAGCGCCCCGATGTCGGTCAGGACCCCGATGGGGTCGTCGGCGCGCTGCTCCGGGCGTTCCAGGACGTGGGAGTTGAGCATGACCCCGAGCTCCTGGGCGGCCTCCCAGTGGGCGCGGTTGTGGTCCTGCGCCGCCCGCGCCGCATGGGTCGCGACCTGGAAGGAAGCGAGCGGCACCGGATCCACGAGTTCCTTCTTCACCCTCCCGACCAGCACCCCGTCGGGCGCTGGCGGGTACATCGCGTACGTGAACCGCACCCCGGTGTCGGCCAGCGCCCGTACGTAGCTCTCGATGAGGTCGTACGAGAAGATGTCCACCCAGTCCACCAGCGTCGTCACACCCGACTGCACGGCGTCCAGGGCGGCGAGCCGTACGAAGCTGTGGAGGGCCGCGGGCGTCAGACGGCCGCGCTGCGGGTCGGTACATCGCTGGAACCAGCCGAAGAGGTCCCGGTCGGCGCATCCGCCCCGGATCACCGCCTGCCAGAGATGGTTGTGGGTGTCGACGAACCCCGGCATGACCAGCTTGCCCGAGGCGTCCAGCACCCAGGCGCCGGGCGGCGTGCCCAGTGCCCTGCCGACGGCGGCGATGGCGCCGTTCCGCATCAGGACGTCGGCGTTCTCGAGGGCGCCGAGGGGGCCGGCGCCGATGGTGGGGTCCATGGTGAGCACCAGGGAGGCCCCGCGGAGCAGGACCGTCCCGCCGCCCGGAGCGGGCCGCGGGGAAGGGCGGTCGCGCGGTGCGGCGCCCGGGGCGACGCCGAGGACGAGTGGGGCGGCGGCGGCCAGGCCGAGGCCGGCGAGGAGATCCCGGCGGCTGGGTGCCGACGGGGGAGTGGGGAGTTCGTGCATGGCGTGTTACCTCCCGAAGGCTGAGAACGGAAGGCCCGCCCGGGCGGAACGCTGAGACGGAGCGTCGAGCGGAGGCGGGAGATTACACGCAGCATGCCCAGCGAACGACCATTCGATAGATGTCAGCGGAAAACTCTTTCCATTCCCGTCGCGAACCGGCCATGGCACGGCCGGCCGGCCGTCACCCCCCTCGACCGATCGGCGGCGTCCTTCGACGCGGACGACCGGCCGGAGTGACGCGGCCCCGGCGGGACGGGCACGCGCGGGACCCTCGCCGGGATGGCAGTAGACTCGCTGGTCATGGCGGATACGCAGTATGAAGACCTGTTGAGAATGGTGCTCACCTCCGGGACGGCGAAGGCCGACCGAACCGGCACCGGCACCCGGAGCGTTTTCGGACACCAGCTTCGGTACGACCTGTCGCAGGGCTTCCCGCTGGTCACCACCAAGAAGGTGCACCTCAAGTCCGTCGTGTACGAGCTGCTGTGGTTCCTGCGCGGGGACTCCAACGTCGGCTGGCTCCAGGAGCACGGCGTCAGCATCTGGGACGAATGGGCGGACGCGAAGGGCGACCTCGGTCCGGTCTACGGCGTGCAGTGGCGTTCCTGGCCCGCGCCGGACGGCAGCCACATCGACCAGATCAGCCAGATCCTCGACACCCTGCGCCGCGACCCCGACTCCCGCCGGATGATCGTCTCCGCCTGGAACGTCGCCGAGCTGGACCGCATGGCCCTCGCACCCTGCCACGCGCTGTTCCAGTTCCACGTCGCCGACGGCAGGCTGTCCTGCCAGCTGTACCAGCGCAGCGCCGACCTGTTCCTCGGCGTCCCCTTCAACATCGCCAGCTACGCCCTGCTCACCCACATGGTGGCGCAGCAGGTGGGGCTCCAGCCGGGTGACTTCATCTGGACCGGCGGGGACTGCCACATCTACGACAACCACGTCTCGCAGGTGACGGAGCAGCTCTCGCGCGCACCGTTCTCGTTCCCCGAGCTGCGTCTGCGCAAGGCCGACTCGCTGTTCGAGTACGCCTACGACGACGTGGAGGTGCTGGACTACCGGCACCACCCCGCGATCAAGGCTCCGGTCGCCGTATGAACACCGGACTGATCTGGGCGCAGACCCTCGACGGCGTGATCGGCGCCGACAACACGATCCCGTGGCGGCTGCCCGAGGACATGGCGCATTTCAAGGCGACCACCTCGGGCCACCCCGTGATCATGGGGCGCAAGACCTGGGACTCGCTGCCCGCGCGGTTCCGTCCGCTGCCCGGCCGGCGCAACATCGTCGTGACCCGTGATCCGCGGTGGAAGGCCGAAGGCGCCGACCGTGCCGGCTCGATCGCCGAGGCACTCGAAGTCGCCTCCGCGTCACCGTCACCGACCGGCCCCGGGGCGGCCTGGGTGATCGGGGGCGGCGAGATCTACCGCGCCGCCCTGCCGTACGCCACGGTCCTCTCGGTGACCGACATCGACGCGCACATCGACGGCGACACCTACGCCCCGGCACTGGACGCGGACTGGAAGACCGTCGAAGACACGGGCTGGCAGTCCTCGACCGCCGGCCCGCGCTACCGCATCCGCCGCTACGCCCGCTCCTGACCGTTCCTTCCCCCGCTTCGCGGTGAGCCGGCCCCAAGAACCGGCCGGGCCTGGTCGCTCCGGGTGCCCGTTCCGTACCCTGGGCGGCATGCGCGTGCGTCCCACTCTGAGCTGGACCCCGCCCGAGGGCCTGCCGCCGGGCACCACGGACCTGGAGCCGGTGGTCGACGCCCTCGACGGCGGCGGTGTGCTGGTGCTCAGCGGGGCCGGTATTTCCACGGAGTCGGGCATCCCCGACTACCGGGGGGAGGGCGGGAGCCTGCGCCGGCACACCCCGATGACCTACCAGGACTTCACCGGCAGCGCCCGGGCCAGGCGTCGGTACTGGGCCCGCAGCCACCTCGGCTGGCGCACCTTCGGCCAAGCCCGGCCCAACGCGGGGCACCGGGCCGTGGCGGCGTTCGAACGCCACGGCCTGCTCGCGGGCGTGATCACCCAGAACGTCGACGGCCTGCACCAGGCCGCGGGCAGCGAGGGCGTCGTGGAACTCCACGGGGGCCTGGACCGCGTCGTCTGCCTTTCCTGCCGGGCCTCCAGCCCGCGCCGCGACCTCGCCCGGCGGCTGGAGGAGGTCAACGCGGGCTTCGAGCCGATGGCCGCGGGACTCAACCCGGACGGTGACGCCGACCTCACCGACGAACAGGTCGGGGACTTCCGCGTGGTGCCGTGCTCGCGGTGCGGCGGCATCCTCAAACCGGACGTGGTGTTCTTCGGGGAGAACGTCCCGCGGGCGAGGGTCGAGCACTGCCGCGAGCTGGTCGAAGCGGCGGCCTCGCTGCTGATCCTCGGCTCCTCGCTGACGGTGATGTCCGGGCTCAGGTTCGTCCGCCTGGCGGCGGAGTCCGGGAAACCGGTGCTGATCGTCAACCGCGACGCGACCCGGGGCGACCGGCACGCGCTCACCCGGGTGGAGCTCCCGCTGGGCAGCGCCCTCACCACGGTGGCCGACCGGCTGGGCATCCCCGTCGAGCGCTGAGCGGCAGCCTGACCGCACCACAGGGGCGCCTCCGCTCGGCACCGTACGGCGGGCGCGCCTCCGCTCCGCGACCCGCGACGGCAGCCCCGGCCGCCGCGAGAGGCGGGGCCGGTCGGCCGTCGGCGTGCGCCGCCGCGCCGCCCGGGCTCTTCTACGCCCGCGCCGGGCGGATCACCCGTCGTACGGACTCGACCACGGCCTCGCGGTGCCGGGCCAGCCGCTCCGCCGGCCAGGCTGCCTCCGGGACGCCGGCGGCCGGGCCGCCCACGGCTCCGGTCCACGCCTGGGCCAGGCCCATGACCAGCGTGAGGAGGTCCGCCGGATCGAGGGCCGGGTCGATCAGCCCCGCCCGCTGCGCCCGCTCCACCGCTGCGATCTTCGCCCGGTAGGACTCCGCCTCGGCGTCACCGCTGCCCGGCCGCTCCAGCTGCTTCCACTGCACCAGCCGCATCAGGTCGGGCCGCGCCACGAGGTGGTCGAAGACGGCGCCCACGTACCGGGGCAGGTCCTCCGCGTCGAAGGGCACCGACTCCGAGCCGGTCTCCAGGGCGCGCTGGAGCACGGCGTCGAACAGCTGCTCCTTGTTACCGTAATAGACGTAAATGAGCCGTTTGTTCGCCTGGGCGGCCACCGCGATGCGGTCGACGCGAGCCCCCGCGATGCCGTAGGCGGCGAATTCGGCGAACGCCGCGTCCAGCAGCCGTGCCTTCGTTGCGCTGGAATCCCGTGCCATGACCGGCAGCCTAGCAAGTAACTATCTGGTTATTGACATGACGGCACCAGGTGCGTCAGTCTCGAACTATCCAGTTAGTTACTTCAGCTTCCCCCGCTCCCCGAGGAGAACACCATGGAGATCCGCGCACTCGGAACACAGGGCCTGAACGTCGGCGCCGAAGGCCTCGGCCTGATGGGCATGAGCGCCTTCTACGGTGCCACCGACGAGACGGAGGCCCTCGCCACCATCGACCGCGCCCTCGAACTGGGCGTGACCCTGCTCGACACCGCCGAGGCCTACGGCCCCTTCATCAACGAACAGCTCCTCGGCAAGGCCCTCGCCGGCCGCCGCGACGCCGCGGTCGTCGCCACCAAGACCGGCGTCGAATTCACCGACGACGGCACCTTCCGGGGCCACAACGGCACCCCCGAGTACATCCGCCGGGCCGCGGACCGCTCCCTGCGCCACCTCGGCACCGATCGCATCGACCTGTACTACCTCCACCGGGTCGACCCGAACGTGCCGATCGAGGAGAGCGTCGGCGCCATGGCCGAACTGGTCGCCGCCGGGAAGGTCGGCCACATCGGCATCAGCGAGGCGTCCGCGGCCACGATCGCCCGCGCGCACGCCGTCCACCCGCTGACCGCCGTCCAGACCGAGTACAGCCTCTTCGAGCGCGGCATCGAGCACGACGGCGTCCTGGACGTGCTGCGCGAGCTCGGCATCGGCCTCGTGGCCTACTCGCCGCTCGGCCGCGGATTCCTCTCCGGCGCCGTGACCAGCCCGGACGACTTCGCCACCGACGACTTCCGGCGTACGGACCCGCGCTTCCAGGGCGAGAACTTCGACCGCAACCTGGCCGTCGTGGAACGCGTACGCCACCTGGCCGAGGAGAAGGGCGTCACCCCCTCCCAGCTCGCCCTGGCCTGGACCCTGCGCATGGGCGCCGTGCCCATCCCGGGGACCAAGCGCCGCCGCTACCTGGAGGAGAACGTCGCCGCGACCGCCGTCACCCTCACCGACGCCGACCTGGCCTCCATCGACGCCGTCGCCCCGTACGGCGTGGTCTCGGGGGACCGCTACGCCCCCGAGCTCATGAAGTCGCTGAACGGCTGACCGGCTGACCGGCTGACCGGGCTCTGATGGGGTCAGAGCGCTATGCCCCTTGTATGTCGATATTCTGTGAAGTGTGATCGAGTCTGGACGGCCGCGACTTCGTCGGCGCCCCGGCCCGGGAAGACTCGTGCGGCTGTCGCCGGTCATCCTGACCGTCATCATCGCCGGCCTGGCGTACAACACTCCGCCGGACATGGCCTTCAGCCGCCTCCTGCCCGCGGCGCCGGCCCTTGCCGCCGCCATGTGGCCGGTGCTCCCCACCGTCCTGCTCGGCACGGTCTGCCTCTTCCTGATGATCGGCCTCAGCCTCGTCTTCCCGGACCTGGGGACGTGGTGGACGGCCGCCGGGATCATCGCGGTCACCGTGGCCGCCGCCTACGGAAGCCACCTGCGGCTCCAGCGGGAGCGCACCCTCTTTCAGGTGAGGCTCGTCGCCGACGCCGCGCAGCAGGTGGTCCTGAGCCCCATGCCGCGCCGCTTCGGCGGCATCCAGATCGAGGCGCTGTACCTCGCGGCCGCGGCGGAGGCCCGGATCGGCGGGGACTTCTACGAGGTCGCCGACACCCCGTACGGGGTCAGGCTGCTCATCGGTGACGTGCGCGGCAAGGGCCTGCCCGCGGTGGGGGCGGCCGCGGCGATCGTCAACGCCTTCCGGGAGGCCGCCTACGACGAGAGGGACATGGTCGACATCGCCCGCCGGCTGGACGTCAGCAGCACCCGCTACAACGCCGCCTTTCCCCCCGAGGGGCCGACGGAGCGCTTCGCCACCGCCCTCCTCGTCGAGGTCCCGCACGAGGGCGGCCGGATCGGCATCCTGAATTGCGGACACCCTCCTCCACTGCTCCTGAACCACGGGGAACTGCGTGTCCTGGAGACCGACACCCCCTCGCCACTGCTCAGTCTCGCGGAGCTGATCGGCGACCACTACAGCGTCGACACCTTCGACTCCGCCCCGGGCGACCTGCTGCTCCTCTACACCGACGGGATCGCCGAGGCCCGCGCCCGCGACGGCGAGTTCTTCCCCCTGGAGGCCTGGATGGGCCGACAGCCGCCGACACCGCCCGGCGAGCTGCTCGCGACCCTCCACCGCGACCTCCTCCGCTACAGCAAGGGACGCCTGGACGACGACATCGCGGCCCTCGCCGTACGCCTGCACGAACCGGGGGACACGCAATCCCGGTGACCGCAGTCCGGCGGGGCGATGAGTTTCCGGCCTCCCGCGGGTCTATCCCTTGACGGAGACAACCGACTCATCGGGAGCAAGCCATGGGCCTCATCCACATCGAGATGTTCGCGACCCTCGACCTCGTCGGGCAGGCCCCCGGCGGCCCCGACGAGGACCCGGCGGGCTTCCCGTTCGGCGGCTGGCAGGCGCCCCTGATCGACGAGGTCGCCGGCGCACAGATCGGAGCCGCGTACGAGGGCACGGACGCCCTCCTGCTCGGCCGGCGCACCTACGACATCTTCGCCGCCTACTGGCCCCACCAGAAGGGCGGCGAGGACGGCGGGATCGCCACGCTCTTCAACAGCGTCCCGAAGTACGTGGCCTCCCGCGGCCGGCCCGACCTCTCCTGGGCCGGGTCCACGCAGCTCGGCCCGGACCTGGCCGGCGCGGTGCGCGAGATCCGGGACCGCCACGAGAACATCAAGGTCGTCGGGAGCCTGAACCTCGTGCAGAGCCTCCTTCGCGAGAAGCTCTTCGACCGACTCGACCTCTGGGTGCACCCGATCGTGCTCGGCGTCGGGAAGAAGGTGTTCGAAGAGGGTGCGGTGCCCAGCAACCTCACGCTCCTCGCACCCCCGGCAGCGAGCCCGAAGGGCACCGTCTACCTGCGCTACGGGCTCGCCGACGGCATCCCCGCCACCGGAGACATGAGCGCACCCGATCGCGGCGTCGGCGGCATCGACTGAAGCCGCCCCGCGCCCGGTGGTCCGGGGCACGGGACCGAGCCCGGCCCGGCCCGGCACGAGACGTGCCGTGCCGGGCCGGGCCGGTGTTCAGAAGTCCCAGCTCTGGCTCCGCGCGCCGTTGCAGCTCCAGCTCACCAGGAGCTGCCCGTTCTCGGGCCGTCCGGCCAGGATGTCCAGGCACTTCCCGTTGACCCGGTTGCGGATCTCGCCGCCGTTGCGGAACCACTTCTGGTGGGCGCCGCCGTTGCAGTCCCACATGGCCACCGAGCCCTGGTCGCCCAGATGGGGACCGTAGATCTCCAGGCACTTCCCGTTCATGCCGGAACGGATCTGCTCGCCGTCCCAGCGCCACTGCTGGTTGGTGTTGCCGGTGCAGTCCCACGTCACGGTGGACGCGCCGTTCTCCTGGTGGAACATGAAGATGTCGACGCACCTCCCGTTCAGGTTGGACTTCAGCAGCGGCGCGGCGGCGAACGCGGGCGCGCCCGTCAAGGTGGCGCCGGCCAGCAGCCCCGCGGTGGTCGCCGCCAGCAGCATCAGTCGTCGTACGGACCTCATGGGTTCTCCTTCGCATGACCCTTGCGCGGTTGCGCTGGTCCAGGTCTAGCCGCCGGTCGTTGTCCGGTGCCGGAACGAGGGTTCCGGACATCAAGAGCTGGACAATCACCTCCCATCACCTGCGGAAAGGCACGGAGAGGAAGGCAATGCCACGCCCCGAACGCCCGCTCGACACGGACGACGGCCCGCTGACGCGGTTCGCCGCCGACCTTCGGAAACTGCGCGAGGCGGCGGGACGGCCGCCCTATCGCGCACTGGCGAAACGGGCGCACTATGCGTCCACGACACTGTCGGACGCCGCGGGCGGGCACCGGTTCCCGAGCCTGGGCGTCACGCTGGCGTACGTCGAGGCGTGCCGGGGCGACCTCCGCGCATGGGAGGCCCGATGGCACGCGGTCGCCGCCGAGATCGCGGCGAGCGCACACGGCGACGAGCCCCGGGACACCGGCGGGCAGAGCACCCCGTACGCGGGGCTGTCGGCGTTCCAGCCGGAGGACGCCGACCGCTTCTTCGGGCGCGACCGGCTGACCGGCGAACTGCTCGCGAAGGTGCGTGACCACCGGTTCGTGGCGGCCTTCGGGCCGTCCGGAGCGGGGAAGTCCTCGTTGCTGCGGGCGGGGCTCGTCGCCCGCGGACGGGCATCGGACCGGCCGGTGATCCTGTTCACGCCGGGTCCGCATCCCGTGGAGGAGTGCGCGGTCCGGCTGGCCGCTGCGACGGGAGAGGCTCCCGGCGCGCTGGCCGCCGAGCTGCTCGACGATCCCGCCGCGCTGCACCTGAGGATCCGGCAGCTCCTGACCGACCGCGCGCCGGACGTCGACGCGCTGATCGTGGTCGACCAGTTCGAAGAGGTCTTCACCCTCTGCGGGGACCGCGACGAACGGGACGCGTTCATCGGCATGCTGGTCGCCGCCACCACGGCGGCGACCAGCCGCACCCGGGTGGTGCTCGGCGTCCGCGCCGATTTCTACGGCCACTGCGTCCAGGACCCCCGGCTGGTCGAGGCGATGCGCGACGCGCAGTTCGCCGTCGGTCCGATGAGCAGCCAGGAGCTGCGCGAGGCCATCACCCGCCCGGCAGCGCTCGCCGACTGCACGGTGACCGGCCCGCTCCTCGCGGCCGTGGTCGCGGACGCGACGGGTCAGCCCGGCGCGCTGCCGCTGGTCTCGCACGCGATGGCCGAGACCTGGCGGCGCCGCAGCGGCAACCGGCTGACCCTGGACGGCTATCTGGCGGTCGGCGGCATCCAGCACGCGCTCGCCCACACCGCCGAGGCCGCCTACCGGGAACTGTCGCCGGGCCGGCAGGACCTCGCGAGGTCGCTGTTCCTCCGGCTCACCGCGCTGGGCGACGGTACGGAGGACACCAAGCGCCGGATCACCAGGGACGAGCTGGACCCGAACCCCGACACCGCCTTCGTACTCGAATCCCTCGCCCGGCAGCGGCTGGTGACGCTGGACAGGGAGTGCGTCGAGATCACCCACGAGGCGATCATCCGGTGCTGGCCGAGACTGCGCGGCTGGCTGACCGAGGACCGGGACCGGCTGCACCTGCACCGGCAGCTCACCGACGCGACCGCCGCCTGGGAAGCGCAGGACCGCGACCCGCACGCCTTGTACCGGGGTGCCCGCCTGGCCGCGGCGCTGGACCTGGCCGCGGCGGACGGCAGCCGGCTGACCTCGAAGGAACAGCGCTTCCTCGACGAGAGCAGGGAGGCACAGGCGGACGAGACGGCGGCCGTCCGACGGCGGGCGGTGCGCCTGCGGCAGCTGGTCACCCTGCTGACCGTGCTGGTGGTCATCGCGGCGACGGCCGGCGGGCTCGCCGTCGACTCGCGCGACTCGGCCATCCGCCAGCGCAACGTGGCCATCGCGCGGAAGGCCTCCGCCGACGCGGCGGAGGTGCGGCAGCAGAACCCCTCGCTCGCCGCGCAGCTGAACCTGGCCGCGTATCGCCTCGCACGCACCGGCGACGTCCGCGACCAGCTCATGAGCGCGTTCGCGACCCCGTACACGAGCCGGCTCACCGGTCACACCTCGGACGTGGTCTCGATCTCCTTCGCCCCGCGGAGCACGGTCCTGGCCACCGCGAGCTGGGACCACACGGTCCGGCTGTGGGACACGGCGGACGCCCACCACCCGGTCCCGCTGGCCGTCCTGAACGACCCGGGGCGGATGCGGTCGGTGGCGTTCGACGAGGGCGGCCGTGTCCTGGCCACGGCGAGCGACCGATCGGTGCGGCTCTGGGACGTGGCGAACCGGCGTGCGCCCGTCGCACTGGGCGCCTTGCCCGACCAGTCGTCCGCCCCGACGTGGGTGGCGTACGGGCACGGCGGAACCATCGCCACCGGCCACACCGACGGCACGGCGCGGCTGTGGAACGCGCACGATCCCCGCCACCCCCGGCTGTTGGCCACCCTGCCGGGCCACACCGACGCGGTCACCTCGGTGACGTTCAGCCCGGACGGCCGCCGGCTCGCGACCACCGGCGACACCACCGCCAGGCTGTGGGACGTCGAAGACCTTGGGCATCCGCTCGTCCTCGACCTCCTGCGGGGCCACACCGACACGGTGACCTCGGCCGCGTTCAGCCCCGACGGCCGGACCGTGGCGACCGGGAGCTGGGACCACTCCGTACGGGTCTGGGACGTGGCCGGCAGCCCGCGTACACAGCCCCCGGCCGTCCTGCTCGGCCATCCGGCGATCGTCTGGTCGGTGGTGTTCAGCGCGGACGGCGGCACGCTCGTCTCGGTCGGCGGGTCCACCCTGTTCTGGGACGTCACCGTCCCGGCGAAGCCGAAGCGGACCAACACGGTTCAGGGCGGGGCCTACCAGGCCGCGTTCACCTCGGACGGCCGCGTGCTCGCCAACTCCGACCGGCTCCTGGACCTGCGGGACCTGTCGCTCGGGAACCACGACGACGTGGTCACCTCCGTGGCCTTCGGCCCGGGCGGACACCTGCTCGCCAGCGCCGGCTGGGACGGCACCGCACGGCTCTGGCAGGTCACCGGCGGCCGGGCCCTGTGGCCGCTGTCGGTCCTGCGCGGGCACACCAAGTTCGTCCGGTCGGTGGCGTTCGGCCCCGACGGGCGCACCCTCGTCACCGCCGGAGAGGACGCCACCGTCCGCATCTGGGACGTGACCGATCCACGCAATCCACGGCAGACATCGGTCCTCACCCCCGGAGGCGGCGAAGTCGGCGGGGCCGCCTTCGGCCCGGGCGGCCGCCTGCTGGCCGTCTGGGCCCAGCGCACCACCGGACTGTGGGACCTGACCGATCCCGCCGATCCCCGGCCGCTCGGCCGGATCGCCGAAGACGGCCCGGAGGTCACCTCGGCCTCGTTCCGGCCGGACGGCCGCACGCTGGTGACGAGCACCGGCGAGTCCGGTTCGCTGCGGTTCTGGAACATCGGCGACCCGCGCAGCCCCCGGGAACTGCCCTCCCCGTTCCGGTCCGACCCCCTGACCGGCGGAGTGTTCAGCCCCGACAACCGGAATCTGGCCGCCCTCCACCGGAAGGACCGGACGGTCTGGCTGATCGACATCAGCGACATCGGCCACCCGTCGAAGCCGAAACGGCTGTCGACGTCCGGCTCCTGGATCTACACGCTGACCTTCGACGCGGCCGGCCGCCGACTGGCAGCCGGCGCCGCGGACAGCAGGGCCCTGCTCTGGGACGTGGGCGGTGCGGCCACTCCCACAGTCCTCACCGGCCACGCGAACCCGGTACCGGCCGTGGCCTTCGGCCCGGACGGCGACACCCTGGCCACGGGCGGCAACGACTTCACGCTGCGGCTGTGGGACACCGGCCTGGACACGGTCACCGCACGCGTCTGCGCCGCCGCCTACCCCCGGATCACCCGAGCCCAATGGGAGGAACACTTCCCGACGATCGACTTCGACCCGCCCTGCCCCGCCGCGTGACGCCCGGGCCCGCGCCCGCGCCCACACGCCACTCCCCAAGGCCGTACGAGCCGTGGGGAGTGGACGGGCCGGTTCGCTCAGCCCCGGCGCGAAGGCTCCGCAAGGCGGACGGCGGCCACCGGGGCCGCCTTGCGCGCGTGCAGGACGCTCGCGCCCAGCGGCAGCGGTGAGTGGCCGACGAGCCTCAGACCCGCGTCGTCGAGCAGCGCCGCGTAGTGGTCGGCCCGGCGCTCGCGGCCACCGACGTTGCACATCATGTGGAGGTCCCAGGCCGTCGCCAGCGACGGCGAACCGTCAGCCGGCAGCAGCCGCTCCACGACGAGCAGGTCGGCGTGGGCCGGCATCGCCCGGGCGCAGTGGCGCAGGATCTCCCGGCAGCGGTCGTCGTCCCAGTCGTGCAGCACCCGGGACAGGACGTACACGTCCCCGCCCGCGGGCACGTCGGCGAAGTCGCCCACCCGGTAGGTGCAGCGGGCGCCGACGCCGGCCGCGTCGAGTTGCCGGCGGGCGGCCTCGACGACGTGCGCGCGTTCGAGCAGAACGCCGTGCAGGGCCGGGCGCGCCGTCAGGATGCGGCCGAGCAGCTCCCCGGTGCCTCCCGCGACGTCGACGACCGTCCGGCGGCCGGCCGCGGCGATGACCGGGTGCGTGGGGAGTGGATCGAACATCCGGGCGCTCGCGGCCATGGACTGGTCGAAGCGTTCGGCGAGGGCGGGCTGACGGGCGAAGTAGTCGAAGTGGTTCTCGCCGAAGAGCTGCTCGAAACCGGTCTGCCCGGTGCGCACGGCACTGGCGAGCAGCGCGAACGACTGGTAGAACGCACCGCCGTACATCAGCGCCAGCGACCGCATGGACCCGGCGGAGTCCGCACGCAGCAGCGCCCCGAGCGCGGTGAGGCGGAAGCCGTCCGGCTCCGCGACGACCACGCCCAGCATCGCGAGGTAGCGCAGCAGGGTGGCGAGGTTCTCCGGGTCGGCGTCGACGGCCCGGGCCAGAGCCTGCACGTCGATCGCGGTACGGGGACCGCCGTCGTTCCGGGCGTCCATCGCCTCGGGCAGCCGCAACTGCGCGCACGCCGCGAGCGCCTGTGTCGTCCACGCGCCCGTCATCAGCCGCAGGAGCGTTTCCGCCGGCCGGCGGGCCTGGTAGTCGGCGAGGTGGGGGGTGAGCACGCCGCGGTGGTCGCCGCTCGCGTAGAGCTCGACACGGCGGTATCCGGCCTTCGAGTCGGCGGGTGCGGTGAAGTAGAACACCGTGCCGTCCTCGTGCGGGTTGTAGCCGCCGCCGTCGGCGACCGCGCCGTGCTGCGCGAAGGTCTGGCACAGGCCGCGCAGCACCAGCGGGTCGGGCCGCTCGACCTCGAAGGCGATGTGCGCCTCGTGGTCCCGGGCGCGCTCGTGCGCGGCGACGTCCGCGAGCTCCGAGCCGGGCGGGAGGGCCAGCGCGAACACCTCGACCACCCGGCGCTCGCCGTCGGCGCAGTGCACCTCGGGCCGCAGAATCCTTACGTCCAGCACCGCGGCATCGCGCCGGTGCCGCAGGGCCAGCCGCTCCCGTACGACGACGCTCGGCTGCGCCACCGCGTCCGCGTCGAGTCCGCAGGCGGCGAACTGCCGCCGCAGGGACGGCCCGTCGGCGGGGAAGACGAGCAGAGCGGCGTGCGCGAAGCGGCAGCGGTCGGCCAGCGCCCGCAACTCCAGGCCGTCGAGCCCGGGCAGCAGGAGGCGGAGCAGGGTGGCGGTGTCCTGGCTCCGGACGAAGTCGACCGCGGCGCTCAGCCGGTCGGTGTCGTCGGGGACGGGCGGGGTGGTCGGGGTTCCCGAGGAAGCTCCTGCGGGAACTGCGGTCGGTGTCGTCATGGGGAGGACATCCTTGGTTCCGGTCCATTTCGGTACTCGGGGGTGGGGGAGGGGTGGGGAAGCGGAGGGAGAAGCGGAAGGGGAAGCGCACAGGACGGCTCGCGGGCGCGAGGAAGTCGATGTCCGGGCAGGGGAACGCGCCCGGGAAGCCGGGGAGGGATCGAGCGGCGCCTCAGAGGCCGACGTAGTTCTCGGCGAACCAGTCCTGCTGGGTACGTGAGGTGCGCAGCGTCTCGATACGGGAGTGACGCAGCCGGTCCTGGAACAGCGAGCCGCCGTCCACGCCCTCCGGGTCCGCGTGCAGCAGCCGGATCATCCACTGCGAGAACTCCTGCGCACGCCAGATGTACGCCAGACACCGCGCGGAGTAGCGGTCGAGCGGGGCGGGGTCCGAGTGCCGGAGGGCGGCGGTGAGGCCGAGGGCGAGGATCTCCGCCTCCACCACCGCGAGGTTCGCGCCCTTCGCGGCGGACGGGCTGATCAGGCCGGCGGCGTCTCCGACGAGGAACAGCGAGCCGTGCCGCAGCGGTTCCAGTACGTCGGACTCCAGGTCCACGACGGTGCGTTGGGAGATCGGGCCACACCTGAGCGGGCCGTGGTCGGCCGCCCGCAGGCGCAGCGCGAGCTCCTCCCAGATCCGGTCCTCGGACCAGACCTCGGCCGCACTCCCGCGCGCGACCTGGAGGTAGTAGCGCGTGACCTCGGGGGACCGGGCCATGTGCCCGGCGAAGCCGCGCGGGTGGATCGCGTAGCCCACGGCATCGAGGCTCGGCGGCGCCTCGGCGAGGAGCCCGAGCCAGGTCACCCCGTGGTCGCGCTGGTGACGGCGGACCGCCCCGGCCGGGAGCGAGCGCCGGGCGGCGCCGTGGCGCCCGTCGCACCCGGCGACGTACCGGGCCCGCCACCGGCCCGGGCGGCCGTCCGCGTCACGCACTTCGACCACGGGCCGGGTGCCGTCGGCGCCGCGCACCTCCACCGCCTCGGCCTCGAAGCGGATCCGGCCGCCGGCCGCCAGATAGTGCGCCAACAGGTCTGTGACCAGCTCGTGTTGTGGGTAGACGATGTGCTGCTCGCCCTTCCCGAGGAGCCCGTAGTCGAGTCGGAAGCGGTCGCCCTCCGTGCGGAACTCGCAGACACCGTGCCGCTGTCCGCGCCGCCGGACCCCCTCGGCCAGACCGTGCCGGTCCAGGACGCGCACGGTGTGCTCGGCGAGGTAACCGGCGCGCGCCCGGGCCTGCACGTGCTCGCGGGCGGAGCGTTCCAGGATCACGCAGTCGATGCCGGCCGCGAGTAAGAGGTTTCCGAGGACCAGCCCCGCGGGCCCGGCTCCGAGGATGACCACATCGGCCGAGTCCTGTGCCGTTCGGGCCTTCTGACTTTCTTTCACGAAGGTGGATCATAGGCACTGGAAATGTCGCGGATTGACGAGAATAACCCGAATGGCACAGTGACTGATGTGGTTACTGAGGTTTGAGGGACGGTCGGGACTTCAGGGGCTTACGAGGTTGACTGGGGTCATTCGCCCCTTCAGTCCTGTGGCGGCAGCGGTGGCGGTGCCTCGGCGTCGCCGAAGAAGTAGGCGTGGGCCCGCTGGAGGTAGGCGTACAACTCGTCCTCGCCGGGGAAGTCGATCACCCCCTCCGTGAGCTCCTCCCACTCGGCGAGTGACATCCCGCGGGTGCGGATCACCTCGGCGAGGCCGTCCCGCTGTAGCTCGTAACTCCGTGCGAACGGTCCCCGGAGCTCAAAGCTGTTGCGGATGCTGTCCTTGAGGACCTCCGGCTCGTTCAGGCAGTCGGGCCCGAAGGCGCGGCTGATGAAGATGCCCGTCAGTTCGTCCACGTCGTCTCCTAGGGGTGTCGTCCGGATCGTGGTGAAGGGTGCATGGTGACGAGCCAGATGGCGTCAGGGGTCTGTCTGTACCTCGCGATGATGTGGCCTCCGCGGAAGTCCGCGGGGAGCAGGTTCACCGAGCCGTCGTCGTTCTCCGGGTCGGCCGGGTCCACGTAGTACCCCTCGAACCTCGCCGTGTGGTCCCCGGGGCCGAAGACCTCCTCGATGGTCGCCCTGGCCGTGTCCCCACCGTCCCGCAGGGCCTTCTCGCGTAGATGGGCCTCGGCGCGCACGAAGTCCGCCGCGTGGCGGAACCTGGTCGCGTAGTCGCCGCAGAAGTGGTCCGACAGTGTCGACGCGTACGGTTTGACCTCCTTCGTGCAGATGCCCTTGTCGCACTCCGGGTCGACGTGGTCCTTCGTCTTGACGTGCCCGTTGAGCCGCAGGACCAGAGCGCCGTCCTTGTACTTCGGCCGGCCCTTGCGTGCTCGCAGGGCCCCGGCATCCGGGAACAGGTGGCGTTGCGGGGCGTGCCCCTGGAGCGCGAGGGCCCTGACCACGCGGTCGGTGTCGAGGCCTGACGTGCCGCCGGCGCCGTCGGGCGGGGCGCCGTTGCGGTAGAGCCTGATCCCGTGTGCCGTGGCGGCGATCAGCGCCGCCGAGACGGCGGCGACTGACCCGGCGTTCGGGAGCATGGACACGCAGCGGTGAGTGGGGAGTTCCGGAAGGCCCGGCGGTTTCGCCGGGGCGGGGTCGCCGCCGCCCTCGTACGTGATGGTGCCGCACGAGGCCGCGGCGGTCGGGGCGTGCAGCAGCCAGAACAGCACGGCGCCGACGAAGGCCACCAGCCATCGGGCGGCCGACCGGGCCGTTCGCCCGTTCATGGCGCGTCCTTTCCGCCCGCCGGGGCGGGCATGGGTACGGGGGACAGCGGAGCCCTTGGCGCGGGTGGTGAGGCGCAGACGTGACGGCCCTCCGGGGCGCCCTTCAACTCGAGGATCCGCTCGCACAGGGCGGCATCGTCGGGGGCGGCGGGGTCGGCCTCTCCGCGCAACCGGTGCCACCGCTCGGTCGCGAGGTCGAACTGGGCCGCGTGCAGCCTGGACAGCCGGCGGTACGCGGCGAGCCGCTCCCGGAGGCTGCCACGGGCCCGCAGGGCGTCCACCTTGAGCCGGAACCGACGCGCCGGTGACAGCAGCAGCGCGGCTTCGTCGGAGGTGATCGCCCGCCGGGCCTCCGGCGGCAGGCTGCCCAGCGCAGCCTCGAGCCCGCCCGCCTGGCTGCGCAGCCCCCGGCGCAGGAGCATGACGTAGAGCACGACGAGGGGGCCCTGGAGCAGGAGGATCTGCGCCGGGAGGACGATCAGGATGCCCGCCGCCTCGCCCGCAGGAATCAGGCGGAGCGGATGCCTGGCGACGTAGCCGATCACGCTGTCGTTGCAGAAGTGGGCGCCGGCCGCGGTGAGGAAGCCGACGCCGACGGCGGTCAGTCGCCGCGCTCGCCCGCTCACCTGGCGAGCGAGCCCGAAACCGGCCCCGATGACCGCGGTGAACGCGGTGTGGGCGGCCATCAGCCCGAGCGCCTGCCTGCCCCAATGGTGGAAGTTCGCCGAAGCACCGCCCCACTCGGACATGTACGCGAGGCTTTCCGTGAAGTTGAAGCCGATCCCGGTGGCCGCCCCGATGACGATGCCGGAGACCACGCCGTCGAAGTGGCGCCGGTGCAGCACGAAGAGGACCGCCACGCCCGCCGCCTTGCCGAACTCCTCGAAGAACCCCGCCACGATGGGTGCGCCGATTTCCCTCAGGTACGTCGCGTCCAACGGGTTCTCCGGGAGCGGGAAGTGCAGCGTCGCGAACCCGGACCACCAGTCGTTCATCGTCCCGCCGAAACCGGTGGCGATGACGGCGCCCCAGCCGAAGGCGGCCAGCGGCAGCCGGACCGGGATCCGCCGGAACCGCTGCGCGCAGTGCATCACCATCAGCGCGTACGCGGTCGTCGGCACGCACAGCAGGAACGTCGCCACCCACGCGCCCGGCCACGCGAGCAGGGGGACGAGGGGCAGGGACATCACGGCGAACGGCAGCAACAGCATGACGACGAGCGCCCCGCGGTAGCGTCGGGCCACCGCCCCCGGGAGTCCGGCCGGATCGCGCGCGGACCACCGGTGAAGCCCTGCGACGGCCGCCAGCACGGCCGTCAGGAGCCAGCACGACAGGTAGATCCAGTAGGGGAGGGACTCCACGGCGCCGACCAACTCGCCCAGCGCCGCCATCTCCGGGGGCACCTCGATCTGCCGGGGCCGTACGAGCTTGACGACCATGCCCAGCGCGACCACCGCGTGCAGGGACAGGACGACGAGGAGCGCCGCGCGCCACCGCCCGGGGCCGGGCCGGACACCGACGGGCTGTCCCTCGGTCATGTGGTCAGCCTCCCGACGGTCCGGGGAGACGGGGCAGTTCCGGCAGGCCCGGCAGCCGGGGCGGTGGCTGCGTGGGCCAGGCGGTGGGGAAGGGTAGTAGGGGCGGCTCGTCCCGCGGGCCGGCGGGCGGCGGCGGGGTTCCCGGTCCGGGGCGCTGCGGGGCCGGTGGAGGCGAGGGCATGCCCGGAAGGTCCCGGAAGTCCTCCAAGGTGGTGTGCCGGTCGACGCCGAAGCTCACGAACGCCCCGAGCGCCATCAGGAAGCCGCCCGCGACGAGGCCGAACGCACGGAAGAACCGCAGGTGCGGCTGCGACTCGAAGCCGGGCTGCTCGGGCCCGGCGAGGGGCGGGGAAGCATCGGCGGCGAGCGGCCCGACGGCCGCTGTGCGCTGCCCCTGCCCCTGCCCCTGCCCCTGTCCCTGGCCTTGCATCCGGGGCATCCGTGCCGCTCAGAGGGCGGGCACGTTGCGAAGGGCCTCCTGGGCCGCCCGGACACCCAGCGCACAGGCCCCTGTTCGGTTCCTCGACTGGACTTGCAGGACGAGGTAATGGGTATCGGACACGCCCACGGTGACGGTGCAGGTGGACGAGCCGATGGGCAGCATGCCCGCCGGATACCCCATGATCAGGTCGACGTGCTCTTCCATCAGGGCGAACCGGATGGCGCTGGCCTTGTCGTCCTTCGGCTTCCGGTGGACCTGTAGGTCCACCGCCTCGCTCACCCGGTTGTGCCAGAAACAACTGGTCGGAGTCTGGGCCGAGCCCCCGCGTGACGCCCAGGGCATCGAGGCGGGCGGTACCAGCCCGAGTTCCTCCTCGACCGGGGGCCGGATCAGGTCGCACGGCTTGGCCTTCTCCACCGGCAGCGGTGCGACGTCGAACTGCGCGATGGTGGTCCGCTCCTTCAGTGGAACGTTCCGGTCGGGCCCCGCGGCGCCGCTGCCCCCGCCGCTTCCGCAACCCGACAGGGCCACCACCACCGAGGCGATGGCGAGCCCGGCCGCCGACGACATCCGCATGTCCCACCACTCCCCGCCACGGCACCAGTGCAGGGGAAACTACCGAACGTGTTCGCCGGTGTGAGGGATCAGGACGATCTGCCACCCGCAAGGGTGAACAGGCTCAGGCCCGGCGCGCGACCGCCGCCGCCAGGGCTTCCCTGACGTCCCGCGCCACACGGGCCGCGTCCTCGGGGTTGTTCACCACATCCGTGTGGTTCATGTCGACGACGAAGACCTCACTGGCCGAGTAGTGCTTGTGCACCCAGTCGTCGTAGCCGGACCACAGGGTCCGGTAGTACTCGACGAGGCTCTCGTCCTGTTCGAAATCGCGCCCCCGCAGTCCGATGCGGTGCATCACCGTTTCGAAGTCCGCCTTGAGGTAGACCATGAGGTCGGGTGCCTTGCGGTAGGGCAGGCCGTCGATCTCGCGCATCATCTCGCCCAGCAGCCCCTCGTACACCTGCATCTCGAGGGAGCTGATCCGCCCCAGGTCGTGATTGACCTTGGCGAAGTACCAGTCCTCGTATATGGACCGGTCGAGGACGTTGTCACCCTGCTTGTACGCCTCCTTGATCGCGGCGAACCGCGTCTGGAGGAAGTAGAGCTGGAGCAGGAAGGGGTAGCGCCTCGCCTGGATCTCCTCGGGGCTCGAGGTGTAGAAGAGCGGAAGGATCGGATTGTCGTCGACGCTCTCGTAGAAGACGTCGCTGCCCAGTTCCTTGGCGAGCAGTTCGGCCACACTCGTCTTGCCGATGCCGATCATGCCTCCGACGCAGATCACTGGCATACCTCACTTCTCCCTGGGAGTCTTCTGTTCGTGGGCGGGTGTGCCCGGCGCCCCACACCCCTCGGACGCACGCCGGTGGTCACGTGACTCCCCGGATCCTCATGATCAGCGTGATGTGGTCCCCATCCGGACCGAGGGCCCGACCCAGGCCCTGGTCCCGGCCCACGCCCTGACCACGGCCCTGGCCGCTCACCCCGACCGGTCGGCGGCCAGACCGTTCCGCGGTCGCCGCGCAAGGCGACAATCCGCGGCCCCGAGGCCGCCCTGAATCTTAAATGACGATTCGCCTCGTACTCGCCTCGTACTCGCCTCGTACTCGCCTCGTACTCGCCTCGTGCCGCACAGGGCGCCGGCACCCGGATCACGGCCGCCACGGGGTGGCCGGGCCGCTGTCGTGAGTCCCGGGGCATCGGCTACGGTCCTTGGCTGTGAACCGTACCGAGCGTCTGTACGCCCTGGTGGAGGAGTTACGCGCGGTCTCGCCCCGGCCGCGCAGCGCCCGGTGGCTCGCCGAGCGCTTCGGCGTCAGCACCCGCACCATCGAACGGGACCTCGGCGCGCTGCAGCAGTCCGGTGTGCCGCTCTACGCCGAGCCCGGCCGCAGCGGCGGGTACGTCGTGGACAAGGACCACACCCTGCCGCCCCTGACGATCACCGCACCCGAGGCCGCCGCACTGGCCGTCGCCGTGCACCGGCTGTCCGGGTCGCCCTTCGCCGAGGACGCCCGCTCGGCACTCCACAAGGTGCTCGCCGTCATGCCGCAGCGGGACCGCCAGGCCGCCCGCGAGCTCGCCGGCCGGATACGGGTCCCCGTGGAGCCCGCCCCGCCGTCCGTGCTCCCGCACACCCTGCGCGAGGCGCTCTCGACGGGACGGCTGTTGCACCTGCACCACGCCGACGCGCAGGGCGAGGCACGCGACGGTCTCGTCGAACCCCTGGGCTTCCTCGGGGGCGAGCACTGGTACCTCATCGGCTGGTGCCGGTCGAGCTCCGCCGTGCGAGGCTTCCGCCTCGACCGCATCCGGGAGGCTCGGGCACTGGAGGAAACGGCGGAGCCGCGTCCGGTGGACCTTTCCGAACTGGACCTCCCCGGACGGGATTTCGTCGGACTCGACGAGCTCTGGGGTCTCGCTTGAGCCGCCGCCTGGCGGGCTAAACACCGACAGGGGGTTGTCGCTCACGGCCCAGAGGCTGGGTGACCAGGAACCGACCACGGAAGGCACCCATGTCTGTTACGACGACCCCCACCACCGACTCCGCTCAGCTGACCCGGGAGGCCGGCACCCGGCTGGTGGAGGGCTGGGCGGCGCTCTGGAACGGAGACGTCGCCCTCGCCGAGCAGATCCTCGCCCCCGGATTCCGGCTGTACTTCGCGGACGACTTCGGCGGCTCCGGCAACGCCGCCACCTTCGGCCAGGACGAACTGACGGCGTTCATCTCCGTCAACAGCCATGCCCTCACCGGCGTGACGTTCTCCGCCGACGCCCCGCCGCTGGTCGATTCCGAGCGCGGTGAGATCGCCTGCCGGTGGAGCGAGAGCAACGCCGACGACGGCGGTGACGTCGTCGTCAAGAGCGGCATCGACATGTTCGCGGTCACGGACGGGAAGATCTCCGCCGTGTGGTCGCTCACCGGCAACCGCCGCTTCGCCGGCTGACCGGCACGAACCGCGCGCACCTCCCGCGGCCCGCCACCGGCTGCGGGGCGGTGCGTGTTCTAGGGTCGGCGCCATGAGTACGCAGAACCCGCCCCTTGAGCCGCTCCTGTTGCAGATCGCCCGTCAAGAGGCTTTGTGGCAGGTCGAGAAGGACCTGAAGTCGCTCGGACCTGAAGGGGTCGCCCGCCTGCTGGAGATACGACGCGACGGGCCGGGCGTCCTGCGCCGGCACGCGCTGCACGCGCTGGCGATGATCGGTGCCGGGGACGAACTGGGCGACCGGGACCGGCGGGCGCTCGAGCGACTCGTACGGATCAAGCTGCCGGACGACCGGCCGCTGGACCACCACTGCCCGTTCATGTGGCTCGCGGTGCCGGCCGCCACGTACGAGGGCGTCTTCGAAGCCCTGGGGCTGTACGACCGCATCCCCGCGACGATGGCCATGGGCATGTCGGCCGTGCAGCACGACACGGCCGTGACGACCGGACCCCACGGGGAGGAGCTGACCGTCCACCGGGCCTTCGTCACGCCCGAGTTCGCCGGCTGGCGGATGGTGTTCGGCGGCATGGTGTTCAAGACCGCGGAGGAGACGGCGGCCCGGGTCAGCGCGTACTGCGGAGAGGCCCACTTCTACTTCCGCGACGCCTACGACGACGACCACAGCTGGGCGATCGCCGAGCAGGGCCGGGTGATCCGCTCGTACCAGACCTACCGCGAGCTGGCATGGACGGGCGAGCCGTTGCCCTGGGAGACCCCCCAGACGGAGGACGAGTACTGGGAACCCGGCCTGTACGAGCCCAACGCCTCGTGCGAGACGAGCGCCAACTGCGTGGCGGACAAGCTGAGCATCGATCCGGAGGAGATCGACGAGGACACGCCGATGAGCGGCCACGGCTGGCTGGCCGTCACCGCACCCGGAATCGGGCACGGACCGTTCCCCGGAGCCCTCGAGATCTGACACGCGCCGCCCGGTGCCGCCCCAGGGCGAGCCCGCCCGCAGCGGTGGCGCGCGCCGCCGCTTCGGGTCCGGCCGTCGGGACGCGAGCCCCCCCGGCGGTGGGTTCGGGGGGCCGAGCGAGGAGTTCCGGCGTCAGAACCCCCACGGGCTGAGTTCGACCACGGCCGCGAACAGGTGCCCCCACACGTCCCCCGCGGGCGAATCCTCGTCCACCGCGAGCGGTTCGAGTGCGGCCACCTCGCGCAGGAAGTCCCGCTTGCCGTTCTCGCCCGGGTACGAGTCCCAACAGGCGCTCATGAACCGGTACTCGGCCTCCAGCAGCCGTACGAAGGTCTCGGTGTCCCGGGCGAGGGGGAACGGCCCCTCGTCGTCTCGGACCATCGACACCGCGCCCGTCTCGGGGTGGACGAGCACCAGGCCGGTGTCGCCGTACGCCAGGTCCATGGTGCCGAAGTGCAGCAGGCCGTGCTCGTCGGGCTCCACAGCGTGCCCCTTCCCGCCGGACCAGGCCAGGGTGAAGGTGGCCACCCCGGCGGCGAACCAGGTCGGCAGCCCCGCCGTCACGGCCAGCTCCCGAGTGGGTCCGTGGCTCAGCGCGGCGGGCAGCTCCTCCTGCGTCAGCAGCACCATCCCGTCGGCGTCGAACGCCTCCTCCATGCGGGCCGCGTCCAGGGGCGCCTCGGCGGCCGTCGGCCCCGCGAACCACGGCCCGTACGTGCCCCAGGAGACGGCCTCGGAGTCCGTCGTCCCGTCGGCCGCCGCAGCGTTCCGCTCCAGGACCACGATGCCGCGCGGCTCTTGGAACAGGACGCGGCCACCGTCGAGGGGGGTGGGCTCCTCCCAAGTGCCGGGCACTTGGAGGCCGCTGTCGTCGTCCGGGTCGAACAGGACGGGCCCCTCGACGGGGGCGTCGTACGGCCGCTCGGAGAATTCGCCGTCGGCGGGCGCGGGGACCCGCTCACCGGTGGCCGGGTCGAGCCACCGCTCCCGCGTCCACATCGACCACAGCTTGAGCAGGAGACGGCCGTCGGGCGCCTCGTGGACCTCGACGTTGGCGTCCCCGCTCAGGTTCGGCTTGGCCCGGTAGGCCCCGACCGGCCGCCACCAGGCCCAGACGGTCCGCCACGGCATGCCCGGCTCGGCTTCGGCCACGAGCTCGGCGTAGGCGTCGTGCCCGAGCACCTTCGCGCCGAAATGCAGCCACGAGGCGAACTCCGCCCGCGGCACCTCGTCCCCGTCGAGTATCGCGACGGCCTGAGCCCAGGCCTCGCGCCCCACACCACCGCCCGTGGGCGGCAGTTCCCCGAGACCCCCCGGGCCGGCGGCGAGCAGGGCGGAAGGGGAGGCGAACATCATGTCAAGATCGTCGCGAGTCATGGGGACATGCTGCCGGCCGCCGCCGACAGCCGCTTCACGTGGTCGCGTGCGGCCCCGCGCGAGGATCGGGCGGCGGCGAGCTCCTCGCGAGCCGCCTGCTCCGCGAGGTCCGGAAAGGGCCACCCCTCCTGATGGGGCGCGCCGGCGCACGCGTCGGCGCACGACGCGGGGCGGCGCGGGCGGGGGGGCGACGTGTGTCCCGTGCTACAGCTCGGTGTCGGCATCGACGGATCCCGCGCCCAGCCGAGTCGCCGTACTGCATCCTGGGCCTGAGCCGGATCGAGGGGGCGATCACGGCGGGGCTGACCGAGCCTCCGCAGCGGCGCCCCGCGGTCCGCGACGACCTTACGTCTCAGGAGGAGCCAGGTGGGTTTGAGTGGGCTGCGCGCGGGGGATCCGGCGCGGATCGGCGAGTTGACGCTCGTCGGTCGGCTGGGGGCCGGCGGCATGGGCGTCGTCTACCTCGCCCAGGGTTCCGACGGCCGGCTCGTCGCCCTCAAACGGCTGCGCGAAGAACTCGCTTCGGACGCCGAGTTCCGGGCACGGTTCCGGCGCGAGGCCGCGGCGCTGACGCGCGTTCAAGGCACGTGTACGGCACGGGTGCTGAGGGTCGAGGTCGAGGCGAGCAGTCCGTACGTCGTCATGGAGTACGTACCAGGCCCGACGCTGGCGGAGCACGTCGCGGAGCACGGGCCGCTGCGCGGGGAGATGGCGCACGGCTTCGCCGTCGGGCTCGCCGAGGCGCTCGTGGCGATCCACCGGGCAGGCCTGGTGCACCGCGATCTCAAGCCCGGCAACGTACTGCTGTCGGACGAGGGCCCGAAGGTCATCGATTTCGGCATCGCGCAGGCCGCCGACGCGACCGCCGTGACCCGCACCGGTGTCGCGGTCGGAACCGTGGGCTACATGGCACCGGAACAACTGCGCGGACAGGCCGGCCCTCCGGCCGACGTGTTCGCGTGGGCGCTGACCGTCGCCTACGCGACCACCGGCCGGCCGCCCTTCGGCACCGGACAGTTCGAGACGGTGCTCTACCGGGTCCTACACGAGGAACCGGATCTCGACGGCGTTCCCGCCGGTCTCAGGACACTGCTGGCCTCGGCCCTGAACCGATCACCCGATCAACGCCCCACCCCGAGTCGCATCCTCGGCGAACTGACCGGTGCCCACGCCCCCACGACCGTCGTCGACGCCGACGCCGTCACCACGATGCTCGCCCGGGCGTGGCAGATGCCCGAGCCCCCCGCGCCGCCGGTTTCCACGCCGAAGCGCCGCACCGCGCGGGCGGCCGCGGCGGCGGCGGTGGTGCTCCTGCTCTCGGCGGCAGGCATCCTCTGGACGGTGCTGCCGGGCCGGGGATACTCGACGGAGTCCGGTGGGAACACGCCCGTGAGCCGCCCGGCGAGCACGGCACCATCGTCGTCTCCGACGCCCTCGACCCGGCCCGCCACCCCCCAATCGACACCCCGGTCGCCCACCCGCGAGTCGACGGCGCCGTCCACCCCGGCAGTCGCCCAGGAGACTCCACCGCCGACGGCGCCTTCCGCGTCCACGGGCGCGCTCACCAACACCCACAGCGGCCTGTGCATCGACACCAACGGCCCACAGCGCCCCGGACTCGAGCTGGTGCTCCGCGCGTGCGGGAACTGGAGCGGTCAGATCTGGCGCCACGACCAGACGGGCCTGCACCTCACGAACACCCCCAGCAACCTGTGTCTCGACACGGGCGGGAGCCCCGCCATCGGAGTCACCGTCGTACTCAACACCTGCGGCGACTACAGCGGCCAGCAATGGACGTACGACGCAGGCAGCAGCCGGTTCACCAACCCGACGAGCGGCCTGTGCCTGGACACGAACGGACCCCCGGCCGTCAACCTCGGTCTGACGCTCAACCCCTGCGGAAACTACACCGGCCAGCACTGGCGGATGTGAAGGGCCGGACCGCCCGGCCGGTCAACGCAGGGCGGCGGCCACGAGGCCCTCAAGGGCCTCGCGCGGCACTTCGCCCCCGGACACCAGGCGGTCGAAGACCAGCCCGTCCACGCAGGTCAACAGCGTGTGTGTGCGGCTCTCGACGTCCGTCACGTGGTGCGCGGAGAGGAACGACCGCACGGCTTCGCGGCCGGCGTTCTCGCGGGGTACGAGGATCTCCCGCAGTTCCGGGTCGCGGACGCTCTCGACGGCGCAGGCGTGGCGGGCCAGCGAACGGCGGCGGCCCTCGCCCGTGAGTCGCTGCCGGATGAGCGACGTGATGCCGTCCACCAGATCCTCCGCGGTGCGCAGGGGCGGCAGCCGCTCGGCGGCCGTGTGCAGTTCGGCCTGGTCGAGTTGGACGAGACGTGTGACCAGCGCCGTGAGCAGTGCGGCCCGGGTGCGGAAGTACGCCGACGTGGTACCCGGAGGCATGCCCGCCTGCCGGTCCACCGCGCGGTGCGTCAGGCCGCGGATCCCTTCGTCGGCGAGTACGCCGAGAGCCGCGTCCGCGAGCAGGGTGCGCCGATCCGTAGCCATGGTTCCTTTCTACACCTGTAGAAGTCCGGGTAGGGTCGTCCTTCTACACCTGTAGAAGAAGTGGGGGCTTCGCCATGGGCGGCACAGCGGTGATCGTCGGAGGGGGAATCGGCGGACTGGCCGCCGCGATCGGTCTGCGCCGCATCGGCTGGGAGGTCACGGTCGTCGAACGCGCGCCGGTGCTCGACGACGCGGGAGCGGGCATCTCGCTGGCGGCCAACGGCCTCCGGGCCCTGGACGAACTCGGCGTGGGCAAGGCGGTACGGGAAGCATCGCGAGGCCAGTACAGCGGCGGCACCCGCACACCGGCGGGCGGCCGGCTGGCCCGGATGGACGGCGCGGCCCTGGAGAAGGCCGTCGGCACACCCATCATGGGCATACCGCGCGCCACCTTGCACCGGCTGCTTCGCGAGTCCCTGCCCGCCGGGACGCTGCTGATCGGCGCGGAGGCCGGCCCGGTCGAACAGGCCGGGCCCGGCACGGTTCGAGTCGCCTGCGGCGCCACCGCCTTGGAGGCCGACCTGGTGGTGGCGGCCGACGGCATCGGCAGCAAGGTGCGCGGCCGTCTGTTTCCGTCCCACCCCGGACCGGTCTACAGCGGCTCGACCGTACTGCGCGCCATCACCGAGGAGCCGGTCGACCTGCGCACCGACTTCGAGCTGACGTGGGGTCACGGGGCCGAGTTCGGGCACATCGCCTTCCCCGACGGGCGCGCCGAATGGCACGCGGTCCTCGGCCTTCCCGCGGGAACCCGGTTCGCCGACCCGTCGGCCGAACTCCGCCGGCGCTTCCATACGTGGCACGACCCGATCCCCGCCCTGCTCGACGCGACCCGGCCCGACGCCGTCCTGCACCACGACGTGAACGAACTGCGCACACCGCTGCCCTCGTACACGGCCGGGCGCATCGCGTTGCTCGGTGACGCGGCGCACGCGATGACCCCGAACCTGGGGCAGGGCGCCTGTCAGGCACTGGAGGACGCGGTCACGCTGGCCGCCGCGCTCGCCGCCGAGCCGACCGTGGAAGCCGCGCTCGCCCGGTACGACGCCGAGCGCCGGCCACGCAGCCAAGCCGTCGCACGCGCTGCCCGGCGGGCCGGGCGGATGGGCCATCAACTCGCCCACCCTCTGCCCGTGGCCCTGCGCAACACGGCGATGCGCCTGACGCCCTCGCGCGCCGCCGTACGCATGATCCTCCGGCACCACGACTGGTCCCCGCCATCCCTGAGCGACGCGGAAGGGCCCCCGGCCGCAGGGCGGGGGCCCTCGTCACGCGCGGATCGTCAGGGGTGAACCGCGTGAACCGCGTGAACGGTCCGCGGTCCCTCTAGCGGTATTCGCAGAGGTAGGCGGTCTCGACCGCGACCTTGAGCTGGAACTTGCTGTTGCCCGGGACGTTGAAACGGGTGCCGGCGGAGAAGGTCTCCCAATCGGCCGCCTCGGGGAGCTTGACGGTCAGACCGCCGCTGACCACGTGCATGATCTCCGGGGCGTCCGTGCCGAATTCGTACTCACCGGGAGCCATGACACCGATGGTCGCCGGGCCCTGCTCCTGGGTGAAGGCGATCGACTTGACCGTGCCGTCGAAGTATTCGTTGACCTTGAACATGTGCGTTGGTCCTCTGGGGGGAACGAGCGGAAATGGCTGGCCGGCTCGTCGCGCCCCGGTACCGGCGAGGGGAAGGTTACAGGTAGCGACCATCCCCTCGCACTCTCCCGACCCCGGGCCGCGGAGGCCGGCGCGCCTCCCGTACCCGCTCGCTGATCGGCTGTTCAAGGGCCAGGTAGCCGGGTGACGGGTGAACCAGCTCGGGGTGCTCCGTCACGTACCGATCGCCGTGAATCGCGGGCATCGCCCAGTGCCACGCCTCGTCGTGGAACACCAGGCCTCGGTACGGCGTGTCAGCCGGTTCGTACGGATAGCAGTCCAGGGCGGCTTCCATGGCCTCCGTGGCGGGCAGCCCGCCGTGATGCTCCATGACCCATGCGTAGGCGCGCCGTTCGGCGTGCAGGTTGTCGAGGTACCTCGCTTCGCTCCATGTCACGGCGCAACGGTAGAACAGCCCCGCCGAACGGTGATCCTTCCTGCACCGCCTACCCGCCCCCCGGGCCGGAGATCAGGCGGACCTGCGGCGCAGGGCCATGCGGATCCCGTACAGGACCACGAGCAGCACGACGACGACGATCAAGATGATCACGAGCTTCCCGAAGAACCCGCTCTTCTTCTTGCTCTTCTTGCCCTTCTTCGTGCCGGTGGTGGCCCGTTCCTGGGACGACATCGGCGCGCGCAGGCCGGTCGCGGCGTCGGCGCCGACCGCGAGGGCGTTGTGCGGGAGCGCCGCCGCCGCGGGAGCCTGCCGTACGGCCGGTGCTGCCGCCGCGCCGGTGGCGGCCGGGCCCAGCAGGAGGCCTGCGAGCACGAGGAGCGGTATGAGTGCCGCCGCCGCGGGGCGCCTTCTCGGGCTGTTGTTCTTCGTCACTGTCTCTCCTGTTCTCCAATGCCCCGGTCCGGCAGATGGGATGCCGACGGCCGGGGTCGTGGAGCATCGTCGACGAGTTCCACTGCCCCGGCAAGAGCATGGGCCGAGCTCTGCTCGCGGCAGGAGGGGGAGACGTGCCCGAAAGGCCGGAACCCGCACGAACATCAGGGGTGGAAACGGACGTTTCACTCTTCATCGGGCACGGTGCGCGCGGCTAGGCTCGGCCCGTGGGACAGCCTGAGCAGCGCGCCGAAGGCGCAGGACCGTTCACCACCCGGCTGACGTGGCAGCGCCCCGAAGGGGAAACGGTGGTGTGGGAGTCACGGCTCGCGCGCAGGCGTGGGGCGCTGGCCGTCCGCGGTCCGGGAGGCACCGCCGGTACGCGTTCCTCCACGGCCGACGCCGAGGCCCTCGGTCGCCTGCGGAGGCTCAACGCCATCGCCTCGGGGGCGTTCGTCATCGGCGGAGCACTCTTCACGCTCGGTGCCGCCATCGCCCAGTTCGGCTCGGGCGACGCGCTCGTGAGCGCCTCCGTCTACTTCGCGGGGGGTCTGTTCTTCAACATCGGTGGCTACACCTCGCTCTTGCAAGTGCTGAACGCGCCCCGCCACTCCGAGGGGGGCGGTCCGCTGGTCACGCCGGGCTGGCGGTGGTGGGGATACGAGCCGATGCGCTTGGACTGGCTGAGCACGTTCGTACTGTTCGTCGGGACGCTCGTGTTCGGCGTCAACCTGCTGGACTCCTTCCGGCAAGGCCTCAGTGCCCAGGAAACCAACCGGCTGATCTGGACTCCCGATGTGGTCGGATGCGTCCTGTTCCTGATCTCGGGGCATCTCGCGTTCGCCGAGATCTGCCACCGGGCCCGGCCCTGCTTCCGATCGCGCAGCCTCGGCTGGTGGGTCGTCGCCGTGAACCAGTTCGGCTCGGTGCTCTTCATGGTCTCGGCGCTGGCCGCGTTCACCCGGCCGGCCACCGGCAGCCTCGTCAACGCCGACATCGCCAACTGGGGGACGATGGCCGGCGCGTTGTGCTTCTCGGTCGGCGGCGTGCTCCAGGCCTTCGAACGGCCGTAGGGCACGGGGAGGACCCCACGTGCGGGCCCGCCCCCCGCGCGGGCCCGCACGCCCTCGCCGGCCCGGGGCCGGTGTGCCCCCGGGCCGACAGGATGGGAGGGGAGGAAGGTCAGTCGACCACGACGGTGTTCTGGGCGGCGCCGACGCGCCAGGCGCCGTCCTCCTTGACCAGGATGTAGAAGGGGCGGCCCTCGTGCTGTCCCGCGATCCGGGTGCCGTCATGGCGGACCGGCTGCTGGCGGACGTTCACCGCGGCGACATCGGGCCGCAGGAACAGCACGCGCTCGACGTCGTAGACGGCGGTGGACTCGGCCGTCGCACCGGGCAGCACCTTCTGGGTGAAGGTCTCGATCTCCTCGAAGCCCGACAGCCGCTTGCCGTGGCCGGTGGTCCACACCGGGTCCTCGCGGCGGAAGACGCCCAGGAACCGGTCGACCAGCTCGTTCTGCTGCGCGTACTCGACCTCGGCGACCAGGCGCCGGATCGCGGCCACCTCGGCGTCGGTCTCCGGGCCGTCGGGGGCGCCGAACACCTCGACCGGCCGGTACGAGCCCGAGACGAGCTCGGCCACCGCGTCCGGCCGGCCCGGCCGCCACCCGAGGACGGTACGGGCCGCGGCGCCGCTGACGCTCTGGTCGAGGGCGAGCGCGTCCGCGAAGAGCGGGCCGAAGACCTCGGCGGCGGTCTCGACCGCCACCACGCGCGGGGCGGCGAGCACCCCGGCCGCGCGGCCGGCGGCCCGGGCGAGGTCACGGACCGGGACGGCCGACTCGCCGACGCCGTGCCAGACGGTACCGGCCTCCGCCCGCTCGGCGGCGGCCACGAACAGCTCGGCCAGGTCGTCCACGTGGACGGTCGGCCACCGCACGCCCTCCTCGCCGTAGTACTCGGGCACCCCCTGCCGGCGGGCCCGGTCGACCAGGATGGCGGGGATGCCGCCACCGCGGCCGTACACGATGCCGGGACGGACGACGACGGCACGCACGCCCTCGGCGGCCTCCGCCAGCACCTGCCGCTCGATCCGCGGGCGGTAGCCGACGATGCCGATCGGGTTGGTCGGGGTCTCCTCGCCCACCTCCTGGGCCTCACCGGTGGCGCCGAGCACCCAGACGCCGCTGGTGTAGACGAAGGGGCGGCCGGTGCCGCGCAGGGGAGTGGCGAGCGCCTCGATCGCGGCGGTGTCGGTGTCGGCGTCGCCGCTCGGGGGAGCGAGGTGGATCACGGCCTCGATGTCCGGGGTCACCGCGCCGGCCAGCGAGGAGGGGTCGGCCGTGTCGCCGACCAGCTGGGCGTGCCAGCCGCGGTTGGGCTGCGGCTCGGCGCCGCGGGTGAGGGCGACGACCTGGTGCCCGGCGGCGTTGAGGTGGTCGGTGACGGCGGAGCCGATGTAGCCGGTGGCGCCGGTGAGCAGAACCTTCATGACATTCCCCCTACGACGAAAATTTCGATGTCGAAACTATAGGCAGTCATGATCGGCGATGTCAAACATTTCCATGTCGAGATGTTAGGCTCGGCACATGACGGAACAGCAGCCGCAGCACGACGGCGTCGATCTCATCACCGCCCAGTGGCGCGCGGTCCGCCCCGACCTGGACACCTCCCCGATGGCGCTCATCGGCCGCCTCTCCCGCGCTTCGCGCCTGCTGGAGCGCGGGATCAAGGAGAACCTGGCCGTCCATGGCGTCGAACCCTGGGAGTTCGACGTCCTGGCCACCCTGCTGCGCTCCGGCACGCCCCACGTCCTCAGCGCCGGCGAGCTCAGCTCGGCCGCGATGGTCAGCTCCGCGGCGCTCACCAACCGCATCGACCACCTCGTGGAGAAGGGCCTGGTCGAACGGGCCGTGGACCCCGCCCACCGCCGCCGGGTGCTGATCTCCCTCACCGACACCGGCCGGGAACTGACCAACCGCCTCGCCGAGCACCACCTCATCGGTGAGGAACGCCAGCTCGCCGGGCTCACCACCGCCGAACGCGACCAGCTCACCGTCCTGCTGCGCCGCGTCCTGCTCACCCTCGGGGACCACGTGGAGGACCCGGCCCAGACGTGACCGTCCGGATGCACCCGGTGAGATTCGGGGCCTTCGGCGGTGAGGCGCCCCACAGGACCCACGTCACATACGAACGGCGCTAGTAGCTCTCGGACGCCCCGTGTCGGCTTCCGGGAGGGGGGTCGTCCGGCCCGTTCTGCGATGCCGTCTAGTAAGGGGGGTCGTTGCCAGGGGGTGGGGGCGTCGGTAGAACTGGATGAGTCGCCGGGCGGCACGGGTGCTTCACCCGCCGCCCACGAACCCCTCTCCTCCGCGTGAGTGGCTCACGCATGCCTCTGGTGTGCCCGCGACTGCCCTTGTTCCCGTCGGAAGGTTCCGTCCGTGTCCAACGCCGTCATCCGCCGCATCGCCGCTTCGAAGAAGACCCTCGCGGGTACCGTCCTCGCCCTGGGTGTCGCCGGCTCCATGCTGGCCACGGTCCCGGCGCAGGCCGCCCCGATGAGCGCGAAGGCGATCGCGCGGCAGATGATCAAGGACCCGGCGCAGTTCGCGGCCTTCGACAAGATCATCTCGCACGAGAGCGGCTGGGACTACACGGCCACCAACGCCTCCTCGGGTGCCTACGGTCTGGCCCAGGCCCTGCCGGCGTCGAAGATGGCTTCGGCGGGTGCGGACTGGAAGACCAACCCGGCCACCCAGATCAAGTGGGGCCTGGACTACATGAACTCCCGCTACGGCAGCCCGGTCGAGGCCTGGAACTTCTGGTCCGCCAACCACTGGTACTAAGCCGACAGGCGCAGCAGCAGACGCACGAAAGACGCTCGGCAGGGACTCCCCGCCGAGCGTCTTTTCGTGCGTCACGCGGTCGCCGCCGCCGCGGCGAGCCGGGTCACTTGGACTGTGTGGAGAGGCTCACGCCACTGAAGTCCTGCGCGGCGGCGAGGCTGAAGTAGACCCAGCCGGACGGCGGGTTGTCGATCGTCAGGGTCTCGCCGTTGCCGGCGTTGGTGGACTTCGCCTGGTGGCTGCCCGTGGTGGCCCAGCCGCTGCCGCCGTAGTACAGGTCGGCGTTGCCGGTGCCGCCGCTGCTGGTGATGGTCAGCTGCTTGACGCCGGCCGGCAGGTAGACGAAGTGGTAGCTGTAGTTGCCGGCGGAGGCCGCGAGGTCGTCCCGGCGGCAGTTCTGGTCGAACTGGCGCGGGTCGGCCAGGGTGCACCGCGGGGTGGACGGGGCCTCCGGGAGCGGGCCGCAGTCGTTCGTCGCGCAGGCGGTCGACAGCCAGGTGGCGAAGCCGGCGTCGTAGCCCGTGCCGATGGTCTGCTTCAGGAAGGTCCGGGCACCGTTCCAGTCACCGGCGCGGTACTTGCCGAGCACGGTCTGAACATCGGCGGGGTGCGCCTGGAGCATGTAGCGGACCGCGAGCCAGCCCCAGCGGTAGACACGGTTCGAGTTGACCTCGGGATCCCCGTCCTGGTCGTACACGGTGTCGAACAGGTCGCTCAGCTTGTACGTGTTCTTGCGGGCCTCGGCGATCGCGTCCGCGTTGCGCTCGCCCCGGTATCCGTACGAGATGTTCTCGGCTATGCCCTCGACCCACCAGATGGTCGGTGTGGTGATGCCCGCCTCGAAGTCGCCGGCCATGTTGTAACGGCCGTCGAGGTAGTGGGTGTACTCGTGGTTGAGGTTCCAGATCTGGAAGTCCGGGCGCAGCCAGTGGGCCTCGTGGGCGATGAAGCGGGCCTGGTTGCCGGGGACGGCCGGGTTGCCCTCCTCGTACATGCCGCCGTTGTCGACGTCGATGTCGTAGATGGCCCAGGCGTACAGGGAGTACTGGGTGTAGTCGTCGAAGACGACGACCTCGAGGTCGGTGTTCACGTCACCGGGGATCGGGCCCTTGTCGCCGATGATCCGGTGGAAGTACGCGTCCTGGTTGACCAGGCTCGTACAGGTGCTGTCGAGCTGGCCGGGGGACATGTCCTGGGCGCGGATCTTCAGGCCCGGGGTGCAGGTGCGCTGGATCGGGAGGACCGTCGGGAGCACGCGCTCGCCCAGGTCGCAGATGGCGTAGGCCGCGCAGTTGCCCCGGTCGTACTGGCGCGTGTACCAGCCGAGGTTCATGGTGATCGGGGCGGTGGGGCCGACGTTCGGGTAGCGGTTGACGAGGTCCTTCAGCAGCGGCCGGAGCCGGTCCTTGAGCTCGGGGACGTCGAGGGCGTAGCCGAGGTAGCGGCCGACGTTGCTGACGACGTCCAGGCGGTTCAGCTGCGCGCCGTTGCGCGTGATGAAGCCGGCCCAGGTGTCGAGGATCGAGGGGTCGGCCTTGAGGGCGGCCCGCCAACCGCGGGCGTCGTTCTTGGCCTTGAAGCCGTTCTCGACGACCCACTCGACGTGCTGCATGGCGAGGTTCATCTGCCCGGGCCATGTGGCGTCGTAGCCGCCGAGCATCCACTTGACCACGCCGGCGTACCGGCCGGCCGTGTGGGTGCTGTCGATCAGCGTGACGACCTCGTTGAAGATCTCGCCGTTGGCGTCGGTGACGTCCTTGCTGCGCGGTGAGGCGAAGAAGGCGTCCAGCGCGCCGCGCGCCGCGCCGTCGAGCGCCGTGCCGTAGTCGCCGACGACGTCCGCGTGGTTGTCCTGCACGTAGTAGCCGGCGCGCAGGAACAGCACCAACTGGCCGACGGAGGCGCTGTTGTTGCCCGAGTAGGTGGCGGAGGCATCGCGCAGGGCGTTGGCGACGGTCACCATCTGGGCTTCACGGAAGGCCTTGCGGGCGTTGTCCCCGGTGAGGCCGAACAGCGGGTAGGTGCAGTCGATGCGGGGGAGGGCCTTGAGCTGCTGGACCAGCGCGCCGCCCGTCGCGTTGATCACTCCGGAGAGGTCACCGCACTCGTCCCCGGCGGCGGCCGAAGACTGCTTCCCGGCCTTGACGGTGGGCGTGGGCGTGGGGACGGGCGCCGGGGCGGACTCCCGGGCGCTGTCCTGAGAGGAGATCCGGAAGCGCGAACCGTTGTTCATCGCGTCGGGCGACCGGGGGACCGGGATCGACCGCGGGGCTGGGGCCGCGGTTCCGCTCGCGCGGGCCGGTGCCAGGGCCCGGGCCGGGGCCGGGGCCGTGGCACCGACGGAGGCGGCCTGGCTCTGCGGAGTGAACAGGCCGAGCGCGATGAAGACGGCTGCGCCGAGCGCGGGAAGTCTGCGCGCGCCCGCCTTCGGTATGCGGAAGGGAAGCATCTGTGGGGGCCTCCGGGGCCGTTGTGGCCGCGTGCTGGGGACACGGGCCGTTGATGTGTGACATGTAAAATTTCACATGTCGCATCGCGCCGGAAGTCTTCTGGCCGGATTGCTCGGCCACCGCAACGGAAACGTTGTCGAGTGCCGGCCCTGAAACCCCGTCAAGTGCCCTCGCAAGCCCCCGAACCCGGCGTGTCATGGGGCAGGATGGCCCGGTGAGCATCCACGTCCACGCCAACTGGGCCGGCTTCCCGGACTCCGTGCCCGATGCGGACGGCGCGGCGCCGCGACGGGCCCTGCCCGCAACGGCCGTCAGGGACGCCGACCCGGCCGCGAGCCCGCCCGAGCTGCGCATCGTTTCGGGCGACACGGTCTTCGTGTCTTCCCGGGACGCCGCCGCACTCGAGCGGTTCTGCGCCGAGAACGGGATACCGGTACGCCACCGCCCCGACATCTGGGGTGACCTGCTCGAGCCCTTCCTCGACACCTGGTTCGACGCCCGGCACCAGGCGGAGACCCTGGACCGACTGGCGCGCAACGGGGTCGGGCCTGCCGAAACGGTCCGGATCCGCGAGCGGGTCGGCCCCCTCATGGCCGCCTACAACGGTGTGCACTGGGACTGGTGCCACCTCGGCCTCGCAGACCTCCTCGACGCTGCCGCCTCCGAACTGGTACCCGCCGAACTGCGCATCCGGCCGCAGGACCGAGCGGCCTTCCACGCCTGGGCCATGGAGATCGCCGACCGGCCCCACCCGAAGGACGCGGCCTAGTCCGGATCTTCCGGACGCCGGGCGGCCGGTCGGGTCACCGGAGTGGCGGCGCGAGCAGGCCCCCGCTGTCGTGGCGGTGCTGAAGCGCCCGGAGCCGGGCCAGGTTGCCGCCGTAGGCCGACCTCGTCTCGCTCCCGCTTTCGGGGAGGTCCGGGCGCAGTTCCACGTTGTAGGTCCCGATGGTGTGCGAGGCCAGGGCCCGCAGCGTGTCGCGGGCCCATGTCCTGCAGGCCTCGGTGTCGGCGTCGTCGTCCCAGATCGCGTTGAGCGGGACGCTCCATTCGGCGTTCCGGCCCCAGAACGCGGTGGCGGTGTCGTCGATGTCGGCCAGTGCCCCGCCGGTGTGCTGGAAGTCGATGCGGCACGCCCGCGTGGGTGCGGCGCGGATCCGGTCCGCGAGGGCGTCGGTGACGGCGGCGTCGAGAGTGGGACCGGTGAAGGCCGCCTTGCCGAAGAACGAACCGCGCGGACCGTCACCTGGCTCGGGCAGCCTCACCGGTTCCGGCTCGCCGCCGTCGGCACCCGGGATCGCGAACTCGGGCAGCCCGACCGGATAGCGGCCGGTGGTCTGCGAGCGGAGGAGCGGCACCGAGCCCGCGCCGGCGACGACGGCGGAGGTCGCGGCCCTGGCCCGCGCGAAGGCGCTGTCCCGCCGGCTCGCGCAAGCGGTGTAGAGGAACACGACCGGCTCGTCCGGCGAGAGGGTGGTGTAGCCGAGGACCGCGCTCATGCCGGTGTCGCGCGGAAGTTCGGGAGCGACCCGGAAATAGGCCGCGAGCGCATCCAGGCCCACCACTGCCCGGTCGACCCGGACCGGGGCGATCTCGTGGGTCCGCAAGACGGCGGAGGTGACCACTCCGACGTACGGCGCGCCGCCCCGGACCGCCCACCACAGATCGGCTTCCTCGCCCGAGCTCCGTTCCGAGAGGTGGACGATGTCACCGGACGGGAGGACCAGTTCGACCCCCACGAGATGATCGACGGTGAGGCCCAGGGACCTCGTCAGATGGCCGATGCCCCCTCGGGTGGCCATCCCCAGGCCGGTGTGGCCGACGACGCCGACCGGCACCGCCCGACCCGCCGGGGCGAGGACTGCGTGCATCGTGGCCATGGTCGCCCCACCGCCGACGACGACTCGGTCCCCGTCCGGACGGGCGGCGTTCAGGTGCTCCGAGAGATCCAGCACGACGGCTCCGTCGGCGACGCAGTTCGAACTCAGGCCGCCGCCGCGCACCGTCACTCGCACTCCGGCCTCGGCCGCGACCTTCATGACGGTCGCGACGTCTTCGGCCGTACGGGGCGCCACGACGCATGCGGGTCGCCGCCGGGCGGCCTCGGGGAAGAAGACGCGTGCCAGGGCGTTCCCGTACCCCGCGGATCCGGGCGCGCGCACGCCCGATCCGAGCGCAGCTCGCAACGGCCCGACGACGTCGCCCGAAGGGCGGACCGGCCCGCTCACCGCAGCCGCCGGAGCGGGAGATCGGCCGGTGTGCGAGCCGGGAGTGCGGGGGTGTCGCTACTGGGCACGGTGGCTCCGATTCCCGGTATCGGGTTTCGGGCGGAGGCCGCCTTCGGTTGTCCCGGATGACAGAACGGCAATCCCAGGAGCGTAGATGGTCGGAAACCGTGCACCAGGGCGCCTGGCCGGGACTGGCCGGAAGTTGACGGGATCCCTGCGGCACGGGGCGTCTCGGCGGAGTGCCGGTCGCCCATGCGGGCAGGGCGGCCGGGGCCTGGGCGCTCCGCCGCATTGGCCTAGACCTATTGTGCGGCTGTGTCCGTGACGGTACGTTCGTGCCCGGCTGCGCAGCCGGCACGTACCGCACCACATCGCATCGTCGGGCACTTTGCCGGGGCATCCCGGCATTTCAGGAGGACATGCCATGTACCGTCGCGCAGCAGCCGCTCTGGCCACCGTCGCCACCGCCGGAGCCCTCGCGCTCGGCATCGCCGGCACGGCCGAGGCCACCCCCGGCCCCGGCTTCTACGCACGCAGCCACCACACCTCGTACGCCGACTGCCAGGCCACCGGACAGGCGGGGTACCGGATCTGGGGCCCGATCTACTTCTGCGAGCCCCTCAGCTCCACCCGCCAGGACGTCATCGTCCTCTGGGTCCGCTACTGACGGAAACGGCTGGCCCCGGGAGAACGTCCCGGGGCCGGCCGTTGCCGGGCGTGGCCGGGCGGAAGTCGGCGCACGGAGAACGTCGTGCGGAGAACGTCGTGCGGATCACGCCGTGTCCCTGACAATTTCCGGGGCGGTGGACGCAACCTGCGACTCCGTTCGTCCGTCCTGCCCACCGGGCGGGTCCGACGGGCCGGCTCCGGCCGTACCGCGCACGTCGAGAGGTCTCCCCCCCCATGCCCTTGGCCGGTCCCGATGTCAGCGTCCTGTCGGAGGACTTCGCCGCCGACCCCTCCCGCTGGTTCACCTGGCTCAGGGAGCGGGCTCCTGTGCACTACGAGCCGGGCATCGACAGCTACTTCCTCTCCCGTCACGAGGACGTGAGGCGGGTGCTCACCGACCACGAGGCGTTCACGACCGAGACGCTCCAGGTGCGCGCCGAACCGGTGATGCGGGGGCGGGTCCTCGCGCAGCTTCGACATCCACCGCCCGGACCTGGGCACCGCCCGCTCCTTCACCGCGGCCGCCCAGCACCTGGCCTTCGGGGCCGGACTGCACCAGTGCGTCGGCGCGGCCTTCGCACGCGCCGAGATCGAGACCGTCGCCGGGATGCTCCTGCCCCTGCTCGACCGGCTCCGCCACCGCCCCGGCTCCCGCTACCGGGGGAGCGGGCTGTACACCCGGGGCCCCGTGGCCCTGCCGCTGGACTTCACGCCCCTCCGCGGCTGACGCCCGCATTCCGTATTCCTTCCCTGCTCCTTCCTCGTGTTCCGACTGCCCCCCACCCCCCTGCGAAGGCTTCCATGACCCCGACCGACATCACCCGTGCCATCAACGACCTGCTCTTCACCCCGGGCCTCGACCTCGAAGAGGCCGTCGAACGGCACTTCACCCCCGACTACCGCCAGCGCACCAACGGCGTGTGGAGCGATCGGGCCGGCTTCGTAGCGCACATGACGCGCCTGCGCTCCCTGGTCCGCAGCGGACACATCGAGGTCCACGAGGAACTCCGCGACGGACCGCGCTACGCCGACCGGCACACCGTCACCGTCGAGCGGGACAACGGGAGGATCTCCCGCACGGAGGTCTACCTCTTCGCCCTGATGGCCCCCGACGGCCGGTTCCGGCGCGTCGAGGAGACCACCATGCTGGTCGACGGCCACCCCGACGACGGCAACCTCGGCTCCGTCAAATGAGATCCGCGGATCCGGGCCATCGGGAACGAGAGGTGGGGAGCGGCAGTGGCATCCGTCGGTGACAGGCTGAGCAGGGCGCGCGTACGGGCCTTCGTCGGCCGGGAGGAGCAACTCGGGCGCTTCGAAGCGGCGTTGACCGGCGACCGGCAGGCGCCGTTCGCGTTCTACGTGTACGGGCCGGGCGGCATCGGGAAGTCGACGCTGCTGCGGCGCATGGCGGACCACGCCCGAGCCGCCGGCCGGCTGCTCGTCGAACTCGACGGCCGGTTCGTCAGCAGGGACCCCGCCGATTTCGAGCGTGCCGCCGGCCCCTTCCTGGACGTTCCGGGCGCGGTCCTGTTCGTGGACTCCTTCGAGCACTGCCAGTGGCTGGAGGACTGGCTGTGGCAGCACTTCCTGCCGCGAGCCGCCGACGACACCCTGGTCGTCCTGGGCGGGCGGCGCGCGCCACGGCCGCAGTGGGCCGCCGACCCCGCCTGGTCCGGGCTGCTGCACGTGACCGAGCTGGAACCGTTCTCGGAGGAGCAGGCGCGGCGCCTGCTGATCGCGGCGGAGATCCGGCCCGAGCTGCGCGACCGCGTGCTCCGCTTCGCCGGGGGCAACCCGCTGGCCCTGTCCCTCGCGGCCGCGGCGGGATCGGAGGGCTGCGGCAGCGAGGGGATCTGGGCCCCCTCGGCGGGGGTGCTGCGCACCCTGCTGGCGGGGCTGATCGGCGAGGTGCCCACGGCGGCCCACCGCCGCGCCCTGGAGGTGGCGGCGCAGGCGCACTCCACGTCCGAGGAACTGCTCGCCGCGGTGCTGCCCGAGGAAGACGCCCATCCGCTCTTCTCCTGGCTGCGGGACCTGCCCTTCATGGAGTCCGCGGTCCGCGGCCTGTACCCGCACGACGCGGCGCGCGAGACGCTCGCCGCCGATCTGCGCTGGCGGGCGCCCAACGCGTTCGAGACGATGCGCCGACGGCTGGCGGACGAGTACCTGCGCCTGCTGCGCGAGTCCCCCGAGGACCGGGTGTGGACGGTCACCGACGAGCTCTTCTACCTCTTCCGGGAGGGCGAGACCCTGGCCAGGCTGCGCACCTGGTCCCGCGAGGACGAGGTGCACGACCGACCTCTGCACGCGGACGACCTCGACGTCGTCCTGCGCATGGCCGAGGAGACGGAAGGGGCCGCTTCAGCCGAACTGGTCCGCTACTGGGCGCAGCGCCAGCCGGGGGCCTTCAGCGTCTACCGCCTGGTGAGCACGGGCCGGATCGTCGCGTTCACGGCCCGGCTGGCGCTGCCCGCCCCCGCCGACCCCCGGGACCTGGCCACCGATCCGGTCGTGGCCGCCGCATGGGCGTACGCCGACGCCACCGCGCCGGTGCGGTCCGGCGAGCACATCGGCGTCAGCCGCTTCTCGGTCTATCCGGAGCGCTACCAGGTCCCGTCGCGCGTCATCGACCTGAGCAGTTCCCGGGCCCATGCCGAGGCAGCCCGGGCGCGTGGCCGTGCGTACGGGTTCGCCGTCTTCCGGGACGCCGAGACCTGGGCCGAGCGGGTGCGGGGGACCCTGGTGGACACGGGGGCGCGTCCGCGCGTCGGGGCGTACGACTACGGGCTGTTCGCCGTGGACTGGCGTCAACTTCCCGTGGAGAGCTGGCTCCTGAGGTTCACGGAGGCCGCCGACGCGATGGCCGTGCCCGTTTCGGCGGGACCCTCGCCCCTCTCGCGCGCCGCGTTCGACCAGGCCGTACGCGAGGCGCTGGCGCACTGGCGGGACGCGGGGGCCTTCGCCGCCTGCGCCCTGCTGCGCACCCGTCTCGCGGCCGATCTCGGCGAACCCGTCGACGAGCTGCGGGCGCTGCTGCGCCGGGCCGTCGACGACCTGGCCGCCGACCCGCGCGGGGTGCGCGCCCGTGAGGCCCTGACGGCGGGCTACTTCTCGGGCGCGCCCACCCAGGAGGCCGCCGCACGCCGCCTGGGGCTCCCGTACGGAACCTACCGCCGCCACCTTCGGCAGGGCCTGGACCTGCTGTGCGATGCCCTGTGGCAGCAGGAGTTGCACGACCCCCGGTAGCGGCGCCGGGGGCGTGGACCCGGCGGGTCCGGGTGGACAGGTGCGGACAGGAGTGGACAGGGCCCGGCGCCCCAGGGCCTGGAGAGTGGACGGCGTCCGGCGCGAGCCTTTGCGCCATGAACGCAGTACGAACACAGACGGGCCGGGCGGCCCCCCGGGCTCCCCGGCCGGGAGCCGCGCTCGCGGCGCTCGCCGCGGCCCAGTTCACCGTCATGCTCGCCACCTCGATCGTCAACGTGGCCCTCCCGCAGATCCGTTCGGGGGCCGGGCTCTCGGACGGCGGAACCACCTGGGTGGTCAACGCCTACGGTCTGGCCTTCGGGGCGCTGCTCCTGGCGGGCGGGCGCCTCGCCGACCTCCTCGGCCGGCGCCGGGTGCTGATCGCCGGGCTCGCGCTGTTCGCGGCCGCCTCGACGGCGGCCGGACTGGCGGCGTCCTCCGGCGTACTGATCACGGCCCGGGCCGTGCAGGGCCTGGGCGCCGCCGCCATCGCCCCCGCCTCGCTCGCCCTGGCGATGGAGCTGTTCCCGTCCGGCCCGGGGCGCGGCAGGGCACTGGGTGTGTGGGGAGCAGTATCCGGCGCGGGAGGAGCGGCCGGGGTCCTGCTGGGAGGTGCGGTCACCCAGGCATGGGGCTGGCCGTGGATCTTCCACTCGGTCGCGCTCGGGTCGGTGCCGGTCCTCGCCGCCGCCGTGCTCCTCGTACCCGTTGGGCCGGGGATATGGTCCGCGGAGCGGCCGACGGGGCGGTCCGGCGGGCAGTCCGGTGGTCGATCCGGTGGGCTGTCAGGGCGGTTCGACCTGTTGGGCACCGCCACCGTGACCCTCGCCCTGACCTGCCTGGTCTGGGGGCTGACCACCGTCAGGGGCGCCGGCTGGACCGATGCCCGGGTGGCGGGCGCCCTCGGCGCCGCCGCCGTGCTGCTCGCGGCCTTCGCCGTGATCGAGGCCCGCTCGCCGGACGCGCTGGTGCCGCCGCGGCTGTTGCGCGCCGGCCGAGTAGCCCCGGGCAACCTGCTGATGGCCTTGCTGGGGTCCGTGTGGATCGCGCTGTTCTTCTTCCTGCCGCTCTACCAACAGCAGGTCCTCGGCTCGGGCCCGTTGGCCACCGGAGCGGGGCAACTGCCCTTCGCCGCCGCCAATATGCTCGGCGCCGGCCTCGCCCCGGCGCTCTCCCGGCGCGCCGGCGCCCGGGCGGCCGTGACCGCGGCCCTGCTGACGGAGGCCGCCGGACTGCTGTGGCTGTCCCGGCTGAGCGCGGACGGGAGTTACGCCGCCGATGTGCTCGGCCCAAGCGTGCTGGTCGGTCTGGGCCTCGGCGCGGCCTTCGTCCAGATCACCGCGTTCGCCGTGGAAGGCGTCCGTCCCCAGGACGCGGGCCTGGCCGGCGGGCTCGTGAACACCACCCGCCAGGTCGGCGGTGCGATCGGCCTGGCCGCCCTGACGACGCTGGCCGGTTCGGTGACAGCCCGCGCCTCGCACTCCGTGCCCGCCGCGGAGGCCCTGACCACGGGGTACCGCACCGCGTTCGCGGTCTCGGCCGCGGTCCTGGCCGCGACGGCGGTGCTCGCGCTGCTCCTCACCCGCCGCGCCGGGGCCCCTTCCGGCACCACGACTCCGACGACCGAGCATCTCTCCCACACCGGCTGATCCACGGATCGGCCCCGCACGACCGTCCCCGCACGCATCCCTCCGAAAGGAAGAACGACCATGGTCGCCATCGACGAGACCGCTCCCGCCACAGCCCGCCTGAGCACCCGCATCCACGCCCCGCTCGCCACGGTGTGGGAGGTGCACACCGACATCGCCGCCTGGCCCACCTGGAACCCGGACATCGACATGGCCCGGCCCGACGGCCCGACGGCGCCGGGCAGTTCCTTCGCCTGGCGCACGCACGGCATGGAGATCACCTCCACCGTGTACGAGCTGACCCCCGAACGGCGGATCGCCTGGGGCGGGCCCTCCGCGGGCATCACCGGCATCCACGTCTGGACGTTCGAACAGGACGGTGACCACGTCATCGTCCGCACCGAGGAGTCCTGGAGCGGCGCCCCGGTCGAGGCCGCGGCAGAGGAGCTCGGCAGGGCCCTCCACGCCTCCCTGGAGGCCTGGCTCTCCCACCTCAAGGCCCGCGCCGAGCAGCTCGCCTGATCAGCCGTCACATCGCAGAGAAGAGGTTCCGCCATGACCGTCTCCAAGCCGTACCTGACCGGCCACTACACCCCCCTCGTCGAGGAGGTCACCGCCACCGCGCTCACCGTGGAGGGTTCCCTGCCCCCCGAGCTCACCGGCCGGCTGCTCCGCAACGGGCACAACCCGAAGCCCGGCGTCACCCCCACCCACTGGTTCAAGGGCAGCGGCATGGTCCACGGCGTCCGGCTGCGCGACGGCCGCGCCGAGTGGTACCGCAACCGCTGGGTGCACACCCCCGCCCTCGACGGCGCCCCGTACATGACCGAGCGCGGCCCCGACCTGACCGCCAGCGCCGCGGGCACGCACATCATCGAACACGGTGGGCGGCTCCTGGCCCTGTGCGAGTCGAACTTCCCCTTCGAGCTCACCCGGGACCTCGACACGGTCGGCGCGTACGACTTCTCCGGGAAGCTGACCAGCGCGATGACCGCGCACCCCAAGACCGACCCGGTGACCGGGGAGCTCCACTTCTTCGGTTCGTCGCCGTTCCCGCCGTTCCTGACGTACTACGTCGCCGACGCCGAGGGCGAGGTCGTCCACAGCGGCGAGGTCGCCGGCGCCACCGCCGCGCTCAAGCACGACTTCGCCATCACCCGCCGACACGTGGTCTTCGTCGAGGGCAACGTCACCTTCGATCCCACCGAACACTCCGGCATCCCGTACGCGTGGAGCGACCGGCAGCCCGCCCGCATCGGGATCATGCCGCGCGGCGGCGACGGGGCCCGGGAGGTCCGCTGGTTCTCCATCGAGCCGGGCAGCATGCTGCACGTCGCCAACGCCTTCGAGGACGGCCGGGGCCGCATCGTCCTGGAGGGCCCGACCGTGGACCGCGAGGGTTTCGAGCTCTCCTGGAACTGGTGGATCGGCGCACCCGGGAGGGGCAGCGAGCCCGCGGCCCGCTCGTACACGCGCCGCTGGGTCCTCGACCCGGCCGACGGCACCGTCGCCGAGCAGATCGTCGACGACCTGCCGGTGGAGTTCCCGACCCTCAACGAGGACTACACGGGAGTCGAGAACCGCTACCACTACGCCATCTCCTTCCCCGACGAGAAGGGTTTCGGTGGATACGGAGTCGTCAAGTACGACCGCACCACCGGCGCCCGCCGCATCCACCAGGTCGGCGACGCCCGCCTGCCCGGCGAGGCGGTGTTCGTCCCGGCCGCGGACGCCTCCCGCGAGGACGACGGCTACCTGCTCACCGTCGTCTCCGACCTCAAGCAGGACGCCTCCCAACTGCTGGTCCTCGATGCCTCGGGCCTGGACCGGATCGCCACCGTCCACCTGCCCCACCGGGTGCCGGCAGGGGTCCACGGTTCCTGGGTCCCCGACAGCGCCCTGGAGGACACGGCGGGCTGAGGCGCCCCGCGCGGACGCGCCCGTCCGGCCGCCGGCCGTACGGGCGCGGGCGGGACGGGCGTCGGCGGGACGGGTGTGATGTCGGGTGCGCCGGGTCCGTGTGTCAGGCGACGGCCTGGGCCCGCAGCACGCGGGCGGGCTGCTGTCCGCCCCCGGTGGCCAGCACGCGCACTTCGCCCCTGTCGCTGATCTCCGCCCGGACGATGCCGGTGGCGTCCTCGTAGACGGGGTGGCCGCCAGGTCCCGTCGCGCTGGTGCGGGTCATGCGGACCACGTCCTCCCCGACTCCGTCCACGGCAGCGAAGACCACCTCGAAGACGTCCACCGGACCGGCGTCTCCGTCCGGAGACCTGGGGCCCTCGGGTTCGTGGGGCGTGCTCATGCCTGACCCTCCTGCCGTGATTCCGTCTGCCGTGCGCATGGCGCCGGCCCCCTACCTGCCACGCTAAGCCCCTCCCGGTGGCCATGCAGGCCGCACCGCGGCACGACGACGAAACACCCCCCACCTGGCCCGGTGAGGTGAACCTGTACGCCGGATGGCGGCGGGACGGGTGGAAGCGGTGGCAGTCCGCCGGGGCGCGCCCGAGGCTCGTTGCCGGAGACCAGCACGACGGAAGGGCAGGAGCCGATGTCGCGAGCCGAGGAAGACGGCCTCACCGTGAGTCCGGTCGCTGCGGTGGATCACCGTCGGAGCAGGGCCGGGAACCTGAAGACCGCGATCATGCGTACCAATCTGCTTCCCGCGTTCCTGGTCCTCACGGTCATGATGGTGGCCCTGTGGCTCATGGGCATGCCGTTCCTCCAGGCCCTGACGATCTCCACCGCGGTGAAGATCGCGATGGTGATGCTCGAACTCCGCCGGTCGCCGGGGTAGCACCTCTGGTGGCGCTCCCGCCCGGTCCGGCCCGGGCGGCCACGGCCCGGTCCGCACCCCGGTCGGGGCTCCCGCGCCCCACCGGCTCACCGCCGACGGGGTGCATCAGCCGGGAGGCAGTGGTGCCGCACTACCCGGAGTCCCGGACGTGGTGCGCGAGCGACAGCACCGGCACGCTGTCGCCGTTGAAGTGCCACAGCGCGCTCGAATACCAGAGGACCGCCACCACGACCACCAGCGCGCCCCCGGCCAGGGGCAGGGCCCAGCCCGGCAGGCGGCGGCTGTGCACCAGCAGGACCTTGGCGGCGAACGCCCCGTAGAAGAAGCAGCCCGCGATCGAGTGCACTGCCGCACGCGAGCCGGTCAGCTGCACGCCGTACGCCCGGACGCAGTGCACCGCGATCGGGACGGTGAGGGCGAACAGCAGCACACCGACGATCCGGTGGGTGATCGGCACCGGCCCCGGCGTCCGGTGCACCCCGGGCAGCCGCCCGTACATCCACAGCGCCAGCAGCAGTTGGAGAGCGGCGAGGACCAGGACACCGGTGGCGAGCTGTGCCTTGAGGCGCAGGGCATCGGCGTCCGCCCGGCCGAACAGCGTCGCGGTGTAGTCCGGTGTGTTCGACCGGCCGAACAGGAACACGGCGACGAAGACGGCGGCGGCAGCCGCGAACGCGAGTACGAGGGCGAGCCCGCCTTCCGGGCGGCGCCGAGCGGACCGGGCGTGCGACATGGTGCTCCTCGTCTCGGAACGCCGGGGGCCGGCGGTTTGCCATCCCTTGTACCCGCCCGGTGCCGCGAATGAAGGCCGACGCGGCCGCGGAGCCGGCCTGATCGGATTCGAACCCGTCCGGCCCCATGCAACGGTGCCGGCCACCGGCTGAGCCGGCGGCGAGAGACTGCATTTCCGACGCGGTCGGCACACGATGCCCTCGCCACTCCCGGTGAGGGCATCGGTGGTTCGCGCCGACGCACTCGCTTCCCCCCGGGGCCCATCGGTGGGATGTTTGCGGGTCGAAGCGGCACGCAGCAGGCCGCAGGGAGGGATCGGGGTGGACACCGTGACACGTCATCAGCACCGCGCCACCGTCGACGGCAGAGCCGCCGGCAAGCCGCGCAGGACCGGCGTGAACCGCACCGCGCGCCGCCGCCGGGTGGCCTGGAGCGCCATGGCGGTCGCCCTGACCGTCCCACTGACGCTCGGCGCCGCCGGAGGCGCGGGGGCGGCGGGGGAACGGGCGATCGTCTTCGCCCGCTACACGACGGCAGCGCCCACGGAAGACCTCTACGCGATCTCCCCAGGCGGTGGCACGCCCGTCGCGCTCACCCACACCCCCGCCGTGAGCGACGTGATGCCCAGCTGGTCCCCGGACGGCAAGCGCGTCGCGTTCGTCCGCTACGGATCCGGTGGTGCCGTCGACGGGATCTGGACGATGAGGGCCACGGGCGGCGACCTGAAGGCCGTCCCCGGTACCAAGGGCGCCTCCGACCCGGCGTGGTCCCCGGACGGCAAGCGGATCGCCTATGCCATGCCGGTCGGCGCCCAGCGCGAGATCCATGTCGCCGACATCGACGGCACTCCCGCGACCCGCCTCACCCACACCGCGGCGGACGACCTCCATCCGACGTGGTCCCCGGACGGCAAGTACCTGGCGTTCAACCGCGCGGACACGGCCGGGAACAGCAGGGTGATGAAGATCCGGCTGTCCACCCTGGCGCAGACCGCGGTCACGGGGCCCGGCTCCCACGACTGGACACCCGACTGGTCACACGGCGACCGGATCGCCTTCAGCCGCGTGGACTCCTCCGGCTTCGCCCACCTCTACCTCATCCGCCCCGACGGCACAGGACTCCACCGCATCACCTCGGACCGCTTCAACGACAAGAACCCCTCCTGGTCCCCGGACGGACGCCGCCTGGTCTTCACCAGGGGTGGGACCGACGACGCGGACCCCGAACACCTCTACCTGGTGAGGGCCGACGGCACCGCACCGACCCAGCTCACCAAGACCGACGCGCACGACCTGGAGGCCGACTGGCGCCCGTAGGGGTTCCCGCTCGACGGGTCTCAGACGGACACCAGGACCGCCAGGCCGAGGTACACGCCGCCGACCAGCCGAGACAGCAGCAGCTCGCGGCGCGGCGTGCCGTGCAGGCGGCCGGCGAGCGCCGCACCGAGGAAGGCGTAACCGAGGTCCAGGACGAGCGCGACGGCCAGGAAGACCACGCCGAGCAGCAGCATCCGGACGCGTACCTGCCCGGGCGGCAGGCCGGGCGGCAGGAACTGCGGGAGGAAGGCCAGGAAGAACAGGATCACCTTGGGGTTGAGCAGGTTGACCAGGACCGCGTCCCGGTAGACCCGGAGCAGCCGGTGCCGGGCGGCGGGACGCACGACCTCCTCGCCGTCGACGGTGGAGGCGGCGTCGACGATGGTGCCCGGGCGGGGGAACAGTGCCCGCACACCCAGGTAGGCCAGGTATCCGGCGCCGACGTGACGCAGCACGGTGAAGGCGAGGGGATGGTCGGTGAGCAGCGTGCCCGCCCCGCCGACCGCGGCGAGGACGTGGACCAGCGTCCCGGTCTCCACGCCCAGCGCCGAGACGAGACCGGCCCGCCGCCCGTGCTGCGCGCTGCGCGTGACGATGTGGACCAGATTGGGCCCGGGCACGGCGATCAGCAGGAGCGAGGCCGTCACGAAGCCGGCGAGCGTGGTCACCCGCGCTCCAGCGCGGTCCGCCCGCACACGGCGGCCGGTCGGAGGTCGCAGACAGGTGTGATCGTCATGCCATTAGCCTCGGGTGGCGCCGGCGTGCGATCCCGTGCCAATGGAGGCGGAAGTGGACTGGAATCGGGGGACTGCCGAGCCCGCCCTACTGATCGACCTGCTGGGGGAGTGGAGCGCGGCGGGCGGGCCGCTGTACCGGCGGCTCACCGGGGCGCTGGTCCGCGCCGTACGGACCGGGGACCTGCGGACCGGCGACCGGCTGCCGTCCGAGCGGAGGCTGGCCGACGCGTTGTCGGTCAGCCGGGCGACCGTGGTCGCCGCCTACGACGAGTTGCGCGCCGCGGGCCTGGCCGAGACCCGCCGGGGGAGCGGCACCCGGGTGACCGCGGCGGCCGCCGCCCGGAGGAACCCGGTGGACGGGCGGGTGCGCGCCGGCCGGGCCACCGCGCTGATCCAACGGCTGGTGGCGCAGCCGCCGGACCTCATCTCGCTCGGCCGGGCGGCCGAGGGCGGTGGCCCGGACCTGGCGGGGGCACTGTGCGACCTCGTCCGTGAGGACCTGCCCGACCTGGTGCGGGACGCCGGCTACCACCCGGCCGGCCTGCCCGCACTGCGCACGGCGATCGCCGACCACCACAGCGCCCATGGCCTGCCGACCCTGCCCGAACAGGTCGTGGTGACCACCGGGGCCACACAGGGGGTCGCCCTGATCGCCCGGCTGCACCTCGGGCGGGGATCGACCGCGATCGTGGAGTCCCCCGGCTGGCCCGGCTGTCTGGACGTGCTGCGGGCGGCCGGAGCCCGGCCGGTCGGCGTCGAGCTCGACGCCGACGGCGTGCGGATCGACCGCCTCGCCGCCGAACTCTCCACCCACACGCCCGCGTTGCTGTACGTCACGCCGACCTTCCAGAACCCCACCGGCATCCTGATGTCCGCGGGGCGCCGCCGCCGGGTGGCCCAGCTCGCCGCCGCACACGGCGTCCTCGTCGTAGAGGACAGCGCGCACGCGGCGGCCCTGGCCCCAGGGCAGGCCCCGCCGCCGATCGCCGCGCACCCCGCCGGGGGAACCGTCCTGACGGTGGGCTCGCTGACCAAGGCGGTCTGGGGCGGGCTGCGCATCGGCTGGATCCGCGGGCCCCGCGAGGCCGTCGAACCCCTGGCCCGGCTCAAGGCGCTCGAAGACCTCGGCAGTCCACTGCTGGACCAGGCCCTGGCCGCGCGCTTGCTGCCCGGGCTCGCCGCCCTCGCACCCGAACGCGAACGCCTGCGCCGGGAACGGCTCGCGACGATGACCCGGCTCCTGGGCGAGCACCTCCCTGACTGGCGCTGGCAGCCCCCGAAGGGCGGCTCCGCACTGTGGATCAGGCTCCCCCCGGGCGCCGACGCCCACGGCTATGCCCAGCTGGCCCTGCGTCACGGCGCCGAGGTCATCCCCGGCGACACCATGGACACCACCGGGGCGCACGACGACTTCCTCCGCCTGCCCTTCTCCTTCACCCCGGAGACGGCGAGGGAATTGGTCACCCGCCTGACCGCCGCCTGGGCGGCCCTGCCGTGCGACCGATCCCTTGCCCCATCTATCGAAATTCGATAGATTCACATCGTAACTCGATGGAAGGCTGGGTCAGGTCATGGGGAAGCTGACGGTGGGCGCGCTGCGCGCCGTGCTGGCGGTGGTGCTCACCGGCACCGTGTTCGTGCAGGTGTTGATGGTCTGGACGTTGGTCAGCGGGAGCGACCCGGAGGACGGGTCCATCCCGCTGACGCCGCTGCGCGTGGTGACGATCCTGGGCATGATGTCGGCCCAGGTCGCCGGTGTCTGCGTATGGCGGCTGGTGACGATGGTGCGACGCGGGACCGTGTTCTCCCACGCGGCCTTCCGCTACGTGGACGGCGTGATCGGCGCGATCGTGGCGGCCGCGCTCCTGTGGTTCGCGGTCACGGCCATCAACGCGCCCGGCCAGCGGGAAGACCCGGGCGTCACCGTCATCATGGGCGGGGTCGGCTTGGCCATCCTGGGGGTCGCGCTCATCGTGCTCGTCCTGCGGATGCTGCTCGCCCAGGCCGTCGCGCGCGATGTCGAAGCGACGCAGATGCAGGCCGAATTGGACGAGGTGATCTGATGCCGATCGCCGTCGACATCGACGTGATGCTGGCCCGGCGGAAGATGTCCGTGGGCGAGCTCGCGGACCGCGTGGGGATCACGCCCGCCAACCTGGCGGTACTCAAGAACGGCCGCGCCAAGGCGGTGCGCTTCGCGACGCTCGCGGCGCTGTGCGAGGTGTTGGAGTGCCAGCCGGGCGATCTGCTGCGCTGGGAGCCCGAGACCGAGGGCGCTCCCGAGAACGAGCCCGAGACCGAGGAGACGGCGGGCATCCGGCGGCCAGGCGGGTGACGGCAGGGCTGTCGGCGGTGTGTACGGGGATGGAGCGGTGATGCCTGTGCGAGGGTGCGGGTTCCTCTGTCCCGCTTCACCGCCGGGAGTTTCGATGCTCGAACGCAAACCGCTCAAGGGCCGTACCCAGGTCACCTTCGTCCTCCCCGAGGACACCCCGGTCGGCCCGGTCAGCGTGGTGGGGGACTTCAACCACTGGAACCCCGCCGCGCACCCCCTCACCTCCCGGGGCGACGGCACCCGGGCCGCCACGGTCGCGCTGCCCAACCACGGCGGGCATTCGTTCCGTTACCTGGCAGCCGGGGACTACTGGTTCGACGACGAGCACGCCGACGCCCACGACGGCGCCAACAGCCGCGTCCACACCTGACAGGAGGCCCGGAGCTCGCTCGTGGTCAGCCGGGAACGTCGAGCCCGAGGTCCTCGCCCAGCCGGTCCGGCAGGCCGAACAGCGGGAAGAGCCGGTCTGTGTCGCGGAAGGCCGTGATGCCGGAGATCCGGTCGCCGGAGAACTCGACGACTTGAAGCGCCCAGGGCACGTACCCGGTGCCGCCGTCCGGGTGAGGGCGGTACTGGCCGAAGGCGGGGGAGCCGTTCGCCGTGGTCGGCACCAGGCGTGAGCCGCGGCAACCGATCGCGGGGCCGGCGAGCCAGGCCCGGATGTCGGGGATGCCGCGCATCCACTTCGCGTACGGGGGCAGGCACAGGGTGGCGTCGACGTGGAGGAGCATGTTCAACTCCTCCATGTCGTGACGGGAGAACGCCGCGGCGTACCGTTCGGCGAGCACCCGGCGGACCCCGCCGTCGGAGGTCCGGCCGGCGGCCACGTCCGTCGCCCCGCGGCGGTCGGCCAGTGTGGCGCGGGCTCGCTGCAGTGCGCTGTTCGCTGAGGCGACGGTGGAGCCGTGCAGGTCGGCGACCTCCAGGGCCGAGAACCCCAGGACGTCCCGCAGGATCACAGTGGCCCGCTGCCGCGGCGGCAGGTGCTGCAGCGCCGCGACGAACGCCAGCCGCACGGACTCGCCCGTCGTCGCGGCCGTCTCCGGATCGCCACCGGGGCAGGGCTCCACCCACAGCACGGAGTCCTCCACGGGCGCGGGCGGCGTGCCGCCCTCACTCGGACCCGACAGATCCATCGGCAGCGCCCGCCGTTTTCCGGAGGCGAGAGCATCCATACAGACGTTGGTGGCGATCCGGTACACCCACGACCGCAGCGTCGACCGCCCCTCGAATCGGTCGATGCCGCGCCACGCGCGGACCAGCGTCTCCTGTACGGCGTCCTCGGCCTCGGCGTACGACCCCAACATCCGGTAGCAGTAGCCGGTCAGCTCCCGCCGGAACCCCTCAAGCCCCTCCGCCGCAACGCCGTCCGCTCCCGTATCCCCCATGCCGCACCCCTTCGAAGAGCCGTCCCAGGCACGTGACGTTACCGGCCGCCCCACGATCGCCCTCGGTCCGCTACCGGTGGAAGGTGCGGCCGGCGGCGCCCGAGGACACCGACCACACCTCGGTGATCAGGCCGTCCACGAGGCGCAGGGTGTCGGTCCCGCTGCGGGCCACGGTCGAGCCGCCCTGCGCGGTGAAGCTCGCCAGGTACGGTCGGGCGACCGCTCCGGACGGCGATGCGGCGCCCGCGCCCGGTTCGAGGTCGACGACTGCGAATCCTTCCGCCGCGAACCGCAGCGCGGTCCGTGTCCCGTGATCGGTGGGGCCGCCCATCGGGGCGGGAGCCGGGTCCGGAAGAATGCGCCGGTGTGACCGCACGCCCTTCCGGTGAACCGGCCGCAGCCCTCGCCCGCCTGCACCGCACGGAGGCGGAGGCGGCACACGGTGGTCGCGCGCGGGCTGACGCAGGTCGAGGAGGGGCACTTGATGAGCGACGCTCTCGCAGGGCTCGACGCCATCCACTGGGCGGCTCTGGAGCACGCCTACGGGGCGGCCGGGGACGTACCCGGAATGCTGCGGAACCTGTACCGGCCGGAGAAGGCGGCTGAAGCGGCCGAGGAACTGTTCAGCCACGTCCACCACCAGGGCGGCTGCATCGAATCCTCGGCCCCGGCGGCCCTCCCGTACGTACTCGAGGCCGCGGCGGATCCGGCCGTCGATCCGGTCGTCCGTCGTGAACTGCTGGAGCTCGTCGGGGCCTTGGCCTACTCGGCGAACACCGCGGCGCCCCGCTTCGTCACCCCGACCTGGCCGGCCGCCTGGGACCAGGCGGTCACGGACCTGCTGCCGCTGCTCGACGACCCCGCGGCCGCGACCCGCGAGGCCGTCGCGGACGCCCTCGCCGAGGCCCATCACCGCGCCGACGAAGTGATCGCGGCGCTGCGGGCACGGTGGACCGTGGAGCCGGAAGGCGAGGCGAGGCCCCGACTCATCGCTGCGGTCGGCTCGTTGGTCCCGAGCGCCGAAGCACAGCGCGACGGCTCCCTCGACTGGCTGCGACAGCTCGTGCGCGATGCCGAACCCGCCACCCGTCTCGCAGCCGTCAAGGCACTGCGCCGCGCCCTACCGGGGCAGGACGACGACGGGTGTGCGCAGGCGGTGACCGAGGTGCTGTTCGGCAGCGAACCGGCCACGTGGGCCCCCAGCCGGTCAACGGGGGGCGCCGCGGTCAAAAGCACGACGATCTGGGCCATCGGACTGCTGGGAGACGACCCGGCGGACGCCGTACGGGCGGAGGCGACCAGGAGACTGCTCGCGCACACGGACCCCTCCGTGCGCGCGGGCGCGCTCCAGGCCGCCGCCGGGCTGCTCAGCCGCCGGCGTTCCGCGGTACCGCTGCTGCTACCGGCCGTGGCCCGCCTCCTGTCCCACCCGGACCGCGACCCCGACCCCGACAACCGGCTCTTCGCCGCCCGCGTCCTCGGCATGTGCGGGCACGCCGCCCGCCCCTGGGCGGACTCGCTGGCGGCCATGCTGAGCGACGACGCCGAGCCGTCCGCGCCCGCTCGCAGCCACGCCGTCTGGGCGCTGTCCCGGCTCGGCGACGCGCGGTGCGTACCCGCGCTGGTGCGGCGCCTGTCGGGGGAGCGGCTCGGATTCGCGTACAACCCGGTCCATGCCGACGGCTGGTGGACGTACGACCTCAGCCTGACCGAGACCGCCGGAGGGCTCGGCGCCCACGCCGGGCTGCTGCTGCCCCCGCTGCGAGCCCGGCTCGCCGCCGCCTCCACCCTTGACGAGCGTCGGGCGCTTTGCCAACTACTGCGATCGTGGGGCGCGGCATCCGCCCCGGCGATCCCGGAACTGACCACGCTCCTGGACACCGACAGTGCGGTGTGGGCGCTGGACGCCCTCGCCGCGATCGGGCCGGCCGCGGCGCAGGCCCTGCCCCGCCGGAGGCTGCGCGCATTGCTGGACGCCCCGCCCGAGGGCCAGTCGTTCGCACCGAGTGCCCTCGCGCTCGCGTACGGGCGGCTGACCGGCGACCGGGAGCCCGCGCTCGCGCTGCTGCTTCCGCAACTCGGCGAGCCGTACGGGCAGGACAACACCGCCACCCTGCTGGGGGAACTGGGGCCGGCGGGCGCCCCGTACGTCGAGCGGCTGCGCGCACTCCTCCCGGTGCACGAGGAAGGGTGGCTGCCGCTCCGGGTTTCCGAGGCGCTGTGGAAGATCACCGGACGGGCCGACGAGATCGTCCCCGTCCTGGTCCGGGCCATCGCCCCGTTCGCCGAGCGTGGCGGCGCCTATCGGGCGGTCACCGAAACGGTGAAGCTCCTGGCCGAGATCGGCCCGCCCGCAGCCCCCGCCGAGCCCGTCCTGACGGCGTTCCTCGACGCCGACGAGCGGCCGGTCGGCCACGGCACATGGCGCTCGGTACCGGAGGACGACGAACTGTGCGACGCCGCGCGCACGGCACTGCGCGCGATCACCGGCTCCGGCCGGCGCCAGGGCCTGTCCGGCGGGCAGGGGAACCCGTGACCGGGTCGGGCGGGGCTCGGTGCGCGTGAGCCCCGGGGTGCGGCCGATCCGCTGAAATCCGGCGGCGCCGGGCATCGCGGGTACCCCGCCCGGGCAGCCAGCCACCGTGGCCCGTCCCGCTTTCCGCCCGAAGAGCAGGCCCGCGGTGTCCGCCGCGGCGCCCGTGCCCGTCCGACCGCCGACCGTCCGGCACGCCCTCGTCGCCGGATCCGTCGGCAACTTCGTGGAGTGGTACGAGTTCGGCGTCTACGGGTCCTTCGCCACCGTCATCGCCGCCCGCTTCTTCACCCCCGACGGCGGCGACCGGGGACAGGCGCTCATCGCGGCCTACGCCGCCTTCGCCATCGCCTTCTTCTTCCGCCCCCTGGGCGCCCTGCTCTTCGGTCGGCTCGCGGACCGGGCGGGCCGGCGGCCGGCGCTCGTCCTCGCCGTCTCCCTGATGACGGGTGCGACCGCCCTGATCGGGGTATTGCCCGCGTACTCGGCCGTCGGCGCCCTCGCGCCCTGGCTGCTCACCCTGCTGCGCTGCCTGCAAGGCCTCTCCGCCGGAGGCGAGTTCGGTGGCGCCGTGAGCCTGCTGACCGAGACCGCACCGCCCGGGCGGCGTGGCCGCCACGGTGCCTGGCAGTCGTTCACCGTCGCCCTCGGCCTCCTGACGGGCGCGGGTCTCGCCGCAGGACTGGCGACCCTGCTCTCCGAGAGCGCCCTGTACGCGTGGGGCTGGCGCGTTGCCTTCCTGCCGGCCCTGCCGCTGGGCGCCGTGGCCCTGTGGCTCCGCCTGCGCCTGCCGGAAACCGCCCCACCGCCACGCACCCCGGGACACCCCGCCCCGGCCGACTGCCCGGCTCCGGCTGCGGCTGCGGCCCCTGCCCCGGCCCGGGCTCCGGCGGAGATGCCGGTCGCCGTCGTGCTCGGGGTCGGGCGGATCATGGGCTGGTCCGCGGCCGGGTACACCTTCCTCGTCGTCATGCCCTCGTACCTCCAGGACACCCTCGGTACGACCTTCCGGCAGGCCCTGGCCGCCGCCTTCGTCGCCAACCTCGGATTCGCCGCCGCGATCCTCCCCGCCGGTGCGCTCAGCGACCGCGTGGGCCGACGGGCCGTCATGCTCACCGGCAGCCTCCTCGTCGTCCTGACCGCCCTGCCGCTCACACACCTGCTGCGCGACCCCGGCACCTCCGTCGCCACGAAAGCGGCACTGCTGGCGGCATCCGGCGCGATGATCGGACTGCTGGCCGGGCCCGGCCCCGCCCTGCTCGCGGAGATGTTCCCGACCCGTGTGCGCAGCACCGGACTCGGCCTGGCCTACGCACTCTCCAATGCCGTCTTCTCCGGCTGCGCGGGCCTGATCGTCACCGCGCTCGTTCGGGCCACCGGCAACCCGGACGTCCCCGCCCTCTACGCGGCAGGCGCCTGCGCACTCGCCGTACCCGCCCTGCTCACCCTGCGCCCCGACGACCACCTGAGGCCCCTGAGATGACCCCGCATACGGACCCGCCCCCACCACGGGCGGCGCACACCACCGTCATCGGCCTGATGTCCGGCACCTCCTGCGACGCCGTCGACGCCGCGGCCGCCCGCATCACCCACGACGGCACAGCACTGCGCCTGACCCCGCTCGGCATGGTCAGCGAACCGTACGACGACGAGCTGCGCCACGCGCTCGCGACGGCGCTGCCGCCGGGCCGCACCACCCTCGCCGACGTGTGCCGCCTCGACACCCGCATCGGGCAGGCCTTCGCCCGGCTCGCCGTCCGGGCCGATCGCGAGCTCTGCGCGGGGCGGGCCGAACTGGTCGCCTCCCACGGCCAGACCGTCTTCCACTGGGCGGACGGCGGCCGCGTGCACGGCACTTTGCAACTCGGCGAACCCGCGTGGATCGCGGAGGCGACCGGACTTCCCGTCGTCTCCGGCTTCCGGACCCGGGACGTCGCCGCCGGCGGGCAGGGGGCACCCCTCGTCGGACTGATCGACCGCATGCTGCTGAGCGGACGCCCGGGCGTCCCGGCCGCGCTGAACGTCGGCGGCATCGCCAACGCCACCGTCCTCACCCCCGACGGCACCCCGGCCGCCTTCGACTCGGGGCCCGGCAACGCCCTCCTCGACGCCGCGGCCCGCCACTTCACCGCCGGACGGCTCGACCACGACACCGACGGCCGCCTCGCGGCACGCGGTACCGTCCACCGGCCGCTGCTCGACCGGTTGCTCGCCGAGCCGTACTACGTGCTGCCCGCGCCCAAGACCACCGGCCGGGAGCTGTTCCACTCCGGCTACCTGCGGACGGCCCTGGACGCGGTCGGCCCGCTCCCCGCCCCCGACGTACTGGCCACCCTCACCCGGCTCACGGCCCGTACGATCGCCGACGCGCTGCGCCCGTTCGGCGTCACGGAGGTACTGGCCTCCGGGGGCGGTACCCGCAACCCGGCCCTGATGGCCGCACTCCGGCAGGAACTCGGCGCCTCGGTACGGCTGCGCGCCTCGGACGCGCTCGGGCTGCCCAGCGCCGCCAAGGAGGCGTACGCCTTCGCGGTACTGGGCTGGCTCACCCTGCACGGCCTGGCGGGCAACCTGCCGCGGTGCACGGGGGCCGCGGGCCCGCGCGTCCTCGGCAGCATCACCCCGGGCCGCAGGCCCCTCCTTCTGCCCGACCGGCCGGCGGAGGCGCCCGCCACCCTGACGGTCGAACGGGCCGAACGGGCCGAACGGGTCGAACCGGTTGAACCGGGGCCGCTCAGACCGCGTTGACGTCGTCCGCCCTCGGCGCCCGGGCCCTGATCAGCAGGCCGGCGACGAGCGCCGCCAGCAGCAGGGCGCCCGCCCCCCACCAGAGGCTGTCGGTGTAGCCGTGCAGAATCTCCTCGGACCGGTTGTCCTCGGACGAGGCGGCCAGACGGGCGCTGATGAGGCTGACGAGCAGCGCGGAACCGAGCGCCTCGCCCAGCTCCCGGGCCGTGGCGACGATCGCCGAGGCCACACCGGAGTGCTGCGGGGCGACGCCGGCGGTGGCGGTGGAGAAGAGCGGCCCGGCGGCCAGGCCGCTGCCGAACCCGGCGAGGATCATTCCGGGCACCAGATGGGCGCCGTACGCGCTGTCGGAGTCGACGAGAGCGAGGATCAGCAGCCCGACCGAGGCGGTCACCAGGCCCGACACGATCAGCACGCGGGGCGCGGTGCGGTGCTGCAGGCGCCCCGAGACCTGCGTGGCGGCGATGACGGCCGCGGCAGCCAGCGGCAGGAGCATCACGCCGATCCGGCCCGGGGCGTACCCGAAGAAGTACTGCATGAAGAGGACGAGCGAGGGGATCACTGCCAGGAACCCGATGCCGATCAGGAGCATCGCGAGGACGCTGCCGAGATGGTTGCGGTCACCGATGGCCGTGGCCCGCCGCCGCAGGAAGGCCGCGGTGAGGAGGACGCCCGCCGCGATGAAGCCCAGGGCCGGGGGCGTGGTCCAGCCGAGCTGCCCGGCCTCGTTCAGGCCGCAGATCAGGGCGGCGAGTCCGGCGGAACCGAGGAGCACGCCGAGCCGGTCGGAGCGGGTGCGGGCGCCGGACGGGCGGCCCGGCAGCAGGGTGGCCGCCCCGGTCGCCGCGATGGCGGCGAGAGGCAGGGCGAGGTACTGCGACACGCGCCAGGACGCCAACTCGGTGAGCCAGCCGCTCGCGAGCAGCGCGAGGGCCCCGCCGCCGGCCGCGACGGCCCCGTAGATCCCGAAGGCCCGGGCGCGTTCCCTCGGGTCGGTGAACCCGGTGGACACCAGGGACAGCGCGGACGGAGTCAGCAGGGCGGCGAAGGCACCCTGCAGGGCGCGCGCCGTGTTCAGCAGGACGGGGCCGCCGGCCGCACCGCAGAGCACGGACGCCAGCGCGAAGCCGCCCAGTCCGATGAGCAGGGCCCGCTTGGCCCCGAGGAGGTCGCAGATCCGCCCGCCGAGGAGCAGCAGCCCGCCGAAGGCGAGGGTGTAGGCGGTGAGCGGGCTGAAGCCGTCGCTCGCGAAGCCGAGATCGGACTGGACGTACGGCAGGGCCGTGCTGAAGCCCATCACGTCGAGCAGCACCATCAGCTGCGTCAGGACGACCACCCCCAGGCCCCACCAGCGCCTGGGGTGCGGGGCCACGGGGTCCGGGAGGGCGGCCGGGGGCGGCCCGAAGCCCTCCGCGGGGACCAGGGGCGCCGACACCGGGGTCGTGGGCGCGTACGGGGGAGGCGTCGACACCGGCCGGTGCTGGCGCGGGACGGAGGGGACGCGGGGGTCCGGCCGCGCGGAAGGCTCCGCGGAGGCCTCCGCGGCCGGTTCCGCGGCGGGCGTCTCGGGGGCCCAGTCCAGCAACCGGGCCGCGCGACGGCCGAGTTGTGCCAGCACGGTGCCGGGCAGCCACTCCCCGGCCTGTTCCACCGCGGTCCGGTCCGCGATCTCCCCGGGGGTGGGCCGGGCGGCCGGGTCCTTCTCCAGGCAGTCGCGTACGAGATCGGTCAGCGGCTGCGGCACGCCGGTGAGGTCCGGTTCCTCCTCGGCGACCCGGAAGAGGTGGGCGTTCAGCCCGGAGTCGGTGGCGCCGAACAGCAGCCGGCCGGTGGAGGCGTACACGAGGACCGCGCCGAGGCAGAAGACGTCGCTGGCGGGGGTGAGTTCGCGGCCGCGGACCTGTTCGGGAGACATGAAGCCGGGGGAGCCGATCAGCATGCCGGTACGGGTGTGCAGGCTGTCCCCGGTGAGGCTGTCCATCGCGCGCGCGATGCCGAAGTCGATGACGCGGGGGCCGTCGACGGTGACGAGCACGTTGGACGGCTTCAGGTCACGGTGGATCAGTCCCGCCCCGTGCACGGCCTGCAGTGCGACGGCGAGCCGGTTGGCGAGGGTGTGCACCGAGTACTCGGGCAGAGGCCCGAAGTCCTCGGCGACCACGGTGCGCAGGTCCGGTCCCGGGATGTACTGCGTCGCCACCCAGGGCACGGCGGCCTCCGGGTCCGCGTCGAGCACGGCGGCCGTCCAGTCCCCGCCCACCCGCCGGGCGGCGGCCACTTCACGGGCGAAGCGCCGGCGGAACTCGGGGTGCCCGGCGTGCTCGGCCTGTACGACCTTCACGGCGACGGTGCGCCCGCCCTCGGAACGGCCCAGATAGACCAGACCCATGCCGCCCTCGCCCAGCCGGGCGATCAAACGGTACGGGCCGATCCGGGTCGGGTCTGCTGCGATCAACTGGTCCACGGGAGCGAAGTATGCCAACTGTCCGGCGGGGGTGGACCCAGGCCCCGGACACCTGTACCCGGAAGGTAATCTCTGCCCTCCGCGCACGGCCGGACCACGGATCCGGCGCGTGCGGCAGCCGAGGCCGGGAGGGGTCGTGGGGACGGTCGGAGAACTCTGGCGGGCCGGAGAGATGCCACTGCGCGACGGGCTGTACCGCCCGGACGACACCGCCGTGGACCTGCACGTCGACGGTCCGGGGGCCTACCACCCCGATGCCGGGCAGCCGATTCCCTTCCGCACGGGAGCGCCGTTCGACGTGGCCCTGGCCATCGAGGAGCACGGCGTCGAACAGGTGGACACCAATTTCGAGAGTCCGCTGCCGGACGGCTCCGGGAGGATGTCCGGCGGGGGCGGCGGCATGGGCAACATCGGCTACCTCGCCCGCCTCGACGCCGACGGCTCCATGCGGTGGATCGCCGTGATGTTCCACTCCAACCCTTTCGTCGGGGTGCGCTACGAAGGCACGAGCGCCGTGTTCACCAACGACTGGGGGAACCTGCTCGCGCTCGACCTCGCCGGCCCCGCTCTCGCCTGACCGGCCGGGTCCCCGCGCCCGGGCACGCGGCGCGGCGCCCGGGCTACCGTCCCCGCCACCGCCGGTGCGGTATACGTCCTGTGAGGCCTACCCGATGCCGGCGAGAGGGAGTGGTTGCCGTGGAGCGTACGGGCTGCTGTGTGGTGGGGGGCGGGCCCGCGGGCATGGTGCTGGCCCTGCTGCTGGCCCGCGCCGGGGTCGAGGTGACCGTACTGGAGAAACACGGCGACTTCCTGCGCGACTTCCGCGGCGACACCGTGCACCCCTCCACCCTGTCCCTGCTGGACGACATCGGCCTCGCGGAGAGGTTCGCCTCGCTGCCGCAGCGGCGGGTGACCTCGGTACAGCTGCCCATCGGCCCGGACCGCTCCCTCATCACGGTGGGGAACATCGGGGCGCTCCACGGGAAGTACAACTACATCGCGATGGTGCCGCAGTGGGACCTGCTCGACCTGCTCGCCGACGAGGCGGGCCGCGAACCTTCCTTCAGGCTGCGGATGAACACCGAGGCGACGTCCTTCCTGATCGAGCGCGGGCGGGTCACAGGCGTGCGGTACCGCACGGCCGACGGTTCGGAGGGCGAGCTCCGCGCCTCCCTGACCGTGGCCTGCGACGGACGGGGTTCGCCGGCACGGGATCTGCCGGAACTCGGGCTGGAGGGCTTCCCCTGCCCCATGGACGCCTGGTGGTTCAGGCTGCCACGCCGTGAGGAGGACCCGAGCGGCCTCGTGGGAGGCCTGGGAGACCGGTTCTTCACCGCTCTCATCGACCGCGGCGACTACTGGCAGTGCGCGGCGCTCATTCCCAAGGGAACAGACGCCCAACGTCGCGCCGAGGGCCTGGAGCGCTTCAACACCCGGTTCGCGGAAGCGGCTCCCTGGCTCGCCGACCGGGCCCACGCCCTCGCCTCCTGGGACGAGGTCAAACTGCTCGACGTACGGCTCGACCGGCTGCGCCGATGGCACCGCCCGGGGCTGTTGTGCATCGGCGACGCCGCGCACGCCATGTCGCCGGTGTTCGGCATCGGCATCAACCTCGCCGTGCAGGACGCCGTGGCCGCGGCCCGCCACCTGGTCCGCCCGCTCCGTGAGGGCACCGTCGGACTCCGGGACGTACGCCGCGTACAGCACCGCCGCCTGCCCACGACGGTGGCGACCCAGGGCCTCCAACGCCTCGCCCACACCCAGGTCATCGAACCGCTGCTGGACGGCCGAGTCGCGTTCGGCGATCCCCGGCGGGCCGAGCGGCTCACCGGGCTCATCACCGAGTCGCGGTGGCTGAACCGACTGCCGGCCTACTTCCTCGCCTACGGGGCCCTGCGCGAACGCCCTCCGAAGGAGTCGCTCCGTGCGAGGGGGTGATCGTGGTCGGGGCCGCACGGCCGATTCCCGCGGCTGCCGGGGTCGGTGCCGACGGGGGCAGCGATGACTGCCCGTTCGAAGGCGACGCGCGCCGGTGTCCGAGTCGCGGGTCGGCCGGGAAGCGCTGTCACGTCCACGGACCGCCCGTGTCGGCGTGCACGCGGGCGGAATCCTCCTCCGAGTCCCTGCGCACCGGCAGGCCGGTGTGGCGGAGGCGGGCGGTCAAGCGGCCCCCCGCCGGGCGCGGCGCCGGCGCGGTGACCAGTGCCAGCAGTCCCTCCCAGGCCTCGACGCGGCCCGCGTCCACCGCGTCGAGGTAGGTCTTCCGCGCCTCGGCCGTCCGGCCGGCCGCGGCGAGCAGCGCTCCGAGCGCCGTCAGCGCGGCCGTGTCCCCGGCCTCGGCGCCCCGCCGGTACGCGCGCTCGGCGCCTTCCGTGTCGCCGCGGTCCTCACGCACCAGGCCCAACGCCGTCCAGGAGTCGACCGCGCCGAGCCGGGCGGCGTGGTGCACGGCCCGGCGGGATCCGGTACGGTCCCCGGCCCGCTCGCGGATGCGCGACAGCGCGGCCCAGGCCAGCGGTGAGCCGTGTTCGGCGGCGCGGTCGGCGGCCGACTCCGCGGAGCCCGGATCGCCGCCCAGCTCGCGGGTACGGGCCAGCCTGGTCCACGCCTCGACGCTGCCCGCGCGCGCCGCCTCCCGGGCGGCGTGGTCGGCGCCCGCCGCGTCGCCCCGTGACTGCCGCATCTCGGCGAGGGCCGTCCACGCGTCACCGTCTCCGTCGCAGGCGGCCCTCGCGGCCCACCTCTCCGCGGCGGGGCGGTCCTCCGCCCGCGCGGCCAGCAGGGCCAGTTCGCGCCATGCGGACGACATGCCCAGGTCAGCGGCCTCCAGGTACGCGGCTTCCGCGCCCGCGAGGTCCCCGTCACCGGCCCGCAGCCGGGCGAGCACCGCCCACCCTTCCGCGTCACCCGAACCGGCACCGCGGCGCGCCGCCCGCAGCGCCGAGGAGCGGTCGTCGCCCTCCCACCGCAACCGCACCAGAAGCGGCCAGGCGGCCGACACCCCGGCCGCGGCGGCCCGTTCGGCGTGGCGGACCGCCTCCCCGTTCGCGCCGGTCCGCTCCGCGAGCCGGGCCAGGCCCAGCCCGCCCCAGGCATCCCCGACCGCCAGTGCCCGTTCGAAGGCCATGCGCGCGCCCGAGCGGTCCCCGCGCCCCTCCCGAATCCGGCCGAGCACCCGCCAGACCGGCAGGTGACCGGCCGCGCCGGCCGCCTCGGCGACCTCGCTCCCGGAGCCGTCGCGGCCCTCCGCGAGCCTCGCCAGAGCGGCCCAGGACCAGGTGTCACCCAGCTCTGCGGCCCGCTCGTACGCGGATCTCGCGGCGGCCGGCCCCTCCCGGTCCTCCCGGGCCACGCCCAGCGCCGCCCAGGCGCGGGCGTCCCCGGCGGCGACCTCCTGCGCCGCCTCCGGTCCGTCGGTGAGTTCCCGCAGCACCGCCCAGGCCGCACGGGCCCGCCCCGCGCCGAGCTCCACCGCTCGCCGGTACAGGGGGAGGGCCACCGCGTAGCGGCGCCGGTCCGCGGCGGCGGCCGCCAGCGCATGGGCGTCGTCCCCGCTCCGCGCCCAGCGGGCTGCCTCCCAGAAGCCGGCGGGCGGCACGATGTGCGCCCGGACGCGGCGGACGTGCTGTTCCAGGTAGTCGTCAGGGCGGTACCCGTCCGGGGCTCCGACACCCGGCCGGTGCCGTTCGGCCACCAGCGCGGGCGGACCGGAGCCGTGCGCCGAGACCAGCGAGTCCAGCGCCGTCGCGAACCAGTCGGGCCGGGCCGTGGCCCGGGCCGCGGGATCCATGAACGCGGCCGCCGCCTCGTTCAGGAACCGTGTCGGAACCGCGCCGGCGTGGCCCAGTCGCCGTGCCTCCAGGGCCGCCGTCAGCACGGCGTGCTCGGCGGCACCGAACCAGTGGTCCGGGCCGCTCTCCCAGCGTCGTACCAACTCGGGACCGGCCGTGAGGTGTTGCAGCATCCGACCACTGGAACCCGCGGCCCGCAGCGCCGCGGCCACGCGCGGGTCCCGGGCGGCGGCACCGGCCAGCCCCGGCAGCCGCGCCGGCAGGGTGTCCGGTACCTGGATGACCGTATGACGCCCGGTCAGCAAGGCCCGTACGTAGTGCCCCGCCGTGCTGCCGGTCTCCGAGGACCGGTCGAAGCCCTCGGTCAACTGCCGAAGGTGCTCGGGCCAGATCGTGCCGACCACCGCCAGCGGCGTGACCTCGTCCTGGAGCCGCAGCAGCGCGCGGGCCGCCTCCTCGCCGGCCGCCCCGGACAGGAAGCGCTGGATCTCGTCGAGCCACAGGACGGTCCGGCCGTCGACACCGTCCTGCGCGGCCCACTCGGCCAGTTCGACGGCATCGGCGGGAACGAGCACCGGCCAGTCGGGGAGTTCCTCCCGTACGGCCTCGTAGACCGACCTCGTCTTGCCGGTCGTCGACCGCCCCACCAGCAGGACGAACACCGCGGCTCCGGACCGCGAGGCTTGAGCGAGCCGGCCGCGCAGGGTGATGTCGTGCGGGCGTTCCAGGTACGTGGGCAGGTCGACGTCGGCACTGCCGTCGGAATCCGGCGCCGGGTGCACCCCGAGCCGCAGCGGGTCCCACCGGCCGGCCGGGCGCAGTACCGCGCCCCGCTCCTGCCCGGCCCGCACCCACAGGGCCCGTACCTCGGCGTCGACGACCGAAGGGTCTTCGCCCGCTGCCGCGGCGAGCACGGCGGCGACCGAGACGGTGTCCTCCAGGGAGACGAGCTGGGCACCCCCGAGGAGCCGGTGCACGGTGTCCTTGGACGGCGCACCGGGCAGGGCGTCGTCGGCGGCCACGCGCTCCGCGATCCCGAGCACGGAGGGAGCCCCCGCGGCCATGTAGAGGGTGTGCAGCCGCAGCTTGAGGCTGCGCAGCGGCCCCGGCCGCAGTCTCGGCACCGCCAGCGGTCGAGGCCTGCGCACGGTCGGCTTGACGGCGTTCCGAGGCCCCGCCGGCTTCCCCCTCCCGTTTCCCCGCCCGGCCGCCTCCGGGTCTCCGTGCCCCACCGTTTCCCGCCCCGTCGTCACTCGTCGCCTCTCGTCGCCATCGGTCGCGGGCCTTCCCGGGGCGGGGTGCCGCGGGGTGCTCCTGTCGCCACCGGTCGCCTCTGGTCGTACGGTTCCGGCCCGGCCCGATGGTGGTCTCACGGGCCGTCACCGACGGACCCGACCACTCATCGGGAGGTCTCCGTGCTCACCACCCTGCTGCTGTCGCTGCGTTCCGGTGCCATCGCGTCGACCCTGCGGACGGTCTGCGTCACCGCTCTGCTGCTCTCGGTTCTGCTGATGGTCACGACGGCCAGCCTCCCCGCGCTGCTCGTCCTCCTCTTCTTCCCGTCGCGGGACGAGCACATGCTGAGGCTGCTGGGCGAACTGCGGTCATGGGTGGCCACCTTGCTGCGGGCGGCGCGCTGATCGGGCGTCCTCTCAGAGGGACCGGGGGCGGCCGACGCCCCAGGCTTCCCGGGCGAGGGCCTCCAGTGCTTGCGCAACCGTGTCGTGAATCGTGAAGACCCTGGTCAGTCCGGTGAGGGTGAAGTGCTTCATCATGTGGGGGTTCGTGATCACCAGTGCCACGCCGCCGCCCCTGTCCCAGGTCCGTTTCAGCGAGGTGACCACCACGCCCAGGTTGGTGCTGTCCAGGAAGTCGACTCCGTCGAGGTCCAGTACCAGCCGGCAGTGCCCGAGTTGTATGAGATCCACCACGGTGTTGCGGAAGGGGGCCGCTGCGTACACGTCCAGCTCGCCGCTCACGACCACGAGGGTCGCCTCCTCGGAGAGGTGCTCGACGTGCAGCGAGAAGTCCACGGGCTCACTGCTCCCGCTCGGCCTCGGACGCTTGCCGCTGAAGCGTCTCGACGGCCCGTTCCACGGTGGTGTGGATCGGCATGACCTTGTGCAGGCCGACCTGGGTGAACTCCCGGACCCTGCGGGGCTCCACGATGACCAGGACCAGGCCTCCGCCGAACTCTCGCGTCCGCTTCAGGGTGGTGACCAGCACTATCTTGCCCGTGCTGTCGGTGAAGTCGAGGTCCAGCAGGTCCACCACCAACCGGTGGTAACCGAGATCGATCACCTCGTTCAGTGCCCGCTGCAGAGCGGGTGCCGTGTACACATCGATTTCGCCACCCACGTCCACCACGGCGGTGCAGTCGTCCACGGGCTCGAAGCTCACCGACAGATCCACCGCTTCACGGTAGACGACCGCTGGCCTCCCCCGCACTACCCCGGTCGCATTCCCGTCGGCGGGACGCGATGGCCGCGATGCGGCGCGGCCATCGCGGCCATCGCGGCCGTTCAGGAAAGGCGCCGCTTGACCTCGCTCCTGAGCACCTTGCCCACCTTCGAGCGCGGCAGGTCAGGCCAGATCTCCACCTGCTTCGGCGCCTTGACCGAGCCGATGCGCTCCTTGGCGAAACCGACCGCCTCGGCAGCCTCCAGCGCGGCTCCCGGCCGCAGTTGGAGGACCGCCGTCACGCGCTCGCCCCACTTGTCGTCCGGCAGGCCCACCACCGCGCAGTCGGCGATCGAGGGATGCTCCATCAGGGCCTGCTCGACCTCTGCCGAGTACACGTTGAAACCACCCGTGATGATCATGTCCTTGGCCCGGTCGACGACGTGCAGGAACCCCTCCTCGTCCACGAAGCCGATGTCACCGGTGTGGTGCCAGCCGAATCGGGACGCCTCGGCGGTGGCCTCCGGGTTCTTGTAGTACCCGGCCATCACCAGCGAGCCGCGCACCACGATCTCGCCGCGCCCACCGGTGGGAACCGTACGGCCCTCGTCGTCCATCACGGCCACGGTGACCAGCGGGCCGGGCCGGCCCGCCGCCGAGAGCCTGCGCGCCAGGACCTTGCCGTCCGCGTCCACGTGGTCGCGCGGGTGCATCGACGCGATCATCATCGGCGCCTCGGTCTGCCCGAAGAGCTGCCCCATCACGGGTCCCATCAGCTCGATGGCCTCTTCGAGCCGGGTGGGGGACATGGGCGCCGCTCCGTACCAGAAGCACTGGAGCGACGAGTAGTCCGTCGTGGCGGCCCGCTCGTGGTCGAGCATGCCGTAGACGACGGTGGGCGGCAGGAACGTGTGGGTGACCCGCTCGGTCTCGATCAGCCGCAGGAACTCTCCCACGTCGGGCGTTCCCATGACGACGATCCGCCCGCCGAGGGCGAGGACCGGGAAGCACAGCACCCCGGCGGCGTGGGTGAGCGGCGTGAGCGCGAGGTACGTCGGGCGGCCATCGAAGGGGTATCCCATCAGGGTGAGCGCGGTCATGGCCTCCAGGTTCCCCGCGGTCAGCATCACCCCCTTGGGCGCTCCGGTGGTCCCGCCCGTGCCGACGAGCATCGCCAGGCCGTCGGGCAGGGGCTGCGCGGCGTCCGCGTCCACGTCTCCGCCCGGCCCGTCGACCGCCGTCCAACGCTCCAGCGACACGTACCCCTCGACGGTGTCGTCCAGACAGACGTACGTGGTCACCTCCGGCAGGTGCGGGGCCATCTCGGCGACCTGCGCGGCGTACGCGGGGTGGAAGACCAGGGCGCGGCAGTCGAAGAGTTCGAGCAACCGCCGCGTCTCGTCGGCGGTGTTGCGCGGGTTGACGGGACACCACACCGCGCCGCGCCGGGCGATGCCGAACACCGTCGCGAACGCGGAGACGTCGTTGTGGGACAGGATCGCGACCGACTCGCCCGGCTCGATGCCGGAGCGGGCCAGCGCCCTGGCGACGGCGTGCGCGTGCGACTGGACCTCGCCGTAGGTCATGGTGCGGTCCGGTCCGCTCAGGCACACCTCGTCGGGACCCAGCGACGCCCCCTTGTCCAGGTGGTCGACCGGCGACATCGGCGGCATCGGAGCCATCACGTGTGCGCCGTCACGATCGGGTCCATCACCAGGCCGAAGTTCTTCAGTACGCCGAGCAGTTCGCGGTGCCCGAAGGCCTGGCAGGCCGAGGCGAAACCGGCGCGCCGCGGCGGCTGCTGGAGCAGCGAGTAGGCGGCGTACGCCTGGAGCAGGCCCGTCTGCTTGTAGTTGGAGTTGCCGTGCAGTACGACGTGGACGCGGCCGAGCGGACCGGAGGCGTACACGGAGTCGACGGACGTGTTGACACGGGGATTCTCGCGCGGCGGCATGTCGGCCTGCACCCCCGACGCGATCTCGGAGAGGGCCGCCTCCTGGGCCGCGGGGTCCAGGGGCCGGATCCGCTCCTCGAACATCGCGGTGGTGGCGATCACGCCGTCCATCACCGCGCGGTCCATGACGCCGCCGGTGACGGTACAGGTCGCCACCCGAGGGTCGTCCTTGAACCAGACGGGGTGCAGGGTGCCGCCCCAGGGCACGGTCAGCGCGGTGCCGTGCTGCCCGGGGACCACGCACTCGCGGGTGGCCTGGTGGTCCCAGGCGACGTACTCGTTGTCGACCAGGTGGTACCAGTCCGCCTTGAGGATCGTGAAGATGGTCTGGGTGGAGGCGTAGGTGGGGAAGCCCTTCCACAGCACCAGCATGTCGAGGGTGTCCAGGCCGGGACCGGCTTCCAGGGCGATGTTCGCGGCGATCTCACCGGTGGTGTACATCTGCGCGATGCCGGGCGACAGCAGCAGTCCGGCTTCGGCGAAGCGGCGGCCGTACTCCTTCTGCGCCAGCAGCGTCCAGTCCTGCTCGCCGGTGGTGTCCAGGAAGTGGCAGCCGGCACGCAGCGCGGCCTCGGCGGTGTCGGGGCCGTACTTGATGAACGGGCCCACCGTCGAGCACACGACCTTCGCTCCGCTGAACAACTCGGTGAGCGCGTCGACGTCGTGGGCCACCTCGACGACCTCGTAGTCGGCCGTCTCGATGCCGGGGATCTTGTCCACGACGTCCTGGACCTTCTTGGCGTCGCGGCCGGCGGCTGTGAAGGGGACGCGGTACTCGCGCAGGTACTCGCAGATCAGGCGGCCGGTGTAGCCGGAGGCGCCGTAGACGACGACGGGTTTCCTGGGGGTGGTGGAGGGCTGCCGGTTCTCGGTCATGTCGGTGCTCCCGTCGACTCGGGTGTGCGTGGACGCGCGGCTGCCGTCGCCGTCGCGGATGTCACCGGCGGCGGGAGTGCCGCCGGTCGTGCGGGTGGTTCGCGTCACCGGCGTCGTCACATGCCCATGCCGCCGTCGACCGACAGGCCGGCGCCGTTCACGAACCGGGAGGCGTCCGAGGCCAGGAAGACCACGGCGTCGGCCATGTCCGCGACCTCCCCGAGACGCCCCGAGGGGGTGAGTGCCACGACCGCCTCGACGGCGGCCTCGGGGCCGTCGAACAGGCCGAGCCGGGAGGTCTCGACGGCGAGCTTGGTGCCCATCTCGGTGGCGACCAGGCCCGGGTACACGCAGTTGACGCGTACGCCGTAGCCGAGGCGGCCGGACTCGGCGGCCGCGACGCGGGTGAGCCGGTCGACGGCGGACTTGGTGGCGGAGTACCCGGCGATGCCGGGGAAGGCGATGGTCGCGGCGACGGAGGCCACGTTGACGATCGCCCCGCCGTCCCCGCCGTCCCCGCCGTCCCCGCCGGCCGTACCGCCACGGCGCATGGCGCGCAGCCCGTGCTTGATGCCGAGCATGGTGCCGATGATGTTCACGTCGAGCATCCGGCGGATATCGTCCGGGTCGGTGTCGACGAGGAGCTGGGTCACCTCGATGCCGGCGTTGTTGACGACCACGTCCAGGCCGCCGAACTCGGCGACGGTGTGGGCGACGGCCGCCGCCCAGTCGCCGTCGCTGGTCACGTCCATCGAGGTCGACGCCACTCGCGCCCCGGTGGCCGCGGCGATGTCCACGGCGGTCTGCTCGACGGCGTCCTTCAGTACGTCGCCCAGCATCACGGACGCCCCCGCCGTCGCCAACGCCCGCGCCATCCCGGCGCCCAGCCCTCGTGCCCCTCCGGTGACGAGTACTCGCTTGTCCGTCAGGTCCAACTGCCCCATGAATCCTGTCCCTTCACGTCGGAAGTGATGCGCGGCACAACGTAGGACCGGTTTTGGACAGTCGTCAAGATATTCTTTGACAGTCGCCCAAATTTTCTTGGACGGTTGTCAAGGAGTCGGGATTCGCTAAACTGCCACGCCAGAACGCTCGTTCCGAGGGGGGAAGCGGCCCGATGACCACGGTCGATCGGCAGGGCGAGCGCATCGCGCGCCGCCAGGTCGACAAGTACGAGGAACGCCGCCGCGAGCTCGCCGGTGCCGCGCTGCAGACGCTCTCCGAGCTGGGGTACGCCCGCACGAGCCTGCGAGAGATCGCCCAGAACTCGTCGTTCTCGCACGGCGTGCTGCACTACTACTTCCGCGACAAGGTCGACCTGATCACCTACTGCGTACGGCAGTACAAGGCCGACTGCGTACGCCGCTACGACCGGATCGTCACCGACAGCGACACGGCGGGGGAGCTGCGCGAGGGGTTCGCCGAGGGCCTCGCCGAGACGCTGGTCGAGGATGCGGCCATGCACCGGCTCTGGTACGACCTGCGCTCGCAGGCGCTGTTCGAGGAGTCGTTCCGCGCGGACGTCCTGGAGATCGACGCCACGCTCCAGGACATGATCTGGCGGATCGTCACCCGGTACGCGGAGCTGTCGGGCGCGCGGATCGCCCCGTCCCCGGCCGCGACGTACGCGATGCTGGACGGCCTCTTCCAGCAGCAGCTGCTGCACCACCTGGCCGGGGACGAAAACGCCCGGACCCGGCTCACGCAGGACGCGGGGAGCCTGCTCGGCCTGGCGGTGCCGGGGGGCGGGTGAGGGCCGGTCGCAGCCGGGTGGAACCCGCCGGTCAGAACCCTTCGTATGCCTCGGCGAGCACCGCGGTCAAGGCATGTGCGATGGCGGACCGCAGGGCCTCGTGCCGCGGCCCGAAGCGGTGTTCGGGGGCCGTGCGCTCCTTCCCGTACCGCCACACCGGACCGTGGAGGAGTTCGGGCGGCTCCCACTGGTAGCGGGGATGGACGTGTCCGTGCAGATTCTCGCCCCGCTCGGCGGCTCCCAGCCGGTCATCCGTCCGGCGAGTCATGTCCCATGGATACCGGCGGCGTTGACGCGCCGCAGCACATCACGCGCCACCACCCCGAGACCAGGAGGGTCCGCATGCTCGACGAGCACCGGTACGCACTTCTCTCCGCCACCGAGATCGCCGATCTGGTCAACCACGGCGAAGCCAAGGCGAGCGAGGTCGTCGACATCGCGTTGGCCGTGAGCACCGAGCGCGACCGCGCCCTGCGCGCCTTCACCGCGCTCTGGGCCGACTCGGCCCGGGCCCTGGCCGCCGAGGTCGACACCGCGGTGGCCCGCGGGACGTCGCTGCCCCTGGCCGGCGTGCCGATCGCGGTCAAGGTGAGCGAGGGCGCCGACTCCGTACAGAACCAGCGCCTGATCGCCGCGGGCTGCGTGCCGATCGGGGCGACCTCCGTACCGCGCGCCGGCACCACCTACCAGACGTACGGCTCCACCGACCGCGGCCCCACCCTCAACCCCCTCGATCCCACCTGGTCCCCGGGCGGATCGTCGGCCGGCTCCGCAGCCGCGGTCGCCGCCGGTCTCGTACCGCTCGCCAGCGGATCCGACGGAGCCGGATCCGTACGCATCCCCGCCGCCTGGTGCGGCATCGTCGGCTTCAAGCCCACCAACGGCGTCCTGCCCGCCCGGGACCGGGCCGGGCTGAACAGCCCGGGCGTGCTCACCCGCACCCCGGCGGACGCCGCGGCCTACCTCCGCGCCGTCGCCCCCGGCAGCATCTCGTCGTCACCGGCGACCGGGACGCCCAGGGTCGCCTGGACACCCACCCTGGGGTACGCCGACACCGACCCGGCCATCGCGGACACAGCCCGCCGCGCCCTTCACCGGATCGCATCCGCCGGCATGTGCCGCCTCGTGCGGCGCCAGGTTCGGCTGCGCGACCCGGCGCCGGCATGGACCGCCCTGCGCGCCGGCACCTCCGACCGGAGTACCGAGGCCCTGATCCAGGCCAACGCGCAGGCCCTGCGCGAGGCCTTCGAAGAGGCCGACCTCATCGCCACCCCCACCACGCCGCATCCCCCGCACGGCCACGACGGCCCGGGATCACGCATGAGCGTGGCACTGACCTGGGCCTTCAACCTCTCGGGCCACCCCGCGATCACCCTGCCCGCCGGACGAACACCGAACGGCGAGCCCGCCGGCCTCCACCTGATCGCCCGCCACCACGCGGATGCCGAACTCCTTGATGTCGCCGAAGGATGGCACGGCACGGCGAGGCCCGGAGAAGACGCGCCCGCATCCGAAGAAGCGGCGGCGGGTGGGTGAGATGCTGCGTGCATGACAGATCACGGCGTCTTCGTCCCTCCGGTGCCCGCTTCACCCCGGGTCACCGCCTTGGAATGGGGTCGGATGGAGGTCGAGGGCCTCGCCCCGGCCAAGGACTTCGTGCTGTACCCGGGCGGGGGGCGGCCGTGGGACTGGTCCGAGCACGGCACCCGGCATCAGCCCGGAATCCAGCCGGGGGACGTGCGCGAGCTGCTGGAGCGTGGCGCCGAGGTGATCGTTCTCAGCCGCGGCATGGACCTACGCCTGGGCACGGCCCCTCAGACACTGCTGCTGCTCCAGGAGGCCGGGGCCGAGGTGCACATCGAGGCCACACCGGCCGCCGTGGAGCGGTACAACGAACTGGCCGGCGAAGGCCGAAGGGTCGCAGGGCTGTTCCATTCGACCTGCTGACACCTCGCCGTTGCGCGATCAGGGGCGCAGGCCGGCCTGCCTCAGGGCCACCCGGGACAGGTCGCCGATGACGTGTTCGTCCCCCCGGCGCCAGGCATCGGCGAGGCCCCCCGGTGGAACGGGGACCGAGGCGAGGCCCTTCACGGGCCCGGTCAGGGCGCGCAGGGCGAGCAGGTCGGCACCGCCGGGAGCGTCGAGGAGGCCTTGGACCAGTGCGCTGCGCCGGATCCAGCGCACCCGTGGGGGGAGCCAGAGCGCCAGTACGAACAGCACCGAGGTGACGATCAGGGCGGATGCGGTGAGGTTGGCGACGCGGCCCACCGCGTCCTGCATGGACTGCCCGGCATCGGAGAGCCCGTTGCTCGCCTCGGCGGCGGACTGGAGCGGCTTCTTGAGGATGCCCCCGACCAGGGGAACGTTCGAGGCCGCCTCGCCCGCATCGCCGAGACCGGAGGCGAGACTGCCGCCCGCGTCCTCCACCTTCCGCCCCGGCTCGGCCAGCAGCATGATCCCGTCGTGGACGGCCAGCGCGAACCTCACCGCGACCACCAACACGACCACGGCGACGAGGTCGGCGAGGATCTGCCGGCAACGACGTGCTCGAGTCTGGGCGTAAAGGCGCATCAGGACGCTCCTGTTCCGGCGGCATCGAAGGACAAGACCGACAACCCGACCGTACGCGGCACCCACCTCATCCGGGACCCGTGGCACACCGGTGCGCCACACGGCCTCCCGCGCCGACCAAAGCGGGAGGGCCGTGGGAGGCCGATACGGCCACGGCAGGTCCGCGTTCGATCACGCCGCCCCCGGCAACCCGGCCATGCCCATCTGAGCCCGGGGCGACGCGACCACCATCTACACGTTCCGGCAGAGCCAATCCAAGGAACCGGCGGGGGCCGCCAGGACCGGGCTCGCCCTCGGGAACGCTTCCCACCAACGAACGCTTCCCACCAGCGCACCTGAAACCGCGTCGGACACCTACCCCGTGAAGAACGGCCTACGGGCGCGGACCCGGTCCCTGGCGCTTCAGGCCCTGTGGCGCTTCAGGCCCTGCCGAGCAGGCCCGCCGCGGCAGTGCTGTCGGTGCGGGCGGTGAAGAAATCGCAGAACGCGGCGACGAACTCCGTCTCATCGACCAGCCCGTCCCCGTCCGCGTCCAGCTGCCGGAACCCGTCGTTGAGTTCGGCCGGATGTACCCGGGGGCCCCCGAACAGCTTCCTGTACTCGTCGGCACCCAGGCTGCCGCTGCCGTCGGTATCGGCGGCACGGAAGAGCGCCCGCACCGCGGGTACGAGGCCCTTCTCCAGGTAGGCCGGGTCACGGTCGACCCCGGCCAGCATCGCGGACACGAACTCGTGGCAGTCCACGCCCCCGTCGCCGTCGGTGTCGGCCGCTTCCCGGAGCCGGCTCCACCAGTCCTCGAACGCGGCGTAGATCTCGTCCTCCCGCTCGGCGGGCAGTTCGAGCCGCCAGCACATGGTGTGGACCATGGCCTGGAGGTCCGCGGAGTCGACGCGGCCGTTGCCGGTCTGGTCCAGCACCTGGCGGAAGAACGCCTCCAGGCGGGCCGGACGGGAATCGCCGCCGCTCCGGGCCCTGGGCACCACCACCCGCGGGGGCGCACCGCTCACCGACCGGCGCCGGTAGCGCACCCGGTCGGGAGCCAGGTCCATGGCGTGGCGCAGCCCGTGGTGCAGGATCCACGACAGCGCGGCGCCCCCGGGGCCGCGCGAGGTCCCGAACCTCTCGTGCCAGGCCGGAGGCAGATCGCTGACCGTGAGGGCGGCCAGCGCACGGGCGATCACCACCCGCATCAACGGCCACGCGGGTGCCAGCCGCCCCAGCCGACGCGGGACGGGCGCCTCGCGGAGCATCCCGTGGAGCAGGTCGCGGACCTCGGGGCCGTACTCCAGGACCTCCCGCACGATCCGCTCGACGTAGGCCGGAACACCGGCGGCGCTCGCCGGGAGCACCTCGTCCGGAATCCCGAGGGCGGCACACACGTCCAGGAACTCCGCGTACAGCGCGTCGCGTTCGGCGGGTGACAGCGGATCCCCGGACAGCTCGCGCATGGCGGTCATGGACTCGTACAGCGTCACCATCACCCAGCCGCGGACCTCGGGATCCTCGGCGCTGAACGCCCGCCCGGCCGCGTCGGTCCCACGGATGCGCCGGTGCGTCCGCTGGAGGCGGGCCACTTCCAGACGCCGCTCCTCGGGCCCGGCGAAGAACAGCCGGCTGCCGCTCTCCATGGTGTGCTCGATCCGCCGCCACGGGTGGGCGCGGTAGGTGGAGTACCGGTCCATGCCGGCGGCGACGACGGGATGCGCGATCTGCAACACGAGCAACCGCCATGCCACGAGCCCCATGCGCCGCTCGCCGAGGGTCCGCCGCAGTAGGGTCTCGACAGCGGGTAAGGCCACAGAGGTCACAGGAGCTTCCTTTTCTCACAGGGACACCGACACCGGGTACAACGCCCCTGCTCCCGGCCAGTCCCACCCGGGCCCCGGCCTCCACCCTGACGTGCGTCCCCCCGAACGCCCGAACGCCCACCCGCCGCCGGGAGAGCCGATCACTCCATGGGCCGGCTGGTGACGAAGACGGTACGGAGGACGATGGAGGCGGAGAGGACCATGAGGTTGCAGCCCATCAGCCCGTACAGTCCGAGACTCTCGCTCACGCGCGGTCCGCCCTCCATCCCCAGGAGTTGAAGCCCCGCGAACCCGAGGAAGATCCCGACGAGGGCGTGCACCACCCGCCCCACGAGTTCGCCGACGACCCGCCGATCGCGGGGATCGGCGAACAGCCGTACGTTGACCCCGAGCCGTCCCTCCTCCAGCGCACCGCCGAGGCGGTCGAGGCGGCGGGGCAGCCGTCGCAGCACGGGCAGCAGAGTGATCAGCTCGTCCCGGGCGGTGTCACGGGCGCTCTGCGGTCCCAGCCGGTCGGTGAGCCGGCCCGATGCGTACGTACGCGACGCCTCCAGCATGTTGAACCCGGGGGAGAGGCGGACCAGCGTGCCCTCCAGGGTGGCCAGGGCCCGGAACACGGCCGCGATCTCCGGCGGAACCGCCAGCCGGAAGTCGGCCACGAGCCGGAACAGATCGCCGAACATCTCCACGTCGGGCGCGGATCCGTGCCCCAGATGACGGGCGCTGAACTGCCCGAGCGCGCGCAGCAGCCGCTGCTCGTCGACCTCGTCCGGACGGTCGGTGATCTCCAGGAGTGCCTCGCGCAGCGCGTGCGGATCGCCTCGGTCGACGGCCAGGAAGAGACCGCCCATCGCCTCGCGCAGCCCGGCGTCGATCCGGCCGACCGATCCGAAGTCGAGGAGGGCGACCGTGCCGTCGGGCTGGAGGAGGATGTTGCCGGGGTGCGGATCCGCGTGGAAGACGCCGTCGAGCATGATCTGGTTGAGCAACGCGGTGAGCAGGGTCTCGGCCAGCCGGGTGCCGTGCCGCTCGTCGTCGGGGACCGCCTTGCCGAGCGACGCGCCCTCGACCCGGCTCATGACGAGCACGCGCTCCGTACTGAACTGCCCGTGCAGAAGGGGGACGGCGACGCTGGAATCACCGCGACGCTCGGCGGCCCGACGCACCGCGGTCATGTTGCGGGCCTCGACCCGGAAGTCCAACTCCTCTCTCAGCGCGACGGCGAAGCCCTGCGCCAGCTCCTTCAGTCCGAGACCGCGACCCCAGCCGGCGCGGTCGCTCAGAGCAGCGGCCAGACGCCCGACGATGTCCAGATCGCGCTCCACGAGCTCCGGTATCCCGGGCCGCTGCACCTTCACGATGACCTCGGTGCCGTCGTGCAGGACGGCCGCGTGCACCTGCGCGATGGAGGCGGCGGCCAGCGGCACGTGCTCGAACTTGGCGAACACGTCCCCCACCGGTGCTCCCAGGCTTTCCCGCAGCTGCGTCTCGACCTCGCTCCACGGGGCCGGCGGCACTTGGTCCTGAAGCAGGCTGAGCTCCTCGACGTACACCTCCGGCAGCAGGTCCCGCCGGGTCGACATCAACTGCCCCAGCTTCACGAACGTGGTCCCGCCGGCCTGCAACGCCTGCCGCAACTCCCGCGCCAACAACTCGTGCCGCACTCCGGGCGCACCCCGCCGCCCCCGCAGATACGGCCCCAGCCCGTGCCGGGTGGCGATGCGCACCACGCCGGAATACCGCCGCGCCCGCGCGATTCGCGCCCGTACGGACTGCACCCACCCGAGCGGTCGCACCGCCCCCGCGGGCACCACGACCTCCAGTGCGACGAGGACCACCATCGAGGCGAGCATCCCCACCCCGATCATCAAGGACAGCAGCGGAGCCAGCTGCCCCGACTTCTCGAGCCGGGGCCCGAACAGCCCGCCGGACACCGCGAGGCCGCACATCCCCGCAGCCGCGATCCGCACCACCCCCGCCCGCACCCCGAGCAGCCGCCGCCCCACCAGCGCGGGCGCCACCACCACAAGCAAGAAGACGAGCGTCCCGACCATCGCACCGGTGATCCACATGACGCCATTCAACAGCACGCGCGTGCGATTCCCGGAGGGTGTCCTTCTTCCAAGTCGGAACTCTTACAGGGGACTTGACGGACCGAAGTCCCGGAGCCCGCGACCGCCCGCCCCGACGGGGTCAGACCCGCTCCGGCCGCTGGAGCATCGCCAGGCGGCTCGCCGTGCGGTCCAGGTCGCGCATGAGGGAATGGCCGGCGGGGAGGTCGGCCAGGGGGTCGGAGCCGATGAGGACCAGCCGCAGGTCCCGGTCGCAGGCGACGTCCACGAGGTTCGCGAACCGCTGCCGCCCGTCCGCGGAGGCCTCGGCCAGCGGAGGTACGCCGTCCAGGACGAGGGTGGTGAACCGTTCGGCGAGCGTCAGGTAATCGGGTACCCCCGTCGCCGTCTCACACAGCACGTCGAAGTCGAACCACACGAGTTCACCGCGCACCGCGCGGGCCGGCAGCTGCCGCAGGTGGGCCTGGACTCCGGTGGCCTCCCCGGAAGCGGGGACGGTCAGGCCGAGGGCCCGCTCCGCGCCGGCCCCCGGAGCCAGGCACAGGCCCGTCGAGAACCGGCGCCCGCCCCCGCTCGGCGATCGCGGCGCCGCGACCATGCGGAAATCCACCGGACCCGTGACGTCGAGGACGTCCATCCGCTCCTCTATGAGCCTGATGGTCGGCTCGAACAAGTGGTGGTAGAGCGGGTCCGGCATCAGTCCGGCGGGAGGGTAGTTGGAGGTCGTGACCAGGGTGATCCTGCGGTCCAGCAGCGTGCGGAAGAGGCGTGCGATCAGCATCGCGTCACCCGCGTCGTGCGCGTGGAACTCGTCGAAGACCAGGACCCGGCTGTCCCCGATCAGACCGTCGAGAGCGCTGTCGACGGCGCTCTGCCCGTCGTGGCGGGCAGCCGGCCCGCTCACTCCGTCGTGCAGCCGCCTGAAGAAGTCGTGGAAGTGCAGGCGGCGTTTGCGCCCGGTGGGCAGCCCCTCGTAGAAGGTGTCCACCAGCCAGCTCTTGCCCCGACCCACCGGACCCCAGACGTACAGGTCTCGGGGCCGCTTCGGGAAGGTCCAGGCCGGCCGGGCGAGTTCGGCCGCAAGACGGGCCAACCGCTCGACGGCGTGCTCTTGTTCGGGGGCGACCGAGAATCCGCGCCGCGCCGCGGCTTCCCGGAAATGGCGGCGCATGGCCTGGTCGTGCTGGTACACCGGAGGATTCACCCATTCGTGTGCTCGGTTCCGTCAGGACGTCGGCGGAGCGATCAGGCGGGTTCGGGGGTGGCGGTCGCCGCCTCCAGGACGTCCACCGTCCCGCGACCGCCGTCCACCCGGATCCTGTCCCCCGTCCGGATGCGCGTCGTGGCGTTGCCGCATCCGACCACCGCCGGAATGCCCAGCTCCCGCGCCACGATCGAGGCGTGCGAGAGGTTCGCCCCGACGTCCGTCACGATCGCCGAGATCCGCGTGAACAGCGGTGTCCACCCGATGTTGGTGACCGTGGTGACGAGGATCTCGCCCGGCCGGATGGCCTCGCCCTCCTCGACGGTGGCGATGACCCGGGCGATGCCCTCCACCACGCCCCCGGACGCGGGAGAGCCCGCGACCGTGTCCCTGGCGGGCGTCGTGTTCCGCGCGTCGAACAGGTCCGCCCGCCGGTTCGGGTCGGCCGCCCAGGCAGCCGGGTCGAACTCGCCCCGGATCAGGGTGGGGTAGGTGGGGAGCGCGCGGTAGCCCTCGTACGCGGCGCGACGGGCCGGCACCGCGGCGAGCGGCTCCCGGTCGCCGCCGAGCACGGTGATGATCTCCTGCTGGGACAGGAAGAACAGGTCCTCACCCGCCCCGCTGACCTCGCCCGCGCGCAGGACGAAGGTGCGCAGCAGCCAGAAGACGCGGGCGACCTCCGTACGAGCGGCCTCCCGCAGGCGCGCCGAGGCCGCCCAGGCGTCCACCGCGCCGCGCATGCCCGCCACCCGCCGCGGGTGTTCGACGGCCAGCCGGTCCCATGCCGCCGCGCGAGCGGTGGTCTGTCGTGCGAGCCGCAGCGCCGCGTCCTCCTCGACCGTGCCGAGTGCGGCGAGCTGCCGGTCGATCCACTGCGCGTCCTCGGCGGGCCGGGGGAGGGACACCTCGAACTCGTGCGGGCCGCGGTGGCCGTACGTACGGGTGTAGGTGTCCCGGTCGGTCTCGCCGCGGGCGAGCCGTTCCAGACCGAGCAGCGGTCCCATGCTGGCCAGTTGGCCCTCGTCGCCGAGACCGGTGGTCATCAGGTCGGCGTCCTGTTCGCCCACCAGGGACTCCAGGGTGCCGCGTACCTTGACGAGGGAGTCGCCGTCCTGGCGGGTGGCTGCCTGGAGCATGTGGCAGCAACGGCGGAAGTACGGTGCCACCTGCGAGTCCCACAGGGCCGACAGTTCCCCTGCGGTCGCCGCGGCGGCGACTCGGGCCCGCAGCTCCTCGCAGCGTCCGGGCGCCTCCTCCAGGAACGCCGGCAGTTGCCTGCCGTTCGTGCGGATCCGGCTCATCACGGCGAAGGCCTCACCGAGGGTGTCCCGCCAGACCTTCAGCCTGGACGCGGGGAGCAGCGGGATCTCCACGCCCTCCGGGAGACGCCCGAACACCAACTCGTTGGCCCGGGCGAACTTGCGGCCCTGCCCGAACGCGGCCGCGAGGGTGGCCGTGACACTGAGGTTCATGTAGAAACGGCCGCCGATGTTCCCGTACATCGGGCGTCCCTCCAGGCCGGCACCGACCATGACGTCGCCCATGAACGCCTTGACGAACGACCAGGTCGCGGGCGTCATCACATCCGGGACGGCCTCGCCCAGATTGGCGCTCGTCCACAGGCAGTCGGTGCCGGTGCTGTCGTTCCACACCTCGGCCCGGGGCGCCGCGGCCGTGGTGATCGGCCGCGCCTGCAGGATACGGAAACAGCCCGCCTCGCGCGCCCATTCGACGTCGCGGGGTTCCCCGTACAGCTCCTCGATCGCGAGTCCGAGCCGGGCCAGTTCGGCGGCCTGCGCGCCGGTGAGGACCGGGGCACCGCGAAGGTCGGCGGGGACCGGCCGTTCCGTGGTGCCGTCGGCGGTCGGTACGGTCATCACCTCCTTCTCCGCGATGCGTTCCTCCACGACGGCCAGGCTCGCCCGGTCGACGACCAGGGTGTCCGGGGTGACCAGCCCACTGACGACCGCTTCGCCCAGGCCCCAGGCCGCGTTGACGACGAGCCGATCGGCACGTCCACCGAGCGGGTCGACGGTGAACATCACCCCGGCGGCGTCGGCGTCCACCAGCTCCTGCACCACCACGGCGAGCGAGACGTCCTCGTGCGCGATGCCCGCCCTGGCCCGGTACGCGAGGGCGCGGTCGGTCCACAGAGAGGCCCAGCAGCGCCGGACGGCCGCCAGCAGGGCGTTCTCACCGGTGATGTTCAGGTACGTGTCCTGCTGGCCGGCGAAGGACAGGTCGGGCAGGTCCTCCGCCGTGGCCGACGACCGCACGGCGACCGTGCGCGCGCCGTCGCCGAGTTCCGCGTACGCCTTCGCGACCGCCCGTTCCAGGGCGGAAGGCATCGGGCCCTCCTCGAACAGCGCCCGGATGCGGGCGCCCGCCCCCGCGTCCGGCTCGCCGTCCGGTCCGGAGGCCGCGCTGAGCTCGGCGCGGATGCGGTCGGCCACACCGGTCGACGTGACGAACTCCTGGTATGCGGCGGTCGTCACATGGAACCCGTCCGGCACGGGCAGCCCCGCGCGCACGAGCTCGGACAGCGCCGCCCCCTTGCCCCCCGCTGTCTCCAGCGTCGCCTCGGCAGCGTCCAGTAACAGTACGAAGTCCATGTTCCGATCCCCCAACTCGGCGCCCCAGAAGGGATCATGATCGCACCGGGACGGTCGTGTGAACGGATCTTCCACCGGCGAAGGAGGGTGGGGGCGCTGCCGGTGGCAGGGCCGTTGATCGGTGGGCGAACGACGACGAGTCCCCGCTTCCGGGTGCGGGGCGGAGTCGTCCTCAAGGAGGAGTGCGGTGGTGCGCTTCGCCTGTTTCGATTCAGGGGGGAGAGACCGGGGCGAGGGGGAGGGCTGTGCTGGGTGTGCTGCTGGAGTACGGTGTCGGGGCTCTGCTGACGTGGGCTCATGAGCGCCGGAGAGCCAGGAGGCGGGCGCTTGGAAGTGGTTCGGGTCCGCCCAAGAGCGCGCACGGATGCCCGGCTGGTCCAGATGGGCCGGCAGGTGGCCGAGTGCCGTGATGGAGACTCCGTGGTGCTGATCGGGTGCGCCCCCGTTTCCATGCCGCACCTGACGGGCGTGCTGAAGGGACAGGGCCCCGGGCACAGGAGCGGCGAGCAGTAGCCAAGACCCGTGGATGCGTGGACTCCGCGCCGCCGGACCGCTCCTGGGCGCAGACCGCGTGACCATGGGCGACCTCGATCCATCGGTGATCTCGCAGTGTGCCGGACTTCAGGAAGGTGCGTTCCACATGCCCGAGCTCTATCCCGCCATCGATCCGTACGAGCACGGTCTGCTCGACGTCGGCGACGGCAACCGCGTGTACTGGGAGACCTCCGGGAGTCCCGAAGGCAAGCCCGCCCTCGTCCTGCACGGAGGGCCAGGATCCGGCGCGGGAGCGTTCTGGCGCCGGCTCTTCGACCCCGGGGCGTACCGCATCGTCCTCTTCGACCAGCGCGGGTGCGGACGGAGCACGCCCGATGCCGCCGACCCGCAGACCTCCCTGGCCGCCAACACCACCTCGCATCTGATCGCCGACATCGAACTGCTGCGGCAGCGCCTCGGCATCGAGGAATGGCTGGTCATCGGCGGCTCCTGGGGCACGACCCTCGCCCTGGCGTACGCCGAGCAGCATCCCGGACGCGTGTCCGAACTCGTGCTCTTCAGCGTCACCAACACCACCCTGCGAGAGGTGGAGTGGGTCACCCGGGACATGGGGCGGGTGTTCCCCGAGGAATGGGACCGCTTTCGCGACGCCGCACCGGAGCGGGAGCGTGACGGCAGCCTGGTGAAGGCGTACGCCCGGATGCTCGCGGATCCGGATCCGGTCGTACGGGAGCGGGCTGCTCGGGAGTGGTGCCGGTGGGAGGACGTGCACGTGTCCACCCACCAGGGGCACACGCCTGATCCCCGTTTCGAGGAGCCGAGGTTTCGGATGCGGTTCGCCCGCCTGGTCACGCACTACTGGGCGCACGCCGGCTTCCTGGAGGACGGGGTGCTGTTGCGCGACGCCGGGAAGCTCGCCGGTATCCCCGGTGTGATGGTTCACGGGCGAATGGACATCAGCGGGCCCCCGGACGTGGCGTGGCGGCTGGCGCAGGTCTGGCCGGACGCGGAGCTCGTCCTGATCGGTGACGAGGGACACGGGATGTCCGGGGACGCCACCACGAAGGCCGTGGTGGCGGCCACGGACCGGTTCCGACCGACTGGGTTGGCCTAGGGCGACGGTGTCGCCGGAGGATCGGCGTGGCCGGCCATGGCGGCCAATCGTGCTCCGGCCGCGGCTCGTACCTCGGGGATCTCCATCGGGTCGTCGCGCAGCACGGTGATGCGTTCCACGGTCTGAGTCCGCTGCGGTGCCGAGGCGATGCCCAGCAGCCGTGTCCGCTCCTCGCAGTCCCAGAGCGCCTCGGTGTACACGTCGTCCAGCCCGGTCGGGTCGATCGCGGCGAGGGCTTTCAGGTAGTCGGCCCGCTCGTACGAGTGCGGGGTGTGCAGCCAGTAGGCGCGCAGGACCGGTACGGCTTCGGAGGCCTCGGGTCCGAAGCGGGCCAGGCGCTTGGCGGTCTCGTCGGGGCCGCACCAGGTGCGTGTCTCCCACTGGTCGGTGAGTTCGGCCACGAGCCCCGGTAGTGCCTCGGGTCCGGCGTGGTCGGCCAGGACGTCCGTCCCCAGCCGGGCCAGCCACTCCCGGTCGTCCGCGGCCCACAAGCGCGCGGCCGGGACGGCGAGGGCTCCCAGGCGGTCGACCGTCCTCCGGAGGAAGGGCAGGGGCCGACGGCCGTTGCCGAGGGAAGGCACCAGCGGGATCAATCCCACGGCCGGCTCCCGGCCGGCCAGCGCCCGTAGCGCGTCGACCTTCGTGTCGAACTCCGTCCCGTCGGCGGCCAGCAGCCGGATCAGTTCCTCGGTGTCCAGCCCGCCCGACGAAGGCCGTGGAGGGACCGGGGGGACCGGCGGCACCTCGATCCCGAACCGGTTCCACGGCTCGAAAGACGACGGAAGGTCTTCCACCTCACCGATCCGGGCGCGCGCGACCTCGCCCAGGTCCTCCCACCATTCGGCCGGCCAGTCCTCGGTGATCGTCTCCAGCGCGCTGACCCAGTGCTCGCCTTCCCGCACGTACGCCCGGAGCCCTTCCAAGGCCTCGTCCGAACCGGCGAGGGCAAGCCGTTCCAGCACGTGGGCGGCACGCTCCCACTGCTCCTCGTCGCCCGTCAGCAGAGCGACGACCGGGCTCGGTGACAGCCCCAGGTCCTGGATCAGCCGTGCTTGGTAGAGGTAGCGGGTGTCGGTCTGGTAGTCCCATTTCCAGTCCCGGCGGATCCCGTCGTACACGAACGCGGCGGCTTCGTGCGGATCCCGGCGCGCCCGTGTCGCGCCCAGGCCGCGCCCCCGTTGCAGCAGGCCTTCGAGGCAGTCGTGGGAGGCGTAGGACAGGGCGCGGGACATTTCGTCGTGGTGGCTCATCACCCCGCACCCTGCCCGACCGGGGGCGGGGCCGCCATGCGATATCGGCCGACGGCCGTCCTGTGTCGATGCCCGGCTTCGATCCTGGTGACGCTGCCCCGACCCGTAACCCGGTGACACCGCGGGGTCCCGGGGTACAGAATCGAGCGAGCCGGGGTGGGGCCGAGGAGCGGGGGGCGCTGATGGGTCGGGCACTGCGTGTGGGGATCGTCGTCGTGCCGGTGGGGTTCGTGCTCTGGTACGCCTCGTACTACACGACGATCTTGGTCTGGGAGATGCGCAAGCTCTTCGCCTGGTTCGCCCTGCCCGTGCTCGCCGCGGCGGCCACCGCGGCGGTGTGGCTGGTGGTGCGCGGGCTGCTGCGGCGGCGTGCGGGGCGCGACGCGGGCTCGGGAGACGCGGCCGCCACCCTCGGGTGCCTGGGGGTGGTCGTCGGGCTGGGCCTCGCCGTCGGCTGGCTGGTGTACGGCTCCTACCTTCAGGACCGCGCGTACATGGCGACCGCGCGTGTGGTGACCGAAGCCGTACCCGGGCTCACGGCCCGTGCGCCCTACGTCGTCGGCAAGGCGCAGGCGGCCCCGCACTTGGGCGATGTCACGGGCGAGATCTCCGACATCACCTACCTGCCGGACTCGGACAGGTTCGCCACCCTGGTGGAGCGGCGCGGCTGGCTGTCCGGTTACGAGGTCGGGCTCGTTCAGGACATCCCGCTCGGCGGCGAGAGCCGTAGCCAGGAGCGCTGCCAGTTCGACGTGTCCGCTGCCGACGCCCGCATCGGTGGCTGGTTCACCCACAATCTCGGCCGGAAGATCTCGGCCGAGCGGCGCTGGGTCCGCTTCGAGGTTGACGACGCCTACGTGACCTGCTCGGGCGGCGAGCCGACCGTGGTCGTCCCGCTCAAGCGCCAGACCGGGATCCTCGTCGTGACCGAACGCCCCGCCGGCGTCGCGCTCTACAACGGGCGCACCGGCAAGCTCACCATCACCTCCGACACCTCCACCGTTCCCGGCCCGTCCTACCCGATCAGCATCGCGGCCCGGCAGCGGGAGGCGACGGCCGCCGTGGGCGGGTTCGGCGACTGGTGGTTCGAGCGCAGCGGCTGGGACGCCTCGGAGGACGGCGCCAACGAGGGGAACGAGTCCGAGTTCACCCTGCGCTACCGGGACGAGGCCGGGCGCAGCGCGTACGTCACCCCGCTCACTCCGCAGGGGGAGGCCAGTTCGGTCGTGGCCGTGTCGACGGTGCCCACCCGCTACGAGGGCCACGGGCTCGCGCCGATGACCATCTACCGCCTCGCTCCCGCGTGGTCGTCCCCGAAGGCGCTCGTAGCCCTCATCAAGGCCGAGTACCGGGACGTCTGCTGTTACAACGACGACGAGGTGTTCGAGGTCGTCCCCACCGGTGGCAGTACGTGGACGGCCACGGTCGGCAGTGAGCAGAACATCCGGTACCGAGTGGAGGGGAAGGGCCAGGTGGGAGGCCGCGAGGCGACCTGCCTGAAGGCCGCCGACGGAGCACTCATCCGGTGCGCGTACGCGGCGCCCGGTTCTGCCGAAGAACAGGAACTCAAACGCCGGGAGCAGCAGAAGCAGCAGGACCAGGGCGCGAAGAACCCGGGGGACCCGGGCGACCTCACGGGATACACCAACGAGCAACTGGCCGAACTCCAGCGCCGTATGAGCGAGGAGATAGGCCGCCGCCTGAAAGCCGGATAACCGGACGGCCGCCGCCGGCCGGCGGGGCTTGCCGGCGCGTACGTCGACGGCGCGCGTCCCCGATCCCGATCGGCTTGATCGCCACGGAGAGTGCCGTGCGGTCGACCCGAGCCGCGAGCCTCACGTCCGCTTCCGATCCGGGGTCCTAGCTTGGCCCCATGACGAGGAATCAGACCGGGGGGCGGCGAGCAGTCGTGGTGCTCTGCGTGACGGCGGCGCTCATGGGGCCGGGACACCCGGCCGGCGCATCTGCCGGGACGGCGGCAGCAGAGCCGTCCCCACGGCCCGATGCCGTCGTCTACGTCGCCAACCTCCACTCCGACACGGTGTCGGTCGTCGATGCCGGCACCGGCACGGTCGTGGACAGCGTGCCTGTGGGGGACGGACCGGACAGCGTGGCCGTCAGCCCGGACGGCTCCCGCGTCTATGTCACCAATTCCGCGGCGGACACCGTGTCCGTGATCGACGCCCGCACCAGGAAGGTCATCGACACCGTCGCGGTCGGGGACGAACCGAGCAGGGTGACGGTCTCCCCGGACAACCGGAACGTCTACGTCGCCAACGTCGCATCGGACGACGTGTCGGTGATCAGCACCCGCACCCGTGCCGTGACGGACACCATCGCGGTGGGCGACGCACCGCTGGGCCTGGCGGTGACATCCGACGGATGCAGCCTGTACGTCGCCAACGCCGCCTCCGGCACCGTCTCGGTGATCAGCACCCACACCAACGCGGTCACCGGCACCATCCCCGTCGGCAGCGGGCCGACCGCCCTGGTGCTCGGCCCCGACGGCCGCCACCTGTACGTGTCCAACCTGACCTCGGACGATGTGTCGGTGGTCGACGTCCACGACGGCGCGGAATCGGACCGCATTCCGGTCGGAGACCAGCCTGCGGGAATCGGCGTACGACCGGACGGCCGCCAGGTGTACGTCGCCAACATCGGATCCGACAACGTGTCCGTGATCAGCACGCACCGCCGTGCCGTCACCGAAACCATCGCCGTCGGGGACGGCCCCAACGGCCTGGCCGTCAGCCCGGACGGCTCCCGGGTCTACGTCGGCAACTTCGACTCGGACAGCCTGTCGGTCATCGACCCCTCGCGGGCCCGCGTAGCGGACACGGTGGCCGTGGGTGACGGGCCGACAGGGGTCGCAGCGGCACGAGGAAGCAACGACTGACCTCCACACCGTGGCGTCGTCGGCCCGCAGACCCCCGCTCGCACGGCATGCGATGGTGACCTCAGCGCTGCTTGGCCTGAGCTTCCTTGGCTGACGCCTCCAGACGGTTCCAGTAGTCGCGGTACCACGCCTGGTCGCCGCCATCCATGTTGCTGTTGCCCTCCCGCATACCGACCTTGCCGTCGATCAGCTCGCGGACGATGTCGGCGTGACCGGCGTGCCGGTGCGTCTCGGCCGTCATGTGCAGCATGATCCGCTGAAGCGTCACGTCTCCCTTGTCACCCCACCACGCGACGTGGCCCATCGCGTCGAGCGGCAGCGCCTCGATCGTCGCGTCCGTGTGCGCCCAGGCGCGGTGGTAGAGGCCGAGAACCTCCTCGCGTGACTCGTCGGTGGAAGCCCACATGTCCGAGTTGGGCTCGGCGCCTTCCTCGTGCCAGGGGAGGGATTCGCCGTGCGGGCGGCCGAAGGTCGGGCCGAAGTAGCCGAGTTCGACGCTGGCGAGGTGCTTGACCAGGCCGAGGAGGTTGGTGCCGGTCGGCGTCAGGGGCCGGCGGACGTCGTACTCGGACAAGCCGTCCAGCTTCCAGACGACCGCTTCGCGGGCTGCTTTGAGGTAGCGGTGCAGGTCGTCTTTGGGATCGTTGAGTGTCATGGAGCCGAGTCTCGCATCACCCGCCGACAGCGGTCGCGTGAGTTCGCGGGCCGCCCAGGACGAGCGACTGCACCCTTCGGACTACCGGGTCTTCGACCCTGTGGAGGACGATCTGGCGGCACCGCCGCGAGAGACTCGATCCGTGCGAACAACCATCGGATACACCGTCGAAAGCATCGGCTACGTCGTGGGAGCCCAGGGGCTCGTCAGCTTCGTCTCGCAAACCTTCTTCGGCACGGAGTGGGGCTGGATGCACAAGGTCGTCGACCTTCCGTCCACCGCGTACCTCGGCATCGTCGTCGTGGGGCTGGCGCTCATCGCCGGCGGGGTGAAGACGCGGAGGGCATGAGGGCGCCTGTCAGTGGTGATCGCCATCATGGGGATGTGACGACCCTCGAAGGTCAAGCGGCCGCGCCGGGAACAGCTGATCCGGTCGGCGGGTTGCATCGACCGAGGGACGGCGCCGCACGGTCGGGGAACACGGAGACCACCTGGTCGTCCGCGCCACCAGGCTCCGGGCCCCGGATCGTGGTACGCCCGCCGTGCACCTCGACCAAGACGTATATCCGTAGGAGGACCGCATGACCGACCGGCCTTTGACGCTCATGGCAGTGCACGCCCATCCCGACGACGAGGCCACCGGGACCGGAGGGGTCCTCGCGCGGTACGCGGCGGAAGGCATCCGCACCGTGCTCGTGACGTGTACCGACGGCCGTTGTGGTGACGGACCGGGGGGCGTCAAGCCCGGCGATCCCGGGCACGATCCGGCGACCGTCGCCCTGATGCGCCGTCAAGAACTCGAGGCGAGCTGTGACGTCCTGAAGGTCGGCGACCTGGAGATGCTGGACTACGCCGACTCCGGGATGATGGGCTGGCCGAGCAACGACGCCCCCGGATCCTTCTGGCAGACCCCCGTGCAGGAAGGCGCCGCCCGACTCGCGGAACTCATGCGGCACTACCGACCCGACGTGGTTGTCACCTACGACGAGAACGGTTTCTACGGCCACCCCGACCACATCCAGGCCCACCGCATCACGATGGCCGCGCTGGAGATGACCGCGCTGACACCGAAGGTGTACTGGACGACGATGCCCCGCTCGGGGATGCGGCGGTTCGGGGAGATCATGCGCGAGTTCAGTGAGGACATGCCGGAGCCGGATCCCGCCGAGACCGCCGCGCTGGCCGAGATCGGCCTGCCCGATGACGAGATCACCACGTGGGTGGACACCACCGCGTTCAGCGGCCAGAAGTTCGATGCACTGGCCGCGCACGCCAGCCAGGGCGAGAACATCTTCTTCCTCAAGATGGGCAAGGAGAGGTTCGGCGAGCTGATGGGCATGGAGACCTTCGTGCGTGTCAAGGACTCCACCGGCGCGGCCGTACCCGAGAACGATCTCTTCGCCGGACTGCGCTGACCCGTCCGTCCGGCCGGCTCGGGGCAACGGCGCCGGGAACGGCACTGCCGTGGCGGGGGACGGGAGCGGACTGGAGGCGGTGCCGGAAGCGAACACCCCGCCCGCCTGCGGGACCGGCCGCCTTGATTCAGGGTGTGGTCGGGGGGTTGTCGAGCCGTTCGAGGCACGCCACGTTCTGCCGGTCCTCGGGGTCCGTGCTCGCCTCGGCGGCGAACCAGGCGTCGAGGATTTCCGTGAGCAGCGGTTCCGATGTCAGGCGCAGGCTGAGTGCGAGCACATTGGCGTCGTTCCAGCGGCGCGCACCGTCTGCCGTGTAGGCGTCCGTGCACAGGGCCGCCCGTACGCCGGGCACCTTGTTCGCGGCGATCGAAGCGCCCGTCCCGGTCCAGCAGCACACGACGGCCTGGTCGGCGTTTCCGGCGGCGACCTCACGGGCCGCGGCCTGCGAGCAGGCGGCCCACTGTGGATCGTCGCCGGGGTTCAGCGCGCCGAACGCCACCACGTCGTGCCCGCGGTCGCGCAGTTGCCCGAGGAGGGCGCGCGCCACGGGTTCGTCCATGTCCGAGGAAACGCAGATCCGCATGGTCCGAGCCTACTGAGGTTCCGAGGTTCCGAGGTCGGTGTCGGCCGGCGACGGTTCGTGGTCCCGTGGCCCGCGCGAGGCTGCGGTGCGCGGGCCCCGGAGCTTCTCAAGCGGGGTCCTTCCCGACGGCCGTGTACCGCCGGCGGCCGGCCACGGACAGGCCGGCCAAGGTGAGGGCCATCAGGGCGGCCGGCACCGTGAAAGCGGCGGTGATCGAGTCGGGAGAGTCATCGGTGAGCAGGATCGAGGTGACCTCCGCACCCACCGCCGTGCCGAGGTTCCGGAGCAGGACGTTGACGCCCGCGCTCGCGGCGCTGTCCGACGCGGGTACGGACTGCACGGCCAGCGCGCCCATGGCCGCGTAGGCGAGGCCCAGGCCGGCGCCCCGTACGACGTTCATGGAGGCCAGCGCGACGAGGCTGCCGTGGGCGAGGACCGCGGCGAGGTACCCGACGCCCACCAGCGCACAGCCGAGGGCCAGGGCCCGGCTGGTCCCGTACCGCTTGACGGTCCGTCCGGCCAGTGCCCCGGCAGCCATCAGCGCGAGCCCGGTGGGGAGCTGGACCAGCCCTGCCGCCGTCGCTGATCCGCCGAGGCCGAAGCCGGTGTCCGGCGGGGCCTGGACCAGCTGGGGAATCACGATGCCGGCCGCCATGAACGCGTAGCCGCAGGTGAGGGCCGACCCGCCCGCCGCCAGCAGTGCCGGGGCGCGCTGGGCTCGCAGATCGATGACGGGCTGCGGGACACGCAATTCGTACGCCGCCCAGCCGACCGCGCCCAGCAGGCCGATGGCGGTGAGTGCCAGGGTGCCCGGCGAGCCCCAGCCCCAGTGCCCGCCCTGGGAGGAGGCGAGCAGGAGCGCGGAGAGCCACAGGGCGAGCCCGACGGATCCTGCGATGTCCAGCCGGCGCCATGCCCGCGCCTCCCGGTCGGGCGTCCGGTCGGCGGGGATGACGCGGAGCGTGCCGGCGAGCGCCGCGGCGCACAGCGCCAGCGGAAGCAGGGAGAGCGAACGTGTTCCGGCCAACGCCGTCATCGGGCCGCCGAGGACCCAGCCGCCCGAGGCGCCGAGGCCGATGGCAGTCGACAGGACACCGATCCGCGAAGCCACCTTGTCGGTGGTGCTGACCCTGCGGACCAGGGCGAACGCGAGCGGTAGAGCGGCGGCGCCACCGCCGGCCAGGACCCGGCCCGTCACGAAGAGGGCCAGTCCGTCGGCCGCGGAGGCGAGGGCCAGGCCGATGGCACAGGTGACGAGTGCGATGGTCAGAACGCGCCGGTGGCCCCAGAGGTCGCCCAGCCGCCCCGCCACTGGGGTGGTGACGGCGGCGGACAGGGTGAAGCCGGTCAGGGCCCAGGTGACGGCGGTGCCGGAAGCCCGCAGGTCGGTGGCCAGCTGGGGCAGGGCAGGCATGACCAGGGATATCGACAGGGCGTAGGTGGTGACAGCGGTCAGCAGAACGGCGGTCACGGCCCGCCCTGCGGTGCTCGGCTGAGCCGGGCCGGAATGCCCGGCGGGGCCGGCCGGGCCGGCGGGAGTGGTGGGGCTGTTGCGGGCGCCGGTCACAGGACCTCCCGGTGCGGAGCGCCGACGGACCAGAGCTGCTGCGGGCCGGAGATGTTCTTGAGCGTTCGGGGCGGGCCCGCGGGGTGGAAGTCGAACGCCCCGTCCCCCGCCGCCCGTACACGCTCGGACACCAGCACCTGCCCGGGTTCGGCGCCGGCGCAGCAGCGGGACGCCAGGTTGACCGCGTGCCCCAGCAGTGCGAGCGAGGACATCGGCCCGAGATCGAGCCGCCCGTGGTGCACGTCACCCATCGCGATGCCGCAGCGGAGCCCGACCCGCCAGATCTCGGGGTCGGGTGCGCCGCTGGAGGCCACCCAGCGGTCGGCGAGGCCGGGGAAGTCCGTGAGCAGCTCGGCCGCGGCGGTGAGTGCGGGCCGTGCGAGCTCGGAGTCCGGCCGGCTGCCCGCTGTGGTCGGGTCGCCCAGCGAGCTGCCGAAAACGGCGATCAGGCCGTCTCCGAGGAACTTGTGGACGACGCCGTGGTTGCGGTGTACGGCCCGGGCCGCGCCGGCGAGGAACTCCTGGATGTTGCGCAGGAATTCGGTGCCGCCGTACTGCAGGGCGTCCGCGATCCGGGAGTAGCCGGAGATGTCCCAGAAGACGACGGCCGCCTCGGTCGTGCGCAGGTCCAGGGCCGAGTGGTCGCGGGCCAGAGCAGCGGCGAGGGCCGGGTCGAGGAAGCCGCCCGGGCCGTCTTCGTACCGGTCGGGGCCTCGGGTGCCGGCGCTCACGGGGCGGCCTTGAGGAGACGGGGCAGGCCGGCCAGGCTCGCGATGGTCTCGACGCCCGGATCGCTCCACTGGCCGGCGCGGTCGAGCAGCACCGCACGGATGCCCGCGGCGCGGGCACCGGCGATGTCGGTGCCGGGTGAGTCGCCCACCATGACGCTCTGTCGGGCGGTCCTCCCGAGGAGGGAGAGAACGGTGGCGAACGCCGCCGGGCTGGGCTTGGCCGCGCCCAGTTCCTCGGAGATGAAGACGTGGTCGAGGTGGGGGGCCAGGCCCAGGGCGCGGATCTTGGCGCGCTGACCGTCGGACGGCCCGTTGGTGAAGAGGGAGAGCTCCACCCCGGCGGCGCGCAGGGAGGCGAGGGTGGGCAGTGCGTCGTCGAACAACTCGATGTCGGTGTTGGCGCACGCCACGTACACGGCGTTGGCCCGCACCGCGGCCGCGGAGGCCGTGGCACGGTCCGCCCCCACGTCGGTGGCCGGGATCTCGAACCGCAGTCGGCGGTACTCGTCCCGGGCCAGCTCACCGGCGGTGAACCGGGCGAACAGGATGGGGTCCAGTTCGTCGAACCGGGACCAGTAGGCCGCGCCGGACGGCACTCCGTGCTCGCCCAGCAGCAGGTCGATCTTCCGCTTCGCGCGCTGACGGGCGGCCCCGTAGTCGCACAGCGTGTCGTCCAGATCGAAGATCACCGAAAGCATCCGTTCAGCCCTCCCACACCACTCGGAAACCGATCGACGCCGACCCGGCGATGTACCACCTGCCGCGTCGGGCGGAACAGGCGAGCAGGGCGGCGGACTTGTTCCAGGCCCCGCCCTTGACGACCTTTTCGTACGTCTCGGGAGCCGACGGGGTGTCGCGGTCCCGGCGGTGCGGGGTGAAGCGGTCTGAGGTCCATTCCTCCGCGTTGCCCGCCATGTCCGTGAAACCGAGGGCGTTGGCAGGGTATGCGCCGACAGGTGTGGTGCTGCCGACGTTCTCGCCGAAGTTGGCGGCGGTTTCACTCGGTTCGGTCTCGCCCCACGGATACGTCCGGCCGGCGAACCCCGCGGTGGCGCAGTGCTCCCACTCGTCCTCGGAGAACAGCCGTCCGCCGAGGGCCTCCGCCGCGAGCCGGGCACCCAGCCATGGCACGCCGACGACGGGGTGGTCCTCCCACCCGGGCCGAACCCGGTACCGCCCGGCCGCGGGGTCGTAGCGGAGCGGGAACGCGGGGTTCTTCGCGTTGATGTAGAGGGACATGCCGTCCCCCTCCTCCGGCACCTCCAGTGCGTTGAGCAGGGTCGCGTAGTGGTGATTGGTCATCAGGGTGCGCATGACGAGCAGGGGAGCCCGGTGCGGCCCTTCCGGCGCGGTCGCGGGACCGGGGGACGGAAGCAGGACGGAGGAGGAAGCGGGCACGGTCACGGGCACGGCCGTCGCGCGCAGGGCACGCCGGAGCTCAGCGGGCATAGTCGTACTCCTCGAAGAAGGACCGGAGACCGGTGGCCAGGCGGGTCTGCTGTGCCTCGGTGAGCCGGCTGCGCCAGGAGTTGAGCACCGAGTCGCGCGAGCGGTAGCTGGAGTACCGGCCGCCCCGGCTTTCCCTTTGGGAGTCGAGGATGAAGTCCCTTTGTTCGTCGGTCGGTTCGAGGTCCAGGAAGCCCATCAGCCGGCCGAGTGCGTCCTCGGGCTGCTCGACCAGGTCCTCCAGACGGACGGTGATGTGCTCGAAGGCGGCCAGCGACCGCCGCGCGAGCTCCCAGCGGATGCCGATGCTGTGCAGGCAGAGCTCGAAGGGGTCGAGCGCGTCGCCGGGCGGGTGGCCCAGCTGCTCCTCCAGGTAGCGTGTGACGGTCACGCTGTACTTCCACAGCTCGTCGGCCTCCGGCACGTCGAGCACCGACGCGGTGACGGCTCGCGGGTCGCGCACCAGGTGGATGACCCGCAGACCGGGCAGGTACTCACCGAGCCAGGGGAGTTTCTCGTAGAGCAGCGTCTCCTTGAAGCCGCGTCGACAGCCCTCGGGGGAGGAACCGAGCCACTTCCGCAGCTCTTGGAGGAACAGCACGATCTTCGGGGACGAGTACAACTCCGGGTGCAGGACGGCCTGGTCGTACGCGGCTGCGGACCAGGGCCTGAGGTCGTTGTCCCGGAAGAAGTCCGTGTGCATGGAGAACGGCTCGTTGGCGCAGGCGACGGCCGTGTTGCGCTGGATCAGTTCTCCGAGGAAGTTCGTGCCGGATCGGTGGTGGCCGATGATCAGAAATGGCGCACTGCGGTGCATCGGTTGGTCGGTCCCTGGATTCGCGAGGGCGGCTCGGCCGCCGACGACTGCTGTCAGTGTCCCGAGCCGCTGCGAGGGGAAGTCGTGATCGGCGGCCCGGGCCGGTGCGGAAGTGCCGGGCCGGTGGCCCTCGGCGGGGTGGGCCCCCCGGCCGCCCGGCCGGGGCGGGCCCGGCGCGAACCGCGTGCGGGCTACCCGGGCCAGGCGATTCCCGCCCCCCGTCGGACGCGGCCCCCAAGGTGCGGGCCGGCGTCCGGTAAAGATCATCTCGCGGGAGTGTGAACGGAGCGTCTCGGCAGTACCAACGGGCTGCGAAGCCACGCGTCCGGGGGCAGGACGGCGCCCGGGCCGCTCCGGAGCCGATCGGCTGCGGGCGGCGCGCCGGCGTCCCGCTGGGCCACCCGCCTGACGCCGTGGCCCCGTCAGGCCGACCGGCGGCTCCTGCTCCCGCACACTCGGTGCTCGTGGGCCGGGCGGCCGGGTCGGGTCCTCACCTCGGCGAGGAGTGGCGAGTGGATCTGCATCTCACGGACAAGGTGGCGGTGGTCACCGGAGCCGGCAGGGGCATCGGTCTGGCGATCACACGGGCGCTGGCCGACGAGGGGGCCCGGGTGGTCGCCGCCACCCGTACGGTGGGCCCCCCGCTGACCGAACTCGTGTCCGGCGGCCGCGTCCGGCCCGTCGCGGTCGACCTGACGACCCCGGACGGACCGGCGCGCCCGGTAAGGGAAGCGGTCGAGGCGTTCGGCGGGCTCGACATCCTCGTCAACAACGTCGGCGCCGTCAGCCCGCGGCTTGAGGGCTTCCTGTCGGTCACCGACGAGGACTGGACCTGGGCCCTGACCATCAACTTCCTCACAGCCGTCCGTACCACCCGGGCCGCCCTCCCGCACCTCATCGAGCGCGGAGCGGCGTCGATCGTCAACGTCAGCTCGGTCAACGCCTTCCTGCCCGACCCAGGGGTGATCGACTACTGCGCGGCCAAGGCGGCGCTCACCAACTTCTCGAAGGCGCTGTCCAGGGAATTCGGCCCGCGCGGCGTACGCGTGAACACCGTCAGCCCCGGCCCGGTCGAGACGGACCTCTGGCTCGGGGACCGGGGCGTGGCCGCCACCCTCGCGGCCGAGTCGGGCAACACCCCACACGACATCGTCACCCACACCGCCGCCCAGCTCGTCACCGGACGCTTCACACGCCCCGAGGAGGTCGCCGACCTCGTCCTACTGCTCGCCTCCGACCGGGCCGGCAATGTCACGGGTTCCGACCACACCATCGACGGCGGCCTGATCAGAACGCTCTGATCCGATGCCCCGGAACCCCGCTCTCGGTGGGATCGAAACCCAGACCGCACAGCCGAAGCGCTTCGTGCCGACCGCCCTCGCCGAAGCGGGCACCGGACCCGATCCCAGGCGTGGGGCTGCGGAGAGCTCCACGCCGAGGTATTCTGAACGCGTTCAATATTGTTGAGGTGGTGTCGGGTTGCGGGCATGGCGGGCAACCCGAGGTGGGGGAGGCTGTGATGAGTACGGGCAGATGGCTGTGGGTCTCCCTGTGGCGCTACGTCCCGACGGTCCTGCTCGCCTGGGTGGTCGCTTCCTTGGTGCAGCCGGTTCTGGGTGCCGATCCTTTCGCCGAGGAGTTCGCCCGGGAGATGAGCGTCGGGCTCGTCGGGGTGCCCCTCCTGACGATCGCGACCATGTTCGTGATCGTCCTCCTGTCAGGTCGGCGGTATGAACCGCCGGACGGCGGTCCCCAGCGGATCCGGGGCGGCTGGATGGTCATCCTGCCGCTGGTGCCGTTGCTGCCGGTGGCACTGCTCGTGCCGGTTCAGTATCTGATCGTGCTGGGCGCGCAGCTGACCTACGTGTTCTGGGTGCTGCCCTGCCAGGACTCCCGGGACGTGGCCGACGTCCTGCGTTCGCTGCCGGACCCGGCCGTCCCCGCGGAGCAGCGGGCTCGGATGGCACGCGCGGTCGCGGGGCTCCGTACCGGGCCGGTCGTCCAAGCCCTGCTTCTCGCAGCCGCCGACGAAGAGCCGGAGGTCGCCGAGGCGTGCACGGAGAGCCTTTGCGCCATCTGGAGGCACAACGGCGTCCTCGGCGAAGACCAGTTGCTGAAGCTTCCCCCGCAGGCCCAGGACCGGGTTCGGGCGCTGGGCATCAAGATCCGCAGCCCCTGGTGACGGGGATGAACGCTTACGATCATGACCCGTTCGACGGAGTGGAGTTGGCCGGCTGTGATGCCCCCGTACTGTGCGATCTGCCGTGCGTCCTTCAGGGACCGCGACTACGAGACCTTCACGCTCGTGTACTTCCGTGCGATCGCGCCACCGCTCGATCACGCGGGGCATCCCGAGAACGCCGTCTGGTTCTGCGAGGATCACGCCCGGTACGCCGAGGGAAAGACCCACATGAGCGCCATCCTGGCCATGGTCCACATACGCGCGGCCATCCGACGCAACGCCCAGAACCCCTGGCCGCTCACCAGCATGCCCTGACCCCACGATCTCGCCCCGATCCGCGGGTCGCCCGTGCCCGCCGACGGCTCGGCGTCCTACGGGTACTGATGCGTGATCAGCGATTTTCCCACCGGGTGAGGAGCGGCTCATAGGGGTGGCCCTCTGGCGTGAAGACCAGGACGAAGTCCTCCCCCATCTTGGTCGCCACCTCGCGCAAGCGCGCCAACACCTGCGCCGGGGCAGGAAGGTCGAGGCCAAGGGCTGCGGCAGCGCGGTCCCTCAGGGTCAGGAGGTCCGGCGTGTCCTCCAGATGCTCGGCCTCGAGCTCACGACTCTCCTCGTCCGTGAACGCCTGGCAGTCGCGCCACCACGGTACGACCAGCAGGAGCCGCAACAGTTCGGGCAGGCCGACGGCGATCAGGGCCGCACCTCCTTCGGAGTCGGCATAGAGGATGGGACGTTCCTCGCCGCCATCACCGCAGAAGAAGTACGTGCCGCCGGCGCCGTCGCCGGCGAACCCCTCGAGCGCGGCGCCCGAGGCAAGGTGCACCTCCTCGACATGGTCGCCCCGGTCCAGGTCGAATTCACCCGGCCAAGCGAGGAAATCGGCAGCATCTTCCTGCTCACGGACGGCAGCGATCAAAGATTCCATGGGCGGCAGCCTATGTCGCGTTGATCGACGACGAACGCGGGGCACCAGTCGCAACTGCGAGGTGTGCCTGCACCCGAGGGCACTGCGGCAGAGTCCGCCAGGCCGTTCCTCTGCCGATCACGTGGCGTGGCCGAACCGGCCATCGTCGACGGGGCGGTGGTGCGGGGCGGGTGAAGGCGCCCCCGGTCCCGCGCGGAGCGGGGCCGGGCGGCCGGGCGGGTCGCGTGCATCCGTACCTTCTGACCAGCAGAAACTCTCTGGACTCCGGGCACGGGACCGACATATCGTCTCCGGGGCTCCCGCCCGCCGGGCGAGGGCGTCCACATGTCATCCGAACCCGTGGGGGTCTTCCACCGTCATGTCCTTCGGCGCACCCGGCTCACCGCCGCCTCCGCAGCCCCATCCGCAGCCGTTCCCGCAGCCGGGCCCGGCCACGTACCAGGTCCCCCGGCAGGGCCACCCCTACCCCGGTGGCCCGTTCCACGCGGCGCCGCCGGTGCCCCACGGCGTGCTGCGCTCCCCGAAGGGCCTCGCGACGGCCCTGACCTGGCTGCTCGGCGCCGCGGCCGTGGCGCACCTCTTCTCCGCGGGCGCCGGCGCCTACGAGCGTTCGTGGTTGCAGGGGTTCGCTGGGAACACCCACTTCGACGACCTCGAATTCGGCGTATCACCCGCGCTCACCATCCTCGCCGGACTGCTCCAGTTGCTCACGGTGCTGCCCACGGTCGTCGTCTTCATCATCTGGTTCCACCGAGTGCGCAGCAACGGCGGCATCTTCCGTCCCGACGCCTTCACCCTGGGCAGCGGCTGGGCCATCGGCGCCTGGTTCGTCCCCGTGGCGAACCTGTTCCTGCCCTGCCGGATCGCCCTGCAGACGTGGCGGGCCAGCACCCAGCGCGGCCCCGACGGCTCCGACCGCACGGAGCCCGCCACGCTGCCGGCCTCATGGTGGGTGGTCTGGGTCCTCGCGGCCATCGCGGGCCGCGTCTTCAGCCGGATCTACATGGAGGCCGACACCGTGGACGAGCTTCTCGCGGCGGGACTGCTGGGGGTCGCCGCGGACCTGGTCACCGTGATCGCCGGCGTGCTCGCCATCCTCTTCGTCCGCAGGCTGACGGCGATGCAGCACACGATGGCGACCGAGGGCCCGTACGCGCGCGCCTGACGGGGGTCGGCGCCCCTCACACCGGGTCGGCCGCGGCGGTGCCGACCGCGAAATCCCGCACCACACTTGCCGCCGCGCCGGGGGGACGCTGTCGGCGTACACGGTCAACGTGCCCGGTCGCGTACGGCCGTACACGCGCAGATGGCCGCGGTCTTCGGCGCCGAGGCCGCGGAAGCGGTGCTCGACGTTGCGGGCGGAGACGTGAACGACGAGCTGCTGACGGTGCGGGACACGGTCGCACGGATCACCGGAACGCCCGCCCGCCCGTTTCGGCAGTGGGCCGAGGAGAACGTCAACGCCTTCCGCTGAACCGCCTGGAACCGGTGGAGGCCGTCGGGGTGGTGCCGGTCGGCCGGGGCGTCCGGATGCCGAGGATCCTGAACGTCACGCTCTCGCGGTGCACCGCCCTGTCCCGGCTGATGTGGATGCCGCTTCCGCCCCGCCACTCGTCCACCCCCAGAGTGCTGGGGGTGGACGACTTCGCGCTCCGCCACCGCCGCCGGTCTCAGCCAGGCAGCCTGAACAGCGCGGCCCGGCCGGCGAGCTCCGGAGGGGATGTGGGCGGACCCGACACGTCAGGCCGTTCGTCGTGCCCGGCGGCCGGGCGCCGGCGCCCGCTGGTCACCAGGGGATGGCGCCGTCGTCTTCGAAGAACGAACCGGACGGGCCGTCGTCGGGAAGCGTGGCGAGCCGGATCGGGGTGGCTGCGCCCTGCTCGGGGGTGCGGGATCCGTGGAAGCCGGTGAAGTCGGTCGCGACCAGCCCCGGGCAGGCAGCGTTGATCAGGATGTTCGTACCGGCGAACTGCCGGGCGTACTGCACGGTGACGGCGTTGAGGAACGACTTCGACGGCGCGTAGGCCGCCATGATGGGGCCGATCTCGATGTTCGGGTCCGCCTGCCGGGTCAGGGAGGCGACGCCGCTGGAGACGTTTACGATGCGCGGCGACGCGGAGCGCCGCAGCAGCGGCAGCATCGCGTTGGTCACGCGGATGACGCCGAGGACGTTGGTCTCCACGACCGTGCGGACCACGTCGAGGTCGAGTTCGGTCGGGTCCTGCACCCACCCCGGGCCCGACTCTCCCGAGATCCCGGCGTTGTTGACCAGGACGTCCAGGCGCCCGGCCTGCCTTTCGATCAGTTCCGCGGCATCGGTGACACTGTGGTCGTCGGTCACCTCCAGCGGCACCCCGAACGCGTCCACCCCGGCGGCGCGCAGTTTCTCCACGGCGGTTTCGAGCCGTGCGTTGTCCCGGGCTCCCACGCCCACGCGGTATCCGAGGGCACCCAGACCGGTTGCGATCTCGTACCCGATTCCCTTGTTCGCGCCGGTCACCAGCGCAATCTTCGTTTCGCTCACGACATTGATGCTCACTCACCCGACGGCGATGCGACCAACACCGATAGGGCATCCAGTGATACTCGTGGGGTATCACCGGGGAGTACGCTCCTGGCATGGACACCCTGGAGACCCGCGAGCTGAGGTACTTCGTGGCCGTTGCCGAGGAACTGCACTTCGGCCGCGCCGCAGAGCGGCTCGGCATCGCCCAGCCGCCGCTGTCCCGGGCGATCCAGCAGCTCGAACGGCGCCTCGGCGTCTCGCTACTGGACCGCAACCGTCGCGGCGTCTCGCTGACCGGCGCCGGAGAGGTTCTGCTGCACGAGGGTCGCGCCGCCCTGCACGCCACCACGGCCGCCGCACGCCGCACCCGTCGCGCGGGTGGCGCCGATCGTCCGGGCGGCGCCCGCGATCGCCTGGTGCTGGCGGTCAAGGCCGCCGCGTCTCAAGAACTGCTGCGGAAGCTGCTCGACGCCTACGCGGCCCAGCCCGACGCCGCCGAGATCGAAGTGCTGCCATGCGGTATCGGCGAACAGGAAACACTGCTGCGCGACGGCCGCGCCGACGTGGCGCTCATGCAGACGCCCTTCAACTCCCTCGCCGGGTTCGACAGCGAGGAACTGCTGACCGAGGGACGGATCGCCGTCCTGCCCGCCGGGCACCCTCTCGCCAGGCACAAGACCCTGTCCCTGGCCGACGTCACCGATGTCCCCGGTCTTCCGCTCGCCCGCTGGCCCCGCGACGGCGCCTACCCTCCCGGCCCCGGCCCCGAGATCCGCGACCAGACCCAACTGGCCCAGCTGATCGCCCTCGGACGCACCGCGGCCATCTGCCCCGACTCTTCCCAGACCTGGCTATGGGCCGAACACGCCGCCGTCCCCGTCACCGACGCACCCCCCGTCATCACCCACATCGCCTGGCCCCCACACAGCCGCTCCCGCGCCCTCGCCCAACTGGTCCGCACGGCCACCCGGCTATGACCCCCGGAAGCAGACCCCCGAACCCGGAAGATCGGCCTCCGCGCCCGGTCCGCGGCCACCACTCGGTCTCGGGAAGACATCGCCGCGCGCTCGGCCGCGCTGCGCGGAACGCAGAATTCATTGCCCTCAGGGTCGGTGGATTTCAGCCAGACCGCACCGGCGCTTTCGCGACAGGTTCTACGGCGGCCACCCGCATCCACACCGCCGTTCCGGGGCCGACGAAGACCGCGGCACTGACGTCGAGGTCCCGCAAGGTTCGCGCTTCGCCCTAGGGTGGGCTCATGGATCTTCAGGGCGAATTGATCGAGCACCCGTATTCCGTCTACGAGCGGCTTCGGGAGACTGCGCCCGTGTGCCGCATCACGGGAACCGACGGCACCCCCGCGTGGCTGGTCACGCGGTATGACGATGTCCGTGAGGCGCTGGCCGACCCCAGGCTCTCCCTGGACAAGAAGAACGCGGCTGAGGGGACTTACCGTGGCTTCGCTCTCCCACCGGCGTTGGACGCCAACCTGCTCAACATGGACGCTCCGGATCACACCCGTATCCGCCGCCTGGTGGGTCGAGCCTTCACTTCACGGCGGGTTGAGCAGTTGCGGACACCGATCCGTGCCACGGCCGACCGCCTTCTCGACGAGCTCGGTCCGGCCGGGAGCGCGGACCTGGTGGCCGATTACGCGGTCGCGCTGCCGGTCATCGTGATCTGCGACCTGTTGGGGATACCCGAGGACCGCCGCGTGGACTTCCGCAGCTGGACGGACGCCCTGGTGGCACCGGACCCGGCCCGGCCGGGGGCCGTGAAGGAGGCGCTGGTGGCGATGCTCGGGTTCCTCACCGCGCTCGTGGCGCACAAGCGCGGCGAACCGGCGGACGACCTGCTGTCCGACCTGATCGGCGTCCGGGACACCGACGGGGACCGCCTCAGCGAGGACGAGCTGCTGTCGGTGGTCTTCCTCGTCCTCTTCGCCGGCTACGAGAACACGGCCCAGCTCATCGGCAACGCCATCCACACCCTCCTGCGGCAGCCCGACCACCTGGCCCTGCTCCGGAAGGATCCCTCTCGGCTTCCGGCCGCCGTGGTCGAACTCGCCCGGCTGGAGGGGCCTGCCCTCCTCGCGATCCGCAGGTTCCCGACCGAGGACGTCACCATCGCCGGGGTCACCGTGCCGGCGGGGGAGACGGTGCTCCTGTCCCTCTCGGCTGCCAACCGCGACCCGGCACGCTTCTCGCACCCCGAGGTCCTGGACTTCGACCGTGACACCTCCGGCCACCTGGCGCTCGGCCACGGCATCCACTACTGCATCGGTGGACCCCTGGCGCGCGCCGAGGTGGAAATCGCCCTGGCAGCCCTCCTGGACCGCTACCCCACGCTGGAACTCCTGGATTCAGCCCCCCGTTGGCGCCGGTCGCTGCGCTCCCGAGGCCTGGAGGAGCTGCCGGTCCGATATGAAGCGGCACGCGGTTCGGCCTGAGGCGCTGGGGAGGGCTAACCCGTAGCCAGAGCCTTCTTCTGACGGAGTCGCTCGCGGAGGGTGCCCACCATGGGGAGTGTCAGGCCTGCGAAGAGGAAGAGCACGGCCAGGCCGCTCAGGGTGGGGCTGATGAACTCCTCGGCCTTCAGCGACCACGGGTTGTCGAGGGTGAAGAAGATGATGTAACTCCCCTTGGTGAGGGCGTACGCCAGTCCGAGGGCGGCGGCCATGGCGGACAAGGAGAACCCGGCGCCGCTCCAGGGCCGGATCCCCCAGTTGCGTCGCGCCGTCCTGCCGCACATGAAGGCCAACTCGCCGCAGGTGACCATGACGTAGGAGAGGTAGAGCAGCAGGTAGGCCGCGACCTTCGGGTCGTCGACGTAGGCGGTCGTGAACTCGATGTCGGGTGCGTTCGTCGCCAGGAAGAGCGGCACCATGATCGCCAGCTCGACCGTGGCGGCGAACCCGCGCTGGAAGATCGCCGACCTCACGTACTCGGGGCGGTAGGCCAGGTCCACCATGGTGATCTGGAGGGCGGCACACCACAGGATCGCGCAGACGTGGGCCACGAGTTTGCCGAAGTTGGCGACGCCGGTGACGCCCTGTGCCGCGTGGGCGACCACGGGAACGGCGCACAGGACGCCCAGTGTGCACACTCCGAAAGCAATGGCGATGGCCCATGTGGAGACCCGGGGGTTTCCCAGGGCCCTCCGCGTGCAGAGCACGGTGACCAGCAAGCCGGCCACCGTGCACGTCCCGAAGACTATGCCGTCCACTACCTACAGCCCTTCCAGTGAATCAGCCGCATACCGCGCGGCCTCGTCCGTACTCCGCCGTCGTCGGCGCTTGCCCGGCGGCGCCTCGGCCGCACCGCGCGGAACCTGTTCCAGGCCGAGGTGGGCCCTTCGCCGTTCCAAGTCTGTGATGACGCCCCGCAGCTCACTTTGCGGGAGACCGTTCAGTAGTGCCAGGACGTGTCGAGCGAGAGGGTCCTCGAATGCTTCGAGCGCCTCAAGATCGTCATAGGTCTCGTGCGGGAGCAGGTGAGCGGGTGGGACGCCCAGAGCTTCGCACAGGGCCAGGAGCGTGCCGACCGTCGGGTTGTCCTGGGAGCCGTTGGCGATCTTGGCGACGGTGGCGAAGGACACGGACGGGTGGTCGCCGGGCAGGGCGTCGACGGACTCCGAGAGTGACCGGGAGGTGTGGTTGCGGCCTCGTCGGCCGGCCATGAGGGCCTTCAGCTTGTCCGCGATCGACGGACGGCCGCTGCTCACCTCAGACGGAAGGCGCCGCTCACGGCCCCAAGGACGTCCTGCTGATGAATGCACACAACCACGTACCGGTCTCTCGCTCTGCCTGGCCCTACGCTTGTGTACTTTAGTTGACACGATTGGGTGTGCAAGGCAGGATCCCGATGGGGAACGCAAGCTTACGCACCCGCGTGTGTACAGGCTGTCAGGCCTGCGAGCAGGGGATGTCGAGCTGCCATGGCGGCCCTTGATCCGTGGTGACCCAGCAGGTCGGACACGGGCGGAGAGGCCGGCCGGAAGTGGCCGCACACCGAGCAGTTCGCGCCTACCCACTCGGCGCTGCACCACATAGGGGGAGAGTTGAGTCCGCGATTGGCCTTCAGGGACAGTGGTCGAACGATGCGTTCCGCAGGTTCGGTGCCGCTTTCGGACGGGCGCCGCGCGCTCGCAGGACATCAGGCGTGACGTCGTGACCGGGGTGCCCGTGCCGCCAGCGAAGACGGCACGGGCACCCCGTACACGACAACTTCCGGACCGGTTCGAGGAGCGCTCGATGCCAACCCTGGGCACACTGCCCACCCTGGGCTCACTGCCCGCCCGAAACCCCGAACTCGAACTGACATTCGTCGGCCAGTGCTCCGCCACCGCCCAGGCGGCAGAGGTGACGGGCGTCTTCTCCGTTACCCCGGAGAAGCTCCTGGAGGAAGGCGCGCCGGCCGCCCTGGCCGACGGCGTCCTGGTCCTGATCGCCGACGCGGTCCCCTTCCGGCTGCGCGGCCGCATCACCACAGTGCTCGAAGTACTGCTGCGCCGCATGAGCCGTGACCGCAGCGCCGGACTGATCGTCAGCGCGCCGCCCAGCCCCCGTCAGCCGTACCCCCAGTCCATCGTCGACCTGGCCGAGCGGCTGGGCATCCCCCTCCTGGCCACCACCGCGCCGGTGGAACGGTGGCAGGGGGTACACGAAGACATCCAGCGGTTCCGGCTCGACTTCGCCGAGCGCCGGGCCGCCCAACTCGCTTCACTCGTACAAGAACTGCCGGCGCAACTCGCCGACCAGAGGGCGATGCAGCGCATCGCCGACTGGCTTGCCCGGGCTCTCGACGTCCAGGTGATGGTCAGCGATCCCGACCGCGTCCTCGTCGCGTCGCCGGCCACGGCCGCCGAGGAACTCGCGCAGGCCATCATCCGTCAATCCGTGGACGGCAACGCCCCTGACACCTCTTCGGGTCCGCACACCCAGCTCATCTCCCTGGGACCGTCCTCCGCCGCGGACACCGTCCTCGCCGTGGCCCGACGCACGCCCTTCGACGACGCCGATCTGCGGCTGTTGCGGCATGCCGCCAAGCTCCTGGGGCTGGTGGACCAGGCCCGCCGCGAATACCGGGCGGCGTCAGACGCCTCCCGGGCCGCACGCAACGCCGCGGTGGAGCTCCTGCTGGACGGCGAGGTCTCCAAGGCCCGCCGGGTCATGAGGAATCTCGCGCCGGGGCTGCTCGACCCCGAGACCGCCCGCGTCTTCGTCGTCGAGACCTCGCCCACCCGGCGCGACGCCGCCATGCGCCGCTGCGAGACCGTAACGGGCAACTGCGCACTGGTCGTCGCGGACTGGCGCCGCCACGACCGGATCCTGGTGATCCACCCGGTCCGGCCCGGGGAGGCGGACGACAGGGTGGCCCTCGAGCTCACCCGGCTGGTGTCCGCGGTCGGTGCCGGGGCCTCGCTGGGCGGCAGTGGGATCTACTCCATGTCCCTGCTCGCCCACGCCCTCCACGAGGCGACCACCGCCCAGCGGTTCGCCCTCTACCAGCCGGACTCGGTGGCTCTCTCGGTACAGGACACCGACCTGGTCAGCCTGCTTCCGGCGCACGACGCACAGGTGTGGGCCCGCCGGCTCCTGCAACCCCTCATGCAGACCGAAACCCAGTGGGAGCCGCTCCGCGAGACCCTTCCCACCGCCCTCGCCTACCCCTACACCGTGGCCGCCCGGCGTCTGGACCTGCATCGCAACACCGTCACACGGCGGGTTGCACGCGCCGCCGAATTGCTGCACATGGACTTCGCGGCCCTGACCGACCGGATCACCGTCGGCCTGGCGCTGGAACTCGTCACCCACCGGGAGCTGCCCGAGCCCCCCGCCGGGAGCCTTGAATCCGATGCGCCCACACTCCGCGGGCTCCTGGGCGGACCGCAGATCCGCGCCTGGGCCGAGACTCTGCTCAGATCCGCGCGTGCGGACAGGCGCGGCCTGCTCACCACGGCGACGGCCTGGCTCAGGTCCGACGCGCACCTGGAGTCGACCGCGCGCGAACTGGGCCTGTCGGAGGCAACGGTGCGTTCGCACATCAGGGCGCTGGAGGGACACCTGTCCCGCGACCTTTCCTCGCTGACCGGCATGCGCGACCTGATGTTCGCGCTGCACCTGATGACGGGTGCGCCCCAACTCCCGGACGCATCCCGCGAACTGTGCGCGGCTGCCTGAACCGAGAGCCGTACCGGCCCTGAGGGGCGGTGTGGGTCAATGATCCGGAAGCGGCAGGAGATCTCTCCTTTCCGCCTGAACGGTGCATTCGGGCCCGGTGGAAGCAAAATCAACGGAAACACCGGACCGTGGCGGTAGAGCACTCGTGGGCTCCCGCCGGTTGGTCATTTCTGCCAGCCGTTCGAAATTCGGTTCGCTTTCACCCTGAGCGCTGTCGGCCGCCGAAGGCTCTGTGGCGGAAAACACTGTTTGGGCCTGCGGGTCGATCCCACGCGGCGGATGTCCGAACGCCCCGGTCATTCCCGCCGCCGGCCGTAAAGACATGACGAACGGTTCGACAAGGTTCAGCCACGGAGCGAGCCCGACGGGCCAGGACGCGGCCGCAACGCCGGTCGCTCGGAGCCGGACGGACGAGAGACCTCCGAATGGCCGAAAACGATTCAAAAATGACCGTAAATGCAGCGCCTGTCGATTTCCTTCACCTATCGTGTTTCAGCCAGTCGCGAATTGAACTATCTGGCTGAAAAGTGGAACCGGTGCCCAGGGTGGTTCGACGTGAAAGGGGAATGACTTTCCCTGGTGGGTGGCCCGATTGTGCAGTTCCGCAACGTTGAAGCCGGGTGATGTGCACCTCGGGGGCATGCGTTCCGAGAGTGGTGCAGAACCCGCAGTACATACCGCTCGGTTTGTGCATCGGCGTAGTGGTGGGGCTTTCCGTGCGTGCATAACGTTGCCGGTGCAAGCACGGCCAGACCCCGCATTCCAAGGTCTGGGCAGCCGCAGCGTGAGAAATCGCGCAGTGCCGGACCACGGGGGTGTACGGCACGGGAGCGGGCTCGGACGGGGGCGAAGGCCATGCTTGCGGCGACCTGGTCGTCGCGAACGCCGGTGGGCGGGTGTCGGGGGAAGTGGTTGGAGCCGCTTCCGCCGGATCACCCGCCACCAGCGTGAACCAGGCCCTTGCGACCGGCCTGTTCACATGACTCTCGGCAGAGTCACCACCAGCGGGCGCCGGGGTCTCGCCGGTCCTGCCTTGCGGTCTACTCCGTGACCTCGTACTCGACCCACAGCAGCACGTCCCGCGCCGCCGCGAGCTTGTCGGCGTCGGTTCCCTTCGAGATTTCGAGTTCGACCACGCGGGCAGGAGAGCCGCCGGCAGCACCGTTCAGCGGTTGCGCGTTGGCGGCGACGCCGTCGCTGAGCACACCGAGGTTGGACATCGCGATGCCGTCGGCGATCTGGAACGTCGTGAAGGCCGCACTGCCGAAGCGGAGTTTGGCGGTGAACGTCCCGCCGGTGACGCCGGGCAGGACCACGGCCAGGTTGGTGACCTTGCCGGTCGGCGGCAGGGGGAGCTTGTTGAGCGCGAACGACAGCTTCGCGGTCGGTGGAGGTGTGCGCAGGGTTCCCAGTCCCGTGGTGTTGACCGACAGGGCCGAGACGAACAGCGAGCGCGACACCGTGGTGGCGGACGGCGCGGCGGCGAGGCTGTCGGAGTCGGCCGGGCTGGCGTCGTAGGACGCCTGGAGGTCGAAGGTGAGCAGCACGTCGGTGACACGGTCGAGCGCGACGGAGTTGACGGCTCGCGGAAGTTCCAGGGTCCAGGTGGTCGTGAACGCGGTGCCCTCGAACGGGAGCAGCTGTTCGCCGGGGAGTCCGAACAGTTCCAGGTCACGCCGGCTGCGGAAGTCGCTGACCGGATAGGCGTCCGCGAAGCGCAGCAGCGGGACGCGGGGGGCCGAAGGGGAGCGGCGGAGCAGGGAGAATCCCATGTTGGTGAGGATGCCGCGGGGTCGCTCCGTGGTGCCCGGGGCGTCCACGAGAACGTCGACGGTGCGAATGCGGTGGGCGTAGGTGCCGGGGTGGCCGGCCAGGAGGTCGTCGTCGGTGAGGGTGAAGGTGCACGTGCCGGTCTTCTTGAGCTGGCCGAACGCGAGCGGCAGGTCACGGGCCAGGGAGTGGGTGCGGGTGAGTGGAAGGCTGAGGCTGGCCGAGCCGAGGCGTACCGCCTCGAGCTCGGCGAGGTCCAGGGCCAGCCGGTCGGCGCCGCCCAGGTCGCGCATGCGCGGGTCGAAGTAGCCCAGGCGGATCACGCGCAGTGGTGTCGCCAGTTGGTACGAGAGGGCCCGCTCGGCGAACCACGCGGACTGGCCGGCGAGGTCGAGGTAGCGGTGCAGGGAGCGCCGGGCGACACCCGACAGCGCGTCCCAGAAGTCGCGGTTGAGGAACCGCTCGTTCTGGTAGGTGATCAGGTCGCGGGTGTAGGCGAGTTCGCTCGCGGCGATCTGGCCCTGGAGCTGGGCGATGGTCTGCTGCCGCTGCTGCACCTGGACCGCGGCCCTGGCGGCGGGCAGCGTCTCGTTGGTGAGGGCCTTCAGCTCGTCCTCGCGCTTGGTGGCGGCGTCGGCCATGCCCTGGAGGGTCGTCGTGCTGATCACCGCGAACGCGGCGTACGCACCGACGATGCCCAGGCCGCCGGCGGTGCCGCTGCCGGCCCATGCCTGGCTGCCGACGGTCTTGACCACCCCCTTGAGTTCGTCGTCGGTGGTCACCTGCAGGTCCTTGGACGCCGACGCACCGTCCTTGGCTACGTCGGCGATGGACATGACGCCGGACTTCATGCCGCTGAAGTAGTCCTTGAACTGGTTGAAGATGGACTTCGAGTCCTCGATCTCCTCCTGCTTCTTCGCGATCAGCTTCTCGACGTCGGTGACCAGCTTCTGCGCGACGACCACGCCCGCCTTCGCGATCTCGACCTGCTCGGTGGCGATCGCGACGGCACCCTGGGCCCTGCGTTCCTGTGCCTTCGCGGCGAGCAGGTCGAGGTCGAGCTGCTCGACCCGGCCCAGGTACGCGAGGTAGTCGTTCTGCGCCGACTTGGCTCCGGCCACCCAGCGCTGGGCCGCGCCGACGAGGGTCTGGTAGCGCAGCGTCGGTACGGTGTCGTCGTTGTAGCCGTAGAAGTTCAGGCCCGCGTCCAGTTGCCGGAGGGCGAGCCGCGCTCGGTCGAGCTGGTTGAGCCGGCGCGGGTTCTCGACCGGAGCGTACGGCGGGGGCGGCAGGACGTCCTTCGGCCGGTAGGCCATGGTTCCCGGGTCCTTGCCGTGCAGGAGGAGCACCGCCTTGTAGAGCTCCCGGGCCCGCTCCAGACTCGCCGGGTCGTCGCTGCGGTACAGCATCTCGCCCCAGGTGAGGAGGACATCGGCCTGGGCGAGCCGGGCGTACCGCTCCTCGAGGGGGTGCAGGATCGGCGGTTCGGGCGTCGTCGCGTCGACGGAGAACCGGGTCTGCGGAGTGAGGGTGAACGGCCCGGTGAGGCGCCGGTCGGTGTCGAACATCAGCCGGGCCGTGTACGGGCGGTCGCCCAGGGGGTCGTTCCACCGCTGTCGGCCCGCCACGACGCGCTTGGCATCGACGGCGAGGTAGTGCTTCACCATGCCGGGTGGGGTGCCGAGCATCCCGATGCCGATGTAGAAGCCGGTCACCCCGGAGAGGATGTCGATCGCGCCGGGGATGTCGCCCAATCCGGAGCGGATCGTCGCGCGCAGCATCGGGAGCAGGAACTTCTGCTGGTAGACGCGCAGCCGGGTCACCTGGTCGCGGGCGATCCGGAAGTGCACGACGTCCGTCCAGACCTCGATCGGCCGGGCCAGGTCGTAGAACCGTTCGAATCCGTCCGGCAGGTACGTGGTGCTGGTTCCGGTCAGTTCGACGATGTTGGTGACCGTCGCCGCGCGGCGGAGGGCGAAACTGACCGGGCGCGGGAAGTTGCCGGCGGTGTGGTCCGGCTCCCAGTTCTCGCTCCCGATCGGGTCGGGGGCCGCGGCCAGGAGCAGTGCCTCGGCCTCGTCGGCCAGCCGGGCCGCGGTGGTGAACCGGCTCTGGTCGATCGCCTGCACGAGCTCGGTGAGCTTGGCGTCGGCCTCGCCGTACTTCCGCAGGAAAGCCGCCGACCGGTGCACTTCGCCGATCGAGTCGAAGTACGGCTTGTAGTCGTTGATGCTGTGGCTGGAGTCGATCTCCTCGTGGAACTTGAGGAACTTCTTGCGGTCCTCGTTCAGCCACACGCTCCTGGCGATGCCGTGGACCTGGGTGCGCAGGGCGAAGAGGTTCTCGGGGAAGAACGTCTGCTGCCGACCGAGCCACTCGTCGAAGCGCAGGAAGAACGGCGCCGAGCCGACCACCTCGGGCCACAGGATCGGCTTGCCCGAGGCGCCGGGAAGCTGGGGATCGATCACGTTCTCGGCCGGCTCGACGGGGCCCTGCGCGGTGTCGCCGAGGATGTGCGAGAGGGTGTGGGCGCTGAGCAGCACCGGCGAGGAGACCGCGGTGTCGGGCTCGTGCAGCGGGAGCCGGTAGCGGTTGGCGAACTCGTCCGAGGTCACCGTCGTCGCCAGCGCGAGCAGGGCGTCGAGGTGGGCACGGTTGGTCAGGGTGCCCTGCGCCGGGATGCTCGCGGCCGGTACCCCGAACCCGAACCCGCTTCCGGTCGGTGCCGTCAGGATCGCCGTGACGAGGGGGATCAGCAGCTTGTTGAGCGGGGTCTCCGTGCGGTCGGTGGTGAGGAAGTCCTGGAAGAAGCGGCGCTTGAGCTGTTGCTCGACGACGGTCGGGAACTGTGTGGCGTCAGCCGAGGCGCCGAGCTTTTGCTGGTGCGCGAACAGCACGAACACGCCGCGGAGGTAGTCGCGGTAGGACTGGTCGTCGGGCAGCCCCCAGGGGAAGAGGCTCCAGATCGGCTTGGGCCACGTGGGCTCGTCCAGGTCGATCGTGTCGAAGTCGAAGTGGGTGTCGAGGTCGGGCGGCTGGAGGTAGGAGATGGTGCCGTTGCGCAGGGCGTCGGGGTCCACGAGGAGCGTGGCGGCCTCCCCGTCCCCGTCCCCGTCCCTGTGCCCGTGCCTGTACCCATCCCCATCCCCATCACCGTGCCCGTCCCCGTATCCATTCCGGTGTCCGTCGGCACGGCTGAGGTCGTCGAGCAGGTGGGCCCGTTCGCCGGGCGTCAGGAGGCGGATCATGCTGTCGGGGGGCGGGCAGGTCAGGTCGTCGGCCAGGTTCTCCGCGAGGACCCGGCGCGTGGCGACCAGGTGGTCGGCCAGTATGGCCAGTCGGCCCGGGTCCACGTAGTCCTCGCCGCACACGACGAGTTTGACGGGTTCCTCCTCGAAGAGTGCCTCCCTGGTGACCGGGACCTCCTGGCTGCGCCGGTCGCCGTGGTCGATCCGCACGGTGAGCGGCTCCCGCCACAGGTCCTCGCCGATCTCCAGACCGGCGAGGCCCCCGCCGTCGGTCCGGGCCTCGGCGACGACCCGGTCGCCGGCCACCGCCTCGACGGCGACCTCCGACAGGAGTCGGTCCGTTGTCTCGTGCTGGATCAGGACGCGGATGGTGAGGGACTCGGGTGCCTGGGTCATGACTATGCCTCCGGAATATCGAGGTCCGTCGTTGTCACCCGAGAGCATCCTCGGGAGGACCCCGTGCGCCCGGGTTGCCATCCTTGGCGTTCCTTCGAAAGCGTGAGGCGGACCGCGCAGCCAGCGGGCCCGCGGGCGTGGGGGAGAGCCCGAAAGCCGCTGCCGTCGCTCAAGGCTCAGTGGGGGCGCGTCACGGCAGGGCTTTCGAAGCACACGTCGACATGGTTGGCTTCGGCAAGGTGACGGCGACGGAGGGGGAAGCCGTGTCCGATGAGGTGACGTCCTGGTTGGCTCGGACGGCCTTGCCGTTGAGCCGCCTCACAGCAGGCGCGTCCACCGCAGATCTCCAACCGCTGAAGAAGGTCCTCGACGGTGTGAGGATCGTAGGCCTGGGGGAGGCCACCCACGGGACGCGCGAGTTCTTCCAACTCAAGCATCGCCTGCTGGAGTTCCTGGTGACCGAGCTGGGATTCTCGGCCCTCGCGATGGAGGCCAGTGAGTCGGCCGGCCCGGCGGTCGACGCCTATGTCCGCCACGGTGTGGGTGATGCCGCGCAGGCGCTTGCCGGGCTGGGGTTCTGGACCTGGCGGACCCATGAGGTGCTCGCCATGATCGAGTGGATGCGCGACTACAACCGAGGGCGGCGAGAGGATCGGAAGGTCCGTTTCATCGGCATCGACCCGCAGCAGTGCGGCGGCTCTCTGGCCGTGATCGATTCCTTCCTCCGCGGAACGGCACCCGACCGCGCGACCGGACTCCTCTCCACGCTCCGCGTGCTCGCCACGGCGTATCCGGGGTCGCGACCCGACCCTCGGCGGAGCCTGGTACACGATGCCGAGGAGCTGCTGGAGTACCTCCGCGGACGCGGCCCCGACGCGGCCGACGCGCTACGGCACGCCCAGGTACTGCTGCGGGCCGCCGACCTGGTGACGCGTCCCAGGCAACACACGGACCCGGAACGGACCGTCTTCGCCGCCCGCGACCGCTACATGGCCGAGGCCGTGGGGACAATCCTCGAAGATCCGTCCGCGAAGGTCGCGCTCTGGGCGCACAACGGGCACATCACCAAGAGCCGACACGGTGGCGCCGTACCGGCGCTGGGACAGCACCTGCACACACAATACGGCGACGCCTACTACGCACTCGGCCTGCTGTTCGGCAGAGGTGCTTTCCGTGCCCGGCGGACATGGCCCGGTCCATGGTCCCGTCCCCGACCAAGCGCCGTCGTCACCAACCGGATCGGCCCTGCCCGCCCCGGCACCATTGAGAACCGGCTGGCTACAGCCAACCCCGGCAACCACATCGTGGACCTGCGCGGCGCAGTCGACGCACCCAGGGCCGTACAGGCGTGGCTGGGCGGCCGGCACGGCACACGAAACTTCGGCGCCATGGTGCCGCGCTGGACCCACCGCTTCAACCTGAGCCCTTCCTCCTTGGCGGAGGAGTACGACGGACTGGCCTACATCGCGGTCTCGTCCGACTCCCGACCCTTCCCGCCACACCGTTAGCGCAACGGGGGCCCGCTCCGGGAGGTCTCGTCGAGTTCGGCCCGGATCAGGGTCACGAGGTACTCGCGACGGGCTGTGCTGCCGGTCGCCCCCAGTTCGTACCACCTGGTGTGGACCGTGCTGCCGTCGTGCAGCACCTGGCCGTCCTGCTCGCGGATGAGGGCCCATGTGGCATCGCCCCGGTGGAAGGTCCACATCGCGCCCCGGTGTTCGAACCGGATCTCGCAGCCGCACCCGAACCCGCTGTCGTCCTCGGTGTATTCGCCGGGGCCGTGGCGCTCGGTCAGCTTGGCGGCGGGACCGAGGAGGGCGCCGACGGCGACGAGGGTCTCGTGTGCGTCGGCGGGGAGCGGGACGAGGTCGGGGAGCGCGTCGAGCGCGCTCACCACACCGGGGGCGAAGCCCTTGGTGACGGTGACGGCCGCGGCCGTGTGCTCCAGTCGCCTGGCTGCCTCGGTGGTGGACGAGGTCTCGCGGCGGGTTTCGGCGTGCTGGATCAGGCAGCGGTGCGACTCGAGAGTGCCGGCCGTCGTGTGGAGCTGGGCGAACAGGGCGGAGGCGACGACGGCCGCTTGCTGCGGGGTGTAGACGCGCCGGGATGCCCAGGGAGGGCGGACCCGCCGGGGTCAACGGTCAGGGGCCGACGTACTCGAAGACCCCGCCGTGCGGGTGCCGCAGCACGGCTCGGCGACCGTTCGGGGTGGCCTGAATCGGCATCACGATTTCGGCGCCCTCCGCCCCTGCCTCTTCGACCGCGACGTCCAGATCGGCGACGGTGAGAGTGGCCGTCACCCCCGCGACGCGCTGCACCGCCTCGTCGGGTCCGGCGAACAGCAGGAAGGGACCCACGCTCGCCAGGGTGACCCCGGCAAAGGCAAACCGTGCTGCGGTACTTCCGGTCAACTTCTCGTAGAAGGGCACAGCCGCATCCAGATCCTCGACGCGCTGCCGTACGACCACTGAATCGATAGCCATGGTCAACATCATCACATATTCGTACACGCCTGCGAAGGTGCCGGTTCCGAACTCGCCCCAGAGAAGGGCCCTTTGGGGGAATGCCTTCCGGTTCAACGGATGCGGAATTCGTTGTGGCGCAGCCGTGGCGGCGTGTCAGAATCCAGCGCATGGCAGTTCGATATCCATCCCCGCTGCGTCCCGGCGACCGCGTCGGCATAACTTCTCCTTCGAGCGGAGTCACGAAGGACCTGCGTGCGCGCCTCGACGTGGCCATTCGCGACGTGGAGGCCCGGGGATACGAGGTAGTCGTCGGCCACTGCATGGACGGTGCCGGTCATGTCAGTGCGCCTGCGGCCGACCGCGCCGGCGAGTTGATGTCGATGCTGACCGATCCCGACATCAGGGCGGTGGTGCCGCCCTGGGGCGGGGAGATGGCGATCGACCTGCTGCCCCTGCTCGACTGGGACCGGCTGCGTGATGCCGAGCCGACCTGGCTCGTCGGGTTCTCCGACACGTCGACCATCATGACGCCGCTCACCCTCCTCACGGGAACGGCGACCGTGCACGGCAACAACCTGATGGACACGCCCTACCGGGTGCCCGAGGGATTGCTGTCGTGGCTCGACCTCGCCGCTGCGCCGCCGGGCCACCGATTCACGCAGACCCCGCCCAACCGCCACCGAGCCACGGGCCGGGACGACTACCGCGCCCAGCCTGAGGTCCGCGCGTACACGCTCGACACACCCGGCAGGTGGACCAGGCTCGACGGCGACGGCGACGTGGAGGTCGAAGGACGCCTGATCGGGGGTTGCATCGAGACACTCTGCAACCTCACGGGCACGCCCTACCTCGATGTTTCCGCCTTCGCCCGAGCCGAGTCACCGGAAGGGCTCGTCGTCTACGTCGAAGCGGGCGGCGACGACGCCTTGGCCATTTGCAGAAACCTGCACGGGATGCGGCTGGCCGGCTTCTTCGACGCGGCGAACGCGATCCTCGTCGGCCGCACCTCGGCACCTGACGCCGGCTCCCTCACACAGCACCAAGCCGTCCTCGACGCACTTGGCCCCCTGAAGGTCCCGATCATCGCCGATGTCGAGTGCGGGCACGTTCCGCCGTACATGCCCATCGTCAACGGAGCCCACGGCCGCGTGGTACACACCTCAACGCGCAGCGAACTGATCCAGACACTGGACTGACGGCCCGAGCCGGATGCCTTGGGTGCGATGGCCCGTCCTGTTCCGTCCTGACCGGGGCGAAACCCGCCCTTGAGCCCGCCCCGCGCTTCCTGCGGGGCGGGCTTGCGGTCGTGGAGGAAACCCGATGTTCACGCCTTTCGCGGAAGAGCCGGGCCGCGTTGCCTCCCGTTCGACATCGCTACCGGACGGAGGGCTTGCTACGACGGCCAGATGACGACGCCATCACGCACGAGCAGCGGCTCCGCCTGGCGTGACTCATAGAACCGGGTCCACCCCAGGTCCACACTGCCGTCGGCGCGCCGGTGGCTGTCGGCGGCCTTGGTCGCGAGCCAGCCGAGCAGTTCACCGGTCAGATCGAACTCGTCGGGGTGAAGCTCCTGCCGACTGGACAGCGCCCACACGCTCCGCGAGGTGTGTTCTCGGCGCACGAGAGCCGAGACGAGCGCGCCTTCCAGCTTCCAGGCCTCGCCGTGCTCGCCCAGCAGGGGCTGAGGGTTGTTCGTGACGACGGGTTCGCCGTCCTCGTCCTCCTCCACGAACGGAAACTCGGTCACGATGCGGAGGATCTCCGGCTCGGGGCCGAGCCCGAGATGCCATCGGAGCTCGGCGAGTTCCTCCTCGGAGACCTCGTCGCGCAGGTCCAGTGTGAGCATGAGCTCGAATATGTCAGCCATGGGCGCCACGGTAACCCTTGCCTCCGACAGCCCCGTTGCGGCGCCACTCGCGGTTCCGGACGGGATTCCAGACGTCCGGCCGAGGCAGCAGCTTCGCCGCAGTGCACCGGACCCCTGACCATTCAGCGGGATCACTCCGGGCGGTCGGTTGGCCGAATTCCACCGCTCCGCATATCAAATGATGGGCATTCAGGAGATGGGTAGTCACGCTCACCTATGATCCGATCTCGCCGCAGCGGGAGCCGCGGTGAACAGGGGGTTCGTCCCTCGGGCGGCAGCATGTCGTACCGGGCCACCCCGGACTTCCATGGGGGTGGGAATGCCCGTCGGTTCCTTTGCCACGGCACAGGTTGTCGCCACACAGCTCAAAGATCTCGCCGATCATCCGGCTCTGAGTTCCAGGAAAGAGGAGCTGCACGCTCTGGCCGATGCTCTCCAGGGAGCCGGCGCCGACGTGGAACCGTGGACGGAGCTCGACCTCCTCAAGTCCTTCAGCCGGAAGGAAAGCCTCGACACCAGCGCGACCCGGCGGCCGGAGCACCGGGGCTGGGCGTACCTGGAAGCCGGGATAGGCGCCCTGGTGTTCCTGCCCCTCCTGCTGACCTGGTTCGGCCTCAGCCGCGCGACGAGTGCCTACGAAGCCCTCATCGGAGAAGACCCGAAAGCCGCCGGACGGCCCTTCCTCCAGCTGTGGCAATCAGGCTTCGACGGCCACATGGAGGGCTGGTCCACCTTCGGCCACGTCGCCGGCCTCGCCACCGCGGCGATCCTGCTGCTGCTCGTGCTGGCGGTCACGCACGGGGTGCGCCGTACGCGGGCCGATCAGCGGGCGGAGGCGGCCCAGCAGGCCGCCGACGACCTGATGGCCCGTATGGTTCCCGTACTGACCAAGGCACAGCTGCTGCTCAACGAGCAGCGGCTGACCTCTCCCCAGAGGTTCACGGCCGAGCTCACCGGAGCCGCGGCCACCCTGGGCAAGCTCCTGAACAAGGCGGTACGCGCACAGGGCCAGCTGGAGACGGCGGCGACCGCCGTCGCCGACGCCGTACAGCACGCGGGCAAGCAGCTCTCCGAGATCGATGCGGCGGTCCGCCCGCTGGAGAAGGCGGTCGGCCGGGTCGAGACCGCCCTGCGCGCCGGCTCCGACGAGGTGGGCAAGGCTGTTTCCTCGCTCGCCGACCCGCTCGAGGCGAACAGCGCCCGTCTGGAGTCCGCGGTGTCCGGCAGCGGCGTCATGGTGCGTCAGGCCCTGGAGGACGTCCGTACCGTCAACGGCGAGGTACGTGATGCCCTGACCGGCGCCGGCGACCGGGTCGAGGACTCCGTGAACGTACTCGCCGCGGCCCAGCGCTCCTTCACCACCGGGACGGAGCTGGCCGCCGACGTGTCCGGGCAGGTGCTCAACCGGCTCGGCGACGTCACCGAGCGGACGGCTGACGCCGTCGCGGCATCGCAGAGGGCGGTCCTCGGACTCGAGGAGCAGACCGGCGCGCTGCGTCAGGCGGCCGAGCGGTTCGCGGAGCTGGCGGAGCTGCTGAGCCGAGGCGTGCCCGTTCCGCCGACCGGCCCCGCGCCGGTGCCGGGGCCCGCCGGAGCCGTGACCCTGACGAAGGCCAGTGACGTCAACCGGTCCACCCCGGTGGACGCCCGATGACGAAGGCGCGCCGCCCCCGGTTCACGCCCCTTCACCTCGCCGGCTGGCTGTTCGCCGACATGCTCCTCGTCCTCGCCCTGGTCGCGATGGGAGATCAAGGGGATCCGGTGAAGGCCGCCGAGGCCGACAAGAACAGTCGCGCGTCGGCCTCGCCGAGTGCTTCGCCCTCCCCGGGGCCGACGGCGAGCCCGACCCCGACAGGGCCGCGCGCGGTCGAGCGCACGGCGGTGGAACTCTCCGTCGACGGAGACGCTTCCGACACGGACCGCATCCTGCGGCAGCTGCGCGACCGGACGGGGCAGTACCAGGGCCGTACCGCTGCCTTCGTGCTCACCTTCGGCCGGAATCCCGAGGTGGGCGGCGGCGTCGAATACGCCCGCAGGATCAACGGACTGCTGGCCAAGGCCCGCCCGGAGATGTTCAGCGGGGCCACGACCCGGGACTTCTTCGTCCAGGGATCGTCCGGCGGCCGGGCCGACATCGAAATCTACTTCTACACCTACTGAAACAGCCCCAGCCGATCGTTCGCGGAGCGTGAGACGTGCAGATCCTTCCCTTCTACTTGGTGTGCGACGAGTCGGGATCGATGGCAGGTGACCCCCTCAACAGCATCAACGGCGCGTTGCCCGAGCTCCACAGGGAGATCAGCACGAACCCGACGGTGGCCGACAAGACCAGGTTCTGCCTGATCGGCTTCTCCGATGACGCCACCGTCCTCCAGCCGTTGACCGACCTCAGCGACATCGACACCCTGCCCGCGCTGTCCGCCGGCGGCTTCACCGCGTACGGCGAGGCCTTCCGTACACTGCTCCGTTGCATCGAGCAGGACGTGGATGAGCTGAAGAGGCAGGGCCACGAGGTCTACCGGCCGGTGGCCTTCTTCCTCTCCGACGGCAACCCCACGGACAACGGCTGGATGCAGGCCCACAAGGAACTCGTCGAAGCGCGCTACAGGCCGAACATCATCGCCTTCGGCATCGGCGAGGCCGATCCGGCCACCATCGGCCACGTGGCCAACTTCCGCGCGTTCATGCAGGACGACAAGAACGTCTCCCCGGCGGCCGCGTTGCGTGAGTTCGCGGCCAGCCTGACCCGTTCCATCGTCCGCTCCGCCAACAGCATCGCGGCGGACGGGAGCGGCGGCTTCAACCTGGCCGTGGACGACACGGTGCCCGGCTTCTCCACGGTCACTCTCGACAAGCTGTGAGAGAGGACATCATGCGACCGGAGACCACCGGCCCGTTCCGCGACGAGCCGTACGACCAGGAACGCGACCCCGTGTACGGTCCGGCGGCGCGGGCGGCGCAGGCCGCACAGGGCGCGCAGGCGCCACGGACGGAGCAGGCGCCGGCGCCTGCGCCCGGGCCTGCGACCGATGCCGTATCGGCCCCCGCTCAATGCGTATCGGCCCCCGCTCAAGCAGTATCGGCCCCGGCTCAAGGCGTATCGGCCCCGACCCAAGCCGTGCCGACGCCCGTGCCTTCGGCCGAGCCCGATGCCTCTCCGCCGGCGTCCGCGGAACCCGCTCCCGAATCCGTCCGGGACGTCCCGCTACTCGGACCGCCGAGGTTCAGCGGTGCCAAGGCCCCGCTCTATGCCCCGAACCCGGCGGCCGCCGTGGCCGCCGGCCCGGACACCGAGGCGGCCCTCGTCCCGGACACCGTCCTCGACGGTGCCACCGCGGGACGGCTGACCGTACGCGCCGGCTCCGTCCGCGGTGACGCCCACCGCTACCACGCGGAGCCGCGGCAGGATTCCCTCGCCGTCGCCCGGCTGGGCGGGCCGGACCACGAGTTGCTCCTCCTCGCGGTGGCCGACGGCGTCGGCTCGGCCCGCCGCTCGCACGCGGGGTCCCGGATCGTCTGCCACGAGATCGTCCGGCAGCTGGAGCCGCTGGCCGGGCACCTGGCCGACTTCCTGCGCCGCGGGGAGGACAAGGAACTCACGGGGCTCGTGAACTCCGCCGTCGGCAGCGCCGCCGAGTCGCTGGCGCAGAGCGCCGCCGGCCTCGGTCACCGGCCCGACGACTACGCGACCACCCTGCGCGTGCTCCTCGTACCGGTCGACCCGGCCGTGCGCACCCGCGCGTTCTTCGCCGTCGGCGACGGCGGAACCCTGCGGTTGCGCGAAGGCGGCTGGGTCCCGCTCTTCCCGGAAGAGGAACAGTCCGGTTCCGGCGCGGGGATCATCGACACCCGTACCGCGGCCCTGCCGTCCACGCGGTACGCACAGGTCCGGCTGATCCACGACGCCCTGCCGGGGGACGTGATCGTCCTGTGCACGGACGGTGTGTCGAATCCGCTGGCCGGCGACGGCGAGATGCGGGAGTTCCTTCGGGACTCCTGGGCCGGCGGGCCGCCGGGACTGGCCGACTTCCTGTGGCAGCTCCAGTACCGCGTGAAGTCGTACGACGATGACCGCACCGCGGTGTGCCTGTGGGAGGAGGAATCCGCATGAGTGACGCCCACGGCAGGGATGTCGAGCTGTCCTCGCTGAGGTTGCTGGACAAGATCGGCGACGGCGGCCAGGGCGAGGTGCACAGCCTGGCGGGTCGCCCCGGCCTGCTCTACAAGAGCTACCGCGAGCCGCATCGGGTCGACGGTGAGGCGCTCGCCGGCCTCGTCTCCGTCCGGCTCGGACTGGCCGGGGCCGAGCGGGCCCGCTGGGACGAGGCGGCCGCGTGGCCGCTGTGCAGGGTGCTGGACGGCGGTCGGGTCACCGGCTTCCTCATGCACGAGGCGCCCGCCACGATGAGGTGGACCACCGGGGACGGCTCGTCGAAGCTGACCGAACTCGCCTTCCTGCTCCGTCCCGCGAAGCCCGCTTGGCAGGGTGTCCTCCAGCCGACGCCGGACGAGCGGCTCGCCGTCGTCGTCGCCCTCGCCGAGCTCATGGACCGGCTGCACGGGAGGGGGCTGGTGTTCGGCGACCTGTCCCAGGCCAACGTGCTGTGGACGGTCCGGCCCACCCCGGCCGTGCATCTGCTGGACTGCGACGGCGCCCGCCTGGCCGGCAGCGGACCGGTGCTGGCCCAGGCGGACACCCCGGACTGGAACGATCCGCTGGCACCGCCCGGTCTGGTCAGCGTGGACAGCGATCGCTACAAGGCGGCGCTCGCCATGGGCCGGATCCTGGCCCAGGACGCGTACGTGGTTCCCGGCAGCCCGTTCGTTCCGCTGCCCGGCGTGCTCGACGAACGCAGGGAGAACGCCGTGCGGGCCCTCCACGGGCAGGCCGGCGGCCCGTACGGGACCCGGCCGGACCTCGGCCAATGGCGGGTCGCCCTGGCGGGACGCGAACAGATCAAGCTGGCCGCCGCGCAGCCCGAGGACCGGCCGGTCCTGGACCCTTCGAAGTTCGAGGGACCGAGGAACCGGGGGAGCATCCGGCTGCGCGGCTGACCCCGGCGGAGTCCACATTGCTCGCCGGTACCCCGACGACATTCGGGGCGCCGGAGGGCTGACGAAGGGAGACGGTCGTGAAGCACACGTTGGACTTGTGGCGCCAAGGGCTCGGAGAAGCCCCCGGTTCGATCTGGCAGCGGACCGAACTCCAGGTGCTGATCCTCGCCGACAACGGACTTACGGCCCTCCCGCCGGAAATCGGGCAGCTCCACCAACTCAGCACCCTGGACCTTGGCCACAACGCGCTGACGTCATTGCCCGAGGAACTCGGCCAGCTGACCTGTCTCCGCGGCTGTCTTTACCTGCACGACAACCAGCTGACGCGACTCCCGGAGTCTCTGGGGAACCTTTCCCGGTTGCGATATCTCAACGTCGGTGAGAACGCCCTCACCGTATTGCCGGAAACCATCGGCGGGATGACCGGCCTCATTGAGTTCAGGGCACAGCACAACAGGCTCACCACCTTGCCCGATGCCATCGGCCGGCTCACCAACCTGCGTGAGCTGTGGCTCCGGGGGAACGCGATCGAGCACCTGCCGATGTCAACGGCGGACCTGAACGAACTACGCCACCTGGACCTGCGCGAGAACTCTCTGGACGCAGTCCCGGAGTCACTGGCCGGCCTCCCACGCTTGCGTCAGATCGACCTGCGAAGCAACCGCCTCGACCGGCTGCCCGACTGGCTGGCCCTGATGCCGTCGCTGGAAAAGCTGGACCTGCGGTGGAACGAGGTCGATCCCGCACTACCGCTAGTCGGCGAGTTGGAGCGGCAGGGCTGCGTCGTCCTGTTGTGACGGAGGAGACCACCGATGCGCGGGCGCGACCCCGCCGCACGCCTGCGCCTAAAGCGGCAGGTCAGATCGGCTGCGACCTCGGCGTGAGAGAAGAGGGGCGAGTACTTCCGTGGGGCGGCAGAGCCATCCGAGAACAGGGTTGGTGACCACGAAGTAGTGGGCGCTGACCCAGTCCCGCTCCTTGTCCAGAACGCTCGGGCCGTCATCCCGGTAGACGTGGCGGAGGTAGCGGCGGCGGATCGGCGACCCTGCCACGAGCAGCACGGGTGAGGAGACGACGATGGCCACCAGGACCAGGGCTTTCACGCCCGCAAGCTTGGCCCTCTCCTCATATCGCATGTCCTCAGTGTGCCGTTCCCGGTCGTCACCTGTCAGCTTCCTTTCCCAGGGGTTTGGAGCCGACACGGGTGATCAAATTCGCACCGTTCGGTGCCGCCATGCTCATCAGGTGGAACGACGGGAGTCAACTCGTCCGCTTGCGGCATGAGTATGCGTACTCATGCCCTCGTCAAGGCGCGACCTTAAGTTGCCCGCATGTCTCGAATCGCATACGCCGCAGTCACCCTCGCGCTGGGCGCGGTCACTCTCACGGCCTGCTCCGGCAACCCTGTCGCGAAAACGATCGCCGCGGAGAACGTCACCTCGAACCCCGCACGTATCGACACGGACAAGTCGGCGCTGGAATTCATGGAATTGGCCCTCAAGATCACTGAGGGATGCCCCCCGCTGGATGAGACGAAGGCCGGCGATCATCCCGGGCCCGAAGACGTCCCGCACGGTCTACAAGAGTCCTCCGGTACCCCGACCGGCAGCCCCGGTGACCGTATGCCCAGGCCCTCCGGTCCCGACCCGGCCCCCGTGGACGACGGCGCCCGCCCCAAGCCCGATGCTGAACTCCTCGAGCCGGTCACCCTCACCACGCCCGAGATCTGCATGGCCGACAAGTTCGCCGCTCACGTCACCTCTGCCCTCAAAGGCGTCGGTGGGAACGCCGCTGAGTTGCGGGCCGCGCTCAACGGTGCGGGCTACCCGGATGAGCGGATCGTGGACATGAATTCCGAGGGTGGCTCCGCCCGCGCGCGGATCGACCTGCGCCTGCAGGACGACCGCGTCGCGCTCGAGGTCGTGCACACCGGCAGCGGTGCCGGTGTCGTGGAAGGGTTCGGCGTACAGCACTCGGCGCCTCTCAAAGACGTTCGCCACGTCCCCGGAACCGGCCGGTGAAGTCGACCCATGACGTGGTGCCGGCCGGCCCGCGGGGGTTGCACCGACCGTCCCTCACGTGCCGTCCGCGCCATGGCCCACCACGATGACGTGCGCTTCAGGCGCCGTGCGGCCGCCGGCATCGACGGCGGTGGGCTCACTGCGGTGGTGGGTCCACAAGAGGGCTCCGGCCATCAGCACAGCGGCTCCCAGCAGCCAGGGCAGCGGACCGGGCGCCAGGTTGCCGACGGCCAGGCCAGTGAGCGCCCCGGTCAGTTGCAGGGCGAGGGACTGAACGGACAGCGCCGTGGCGCGTCCCGTGCTGGGGACTCTGCGGTGCAGGAGTTCGTTCTCGCTCGGTCCCGCGGCGCCCAGACCGAGGTACACCAGGCCGTATCCGGCCGCCGCGAAGGTCAAGGAGACAGGGCCCGCGGTCATGGCGGTGGCGCTGAGCAGGAGCAGACCGCTCACGCCGATGCCCAGGCCCACCAGGACCGCGCGTTCGCCGCTGCCCGCGAGCCGTGCGGTCAGCGGCGCGAGATGGCTCCCGACCCCTGAGCAGACGAAACCGGCGCAGGCGAGCCCCGCGAAGAGCAGCGCCCCCGATTCGGGCGCTCCTGTGAACGTCGCGGCACGGCCCGGCGTCAGCAGCTCGACCGTGGCCAGGGCGCTGCCGGCAGCCGCCGCGCTGAGGAGCACGCGGCGGACCAGTACGTCGCGTCCGCCGAGCCGCAGCCCGTCGGTGACGGTCGCCGGGATGCCCCGGAATACGGAGCGCAGTGTGCCGGGCGGGCGGGGCGGCTCCGGGAGGGCGGTGAGGACGTACAGCACGAAGGCGATCTCGAGTGCTGCGGCCAGCAGCGGTGGAACGGAGAGCGGGATCAGCAGCCCTGACGTCGCGTCACTCAGCCGGGCGCCGGCGTCGGGTCCCAGCGCGAGGAGCCAGGGCAGGGCGCCGCCGAGAAGGGTGCCCGCGGCGAGGGCGGCGGATGTGGCGGAGCTGCCGCGGGCCAGCCCGGTGCGCAGTTCGGAGTCGGGGCCGGAGTGGGTCTGGACGGTGTCGACGTACCAGGCCTCCGCAGGCCCGCTGGACAGGGCGCGCCCCGCGCCCATCAGGGCCATGCCGAGCGTGAGGATCCAGGTTGCGGTGCCCAGGCTTTGGAGGGTGAAGGCGGTCAGGTTCAGCAGCCCGGCTGCGGCCAGGACCGGCCGGCGGCCGAGTACGTCGGAGAGTCCGCCGGTGGGCAGTTCCAGGGCAGCGGCGGTGAGCGAGTAGGCGACGAACAGGCCCGCGATGGATGCGAGGGACATGCCGCGTTCGGTGAAGAGCAGGATGAGAGGGGTGACGGCCAGCCCCAGGGGGAGCCAGAAGAGGACGCAGACCGTCATGTAGCGGCGTCGTGCCGTGCGTAGGTCCGGCGCGTGGGTCACGATGCCGCCTCGGGGTCCGTGGCCGGCAGGGTGGATGTGTCCGGCGGGGTGGAGGTGTCCGGGGTGGGGATGTCAGGCCGCTCCGCGTCGGGGGTGTGGGGAGCGAGGGGCAATCCTGCGGTGACGAGCACGACTTGCGCGGCGCGGGGATCGGCTTCGTCGCGCCGGGTCAGTTCTTCCAGCTTCCGGTCGAGTGTCTCCCAGAGTTCGGTGAGCGACTCGGGGGTGAGGCGCGGCATCAAGTCGTCGATCCCGGCCGGCTCCAGCCACTCCGGGCCCAGCCGCCCGGCGGCGATGTCCGCCTCGTGCCGCACCAGCGATGCCTCCAGGTGTTCGACCTGGCCCCTGCGGGTGAAGTTGAGGAAGGCCCGGCTGTCCGGTGAGGCTTCCATGGCCCGGTTGCTCCAGGAGGTCACGGAGTGCACCGCCCGCCAGCGGCGCTCGCGCCCGTCGCGATGCTCGGCCTCGGCGACGAACGCGTACTTCGCCAGGACCCGCAGGTGGTAGCTGGCGGAGGCGGACGACTCGCCCGTTCTGGCGGCGAGCTCACTCGCGGTTGCCGGGCCGTCCTGCCGCAACAACCCGAGAAGCCGGATGCGCAAGGGGTGCGTGAGGGCCTTGAGGGCTGCGGCGTCCCGCTCGGGATCGAGGACGCGTCTGTGCTCTTCGCTGACCATGCAACGGAGGCTAAGGCTCCCGGAAGCTTCCCAAAAGTATTTTTGCAGAATTTCCTTTGGAGAGTTGGTCGGTGCGCCGGGCCGCTCCCTGCCCCCGCGGCCTCCGCGCCGGAGGGCCCGTACCTCCGGCTCGGAAGCCGCCGACCAAAGCGATGGCCAGGATCCCCCAGATCAGCAGGAGCAAGTCCGGGGACGCGTCATGTTGAACCGCAGGCAACGACATGCTCGGAATCCTTCATCGGAGACGCGAACGCGTCAACGAACATCGCAGTCGAGCAACCTCGACCAACCACCGGTCGTTTCATGGGCTCTCCCTCCACCCCGGCCGGCGTTCCGAGCACGTCAAGCAGCTCGCGCCGCTGATCAGTCGGCAGCGACCCCCGTGTTCTGGCAGGCGGCCAGCAACCAGCGGCCGTCGTCCTGCTTCGTCATCACGTACAGCGGCGCGCCCTCGCTCTCGGCTCCCGGGGTCAGGTAGAGCTGACGGACCTTGACCGCCGCGACATCGGGGCGGATGAAGGACACATGGATCACCTCGTAGGTGACCTTGCCGTCCCAGTCGTCCGCGGGCAGGACCTCGCGGGTGAACTCGGAGATGGCGTCGAGGCCGATGAGCACCTTCCCGCCGCCCGTCGTCCAGATCGCCTCGGGGTGGAAGAGGGCGAGGAACTCCTCGGGGTCCTTGTGCTGCTGGGAGTGCTCGACGGTGGCCACGAGCCGGTGGATCGCTTCGAGGTCGGCCGCGTGGGCCGTGGATTCCGTGTTCATGCGGATCATGGTGCTACCTCAAGTGGAGTTGAGGTCAAGGGGCGGCCGGGCGCCCGTTCAGTGCGGTGGCGGCAGTGGGTCCAGGGCGTTGGCGACGGTACAGCCGCCCTCTCCGGGCATCCGCTGGATCCGGGGCGGCGCCCACACCTCGGTGGCACCGGGGGCCACGCGGGCGAGAAGGCAGTCCTGCGCGTCGAAGCCGTTCCCCTTCACCGACAGGACCACGCCGACCCGGCCCCCGTCCGCCTTCACCTCGGTACGGATCGCCGGATCCATGTCCAGGGCGGCGAGCGTGCGGCGCACCTCGGCCTCGTCCACCAGGCCACCCTCCGGCACCCGCGGGAGTTTCGAGCGGAGCTCCTCGTACGGCAGCCTGGGTGGTTCGGGCGGCGGGGCGAAGGTCAGCGCAGGGCCATCCGGGCAGTCCGCGTCATGGGGACTCCCACTCCACTCCGACTTGGGCGACACCCGCATCACGAAACAGCGCCGCACGGTGAGTTCCTCGGCCTCGATCCATCCGCTGTACGCAGAGCCGGAGGTGCGGACGACCAGGCGGACACCGTCCCCGTCGTGCGTCGAGGTACCGGACACCCGCAGCACTTCCACGCCGTCGATGCCCGAAGCGGAGCGCCCGACCTCCTCCGCCGTACGCGGACGCTGGCCGTAGAGCCGCTCGCCCGCCTTCCGGGCCACCTCCCGCGCGGCGTCCGTCGCCTCGTCCTCGGGGGAATGCGGAATCCCGCAGGCTGCGGTGAACAGCAACAGCGGGGCGAGCAACAGCGGTCGGCGCATGCGTCCACCCTTCCGGTGCCGCGCGCGGCCGGCATCCGTTCGCGTACTCAGAGGCTCGTGTGATCGTACTCAGGCGTGTGCGGCGAACTCGCGGGGGAGCTTGCCCGTCAGGTTCGGCGGCGTGCACCTCGGCACCGAGGGCTCTCACGGTCCAGCGACTTCATGCTCCCGCAGGAGGCCGGCTTCGCCCGCAAGTCGCAGTCGGCGGCCTGCCGTTCGGCGAGGCGACGCAGTCCACCCCCGAGGTCCTGGCCGCCCTGGCGGGCGCTCTCGACGTGCCCGCCGTGTTCTTCGAGACCGGCGACGCCGACATCGGCGCCCGTCTCATGAAACGATCGTTCCATTGTGAGTCTGACCGTTTCCGTGATCTAGTGGCGGCGTGGGTCGCGGGCTTGCCCCAACCACATGTCCCCCTTCCATCCTGCCCGGAGGGTCCATGAGCGACGGGTACGAGCAGCTCGCCGAAACCGTCAGAGAAGTCGAGGAGCTCCGGTCGGAATCGGGGCTCGACAGAGCATCGGTTTTCAACATGCAGGAGCTCTCCTTCCATACTTCCCTTCCCGAGGCGGACATCCGGCGACTGCTCGACGGCGAACGCGTCGAATCGCCGAGAACCGGCCCGGCCGACCTCGCCCGCCGCATCGCGTTCCTCAGGGAAACCCGTCTGACGGTGGACAAGGACACGGGCGGCCGGCGTCAGTACACGACCGCCGAGATCGCCGCCGGCAGCGGGATGACCACGCAGTGGCACGGCAAGTTGCTGAATCGGAGCACGCCGAACATCTGGCACGGCGCGGGCCTCGCCAAGTTCTTCGACGTCCCCATCGAGTACTTCACCCACACGCCGCCCGAGGCCGTGAAACGAGTCCTGGACAGCAAGGTCATCCCGTACCTCACCTCGTTCCTCAAGAACCCGTCCGAGGCCGTGAAGAACCGTCACGCCATGCAGATCCAGCTCCGCCTCGGCAACAAGGAACTGCCGCCGAACCTGGAGAAGGCCCTGATGGCCTTCGTGGACGCGATCACAAGGGAAAGCTCCGGCTTCTGAATTCGGGCGGGACGCAGGGGACTGGCCTGACCTCCGGTCACAGGAAGCGGCATGACGGGCCGCGGCTTCACCAGCCGTCAAAGGGAACACACCGTGGGGGCGTTCGAATGAAAGGGCGGAAGATGTCCGATTTCCGCGAGGGGGTGGCAGCGGCCCTCGGCGGGCTGAGACCTCCCGATGGCCTGCGCTCGGCGCCGAGAACCCACCCGGCACGGCGATCCACCGAGCGGAAGACCGCGAAGGGCGGGCTGCAGGGGGGAGTACGGCTGCGTGAGCACCTGGAGGGCGAAGGTGCCGTGCCGGTCAGGGGTCCCGCAGGCCGGATCCAGACCCCCGGTACGGGCAGAGGTCGCCGAGCATGACCGGATCGGACTACTACATACCTGCCGGCGTCCTGGCGATCGCATTGATGGTGAAGTCGCCGTCGTTCTGGCGCACCTGGAACTCGCCGATGACGAAGTCGATCTTCACGATCCTCGCGTGCTCGGCCGCGGGCTTCGTGTTCGGTGCTCCACCGACGATCGAGCGGGTCAACCGGATCACGGGTGTTTCCAACATCTCGGCGCTCATCGTCTACTGCCTCCTGTCGTGCCTGTCGTGCGGCTCGCTGGTGCTCGTCATCCACTGGCGTGGCGGGCCCGAGGAGACCATACGGCGGCACACCAGGGTGTGGATCGCGGCGACCGCCGCGGTGATGGTGACGTTCTGCGTCCTCTTCTCGCTCAGCGACGTTCCCATCGAGCAGCAGCGCGACTTCGACACCTTCTACGCGACCACCCCGTACGTGCGGGAGATGATCGTCCTCTACCTGTCCGCGCACACCGCCACGAGCCTCGTGGTGGCGACGAAGTGCTGGCGGTGGGCCCGTGAACTCCGAGACCTCCAGGCGGCGTGGACCCACTGGGGCCTGCTCATCCTCGTGGCCGCGTTCGGCCTCACCATGTCGTTCGCGCTGCTCAAGTTCCTGGCCGTCGGCGCCCGCTGGGTCGGTACCGGCAGTTGGGACTGGCTCAGCACCGACGTCGCCCCTCCTATCGCGGGGGTGGGCGCGGGCCTGACCACGATCGGTTTCCTGCTTCCTGTCATCGGGCCGGGGATCGGGTCGATGTGGGCGTCCTGGCGGGCCTACCGGGCGATGGGTCCCCTGTGGCGTGCGCTCGAACCGTTCGCGGGTCCCGGCAAGCCCATGCGGATGAGCGCCACCTCGTCGCCGGAGATCCGTGCGATGGCCAGGTCCACCGAGATCTCCGACCGGCTGCTCAACCTGGCGCCCTACCTGGAGAGCAGCCACCGCGAGGCCGCCGAGCGGTACGCCTCCTCACAAGGTTGCGAGCCGGAGGACGCCCTCATCTTCGCGGAAGCGGCCACGATTCACGCGGCTCTGGCGGCCGCGGCGGGAGCCGGCGCAGAGGCGTCCCGGCAGACACCCGACTCCGTCGAAGCGAGCGCCGTGGCACCTGCCCGCGTCTCCGGAGCGGACGGGCTTGCCCGTCTGAGCATCCAGTTCTCCAAGATCCACCACTCCGGTTTCCCCGTCGGCGCGGCCCGCTCGGAGAGCAACTGATCATGCGTACTCCCCACCACGTGACCAACGGAAGCCCTCGGTGAACGCGGGACCGGTGCACCAGTGCCCGGCAGCCGGCTTGCTCTCCGCCACCGCCGTCGAGCTCCGGGCCTCGCGGAAGAAACCGCGGGGCCCGCTCCCGAGGCCCGTCACCGCGGGGCTCTTCGTCGCCGCGCCGCTGTTCGTCACCGCCGCTCCGGCGAGTCCGGCGGGAGCGGGCCCGGGAGCCGCCTTTCCGCCCGCCGCACAGAGGCCCCTCGCCGAGGCCCCTCACAGCCGCCCTTCACAGATGTCCTTCACAGAGAGACGACCATGACCACCACACACCCGGAGCACGTCGAAGCCCTCATCATCGGCGGAGGGTACGCGGGCCTGCTGGCCGCCTCTGTGGTCGCGTCCGCGGGCTATGACGTCCTCGTGCTGGCAGGCGGTGCCTCCATCACCCGCCCACGGGACGGGGGCTCCGATCCCGCTCGGCGCGGCGGGGTCCTCCACGTCGGCGGGCTTTGGGACGTGAACGCTCTGGCGTACGGCTCGGGCCCGATGCTGCGGCACCGTGGTGCTCGAACGTTTCCTCTCCCGGCCGGCGGCCACCTGTCCCGTACTCCCCCGCAGGCGGGGGAGAAGCACGAGTTGCTGACCTGCAGCCGCGACCTGCTGACCGGTGTGCTGCGCGAGGTCATCGCCGCCAACCCCGCGAACGAGCGGAGCACCACCGTCCTGGACGGCGCCCGGGCCGTCGGACTCATCGGAGACGAGTCCGCGGTCCTCGGCGCGCGCGTACGGTTCGACGACGGTCCGGAGCAGGAGGTCACCGCCCAACTCGTCGTCGACGCGAGCGGCGCCGACGCGTGCACCGCGACCTGGCTGAGGGAACTCGGTGTGGTCGCCGTGCCGGTCACTCGGCGAGGCGCAGCCGGGTTCTGCGCCAGCCGTCTCTACCGGGCGCCGGACGGTCGGGCGGACACTCCCCCCACCGCTGTCGCGGACGGCGCCCGCAGCGCGGTGCTCGTCCCGGTCGAGAACGGAACGTGGGCCGTCACCCAGACGGCCCCCGATCGCGAGCGGATCGCCCGCGCGGACACCTTCGCCGAAGCCGCGCTGGCCCTGTCGGACCCCGGCGTCGGCCGGCTCATCGCCGAGGCGGAGCCCGCGGGCGACCCGGTCGTCACACCTGATCCGGCCCTGCGCTGGCACCGGTACGAGCACATCCGCGGGCCCCGCGGCATCGTCGTCATCGGGGACGCCCTGGCGACCTTCAGCCCTCTGGACGCGCGAGGGGCACTGGCCGCCGAAGCCTCCACGCGGGCGTTGAGAGCGGCACTCGGACACGGCATCAGCCACCCGGCGGCGTCCCGCAGGGCCCAGCACGCGATCGCCGAAGAGGTCGCCCACCTGTGGTCCGCTCCCCGGGCGGGCCGGCTGAGCGGGTGGCGGCTGGGGCCCGTCACCCCGAGCCTCTCCGCACGTCTCTCCCGGGCCCGGGCCTCGGCGGGCCGGGTTCTGAGACTGAGAGGCCGCTGACCCCACCCCCGCCGACGCCGGACCTTGCACCGCACGGCACCGCACGGCACCGCACCCGCGGACCCCGACCAGACCTCACGTCACGACATCCAGGAGAGAACCGTCCATGCATCTGTCCACACCTCTCGTACTGCGGAACGGCAGCCGCATTGAGAACCGGATCGCGAAGGCCGCCATGGAGGAGAGCCTCGCCCGCCAGCCCGGACAGCTGCCCGGTCCCGAGATCGAGGAGCTCTACCGCAGTTGGGCACGCGGCGGAAGCGGACTGATCATCACGGGGAACGTGATGGTGGACCGGCGGGCCCTCACCTCTCCGGGAACGATCGTGCTGGACGCCGGAACCGACCTGGCCCCCTTCCGCCGCTGGGCCGCGGCGGCCGGCTCGGAAGGGGGCCAGGTGTGGATGCAGATCAACCACCCAGGTCGGCAGGTCCGGTCGGATCTGCCCGGTGTCGCATGGGCACCTTCCGACATCGGCGTCAGCCTCGGAAAGCACACGCGCGCGTTCGCCCGCCCGACGGCGATGACCGAGGCTGACATCCGCTCCACGATCGACCGGTTCGCCACCACGGCACGACTCGCGGAGGAGAGCGGCTTCCACGGCGTCCAGATCCACGCGGCCCACGGGTACCTCCTCAGCCAGTTCCTCTCCCCACTGGTCAACCGCCGCACGGACCAGTGGGGCGGCAGCCTGGAGAACAGGGCCAGGCTGCTCCTGGAAGTGGTGCGCGCCGTCCGCGCGGCGGTCTCCCCGGGCTTTGCCGTGGGCATCAAGATCAACACTGCTGACTTCCAGCGCGGCGGCTTCGACGTGGACGAGGTGGAACAGGTACTCGCGTTCCTCAAGGACCTCGACGTGGACCTGGTGGAGCTCTCCGGCGGAAGCATGGAGAGCGCCGCGACCATGGGCCGCACGGCCGACGACAGGAAACTCGGCCGGGAGGCCTACTTCCTCGCCATCGCCGAGCGGCTCGTCGCCTCCGCGCCCATGCCGCTCATGCTGACGGGAGGTATCGGTCGTCGTACCTCCGCCGAGCGCGTCCTGGCGAGCGGGTTCGCGATGGTCGGCCTGGCCACCGCCCTCGCGCTCCACCCCGACCTGCCCGCACGCTGGCAGGCGGGGGAGGACATCGAGGTTGCCGCACCGCGCCTCAACTGGCGGGACACGGACATCGCGAGCGCCGGCGTCCTGGCCCTCGTCCGGGTACACATGAGCCGCATCTCCCGAGGCCGCGCGCCTCGTGCGCGGACCTCCGCGCGCGTCGCCCTCGTCCTGGACACCTTGCGGAACCGGGGGATGATCCGGGCGTACGGGCGGTGGCTCGCCCAGAACCCGGCACCGGAGGCGACCACCCCCCTCAACGGCTGACGGCCGGGCCCGACGGACGCCACCCCGGGCCCGACCCGGTTCAGGTCGGGCCCGGGGAAGGCATCGGTACCTGCCTGACGGTCCCGGTTCTTCCACCCGCGGCCCGCCGGGAGTTCAGTCGAGCGGTGGCGGCCAGGGACCGGCGAGCAGCCGCTCGGCCTCCGCGACGATCGCTCCGGCCCGCTGCTCGCGCGTGCCGCCCCGGATCGCGGTCCACTCGTTGTACTCGTAGACCTCGTCGACCAGGGGCTTGAGCGCCTGCGGCCGGGCCAGCGGGCCCCAGCCCTCGTGGACGATGACGTCGCCACCGGCCCCGGGTGCCATGCTCGTGTTCACGATCAGCCGCAGCCACCAGCGCACGAGTTCCCAGCGCTCCGCCTCCCGGGGAATCCCGGTGCCACCCACGGGATGGCCTTCGGACAGGCCCAGTTCGGTCAGTACCCGCTCGAAGAGCGCATCGGCGTTCTCGTGCTCGGTGCGCGTCAGGCCGGCGAGCAGCGGAAGAGACTCCGTCTCGACATCGAGGGCCAGTGCCGCGAGCCCTGCCTCGATCAGGTGGTGCGGGTCGTGCCGTCGGCCGATCAGGCGCTCCAGTGCCAACATCCGCAGGTACTCGACAGCCTCCTGCGCGCTGACGGCGTACGGGGTGTGCGGGGTCGGCGCGGTGACGTCGATGCCCGGACCCGCCTCGACGAAGTACGACCAGAAGTCGACGGTCGCGCGGGCCGGGAGACTGCTCGACCGGCCGGTGAACTCGCGTCGTAGGTAGTCGGCGAGGTCGTTCCCGTAGAAGATGATGTCGGTCTGGTGGACGGACAGTACGGGGTGCCCCCACTCGCCCGCCGTGCCGGGCAGGTAGCGGTGGCTGTAGACGGGGACCAACTGCGGCACGGTCGCCAACTCGCACCGCGCGATTCGCAGCGCGCCGGACGTACTCGTAGGTCTCGAAGGCCAGGCAGGGTGCCAGAAACCGCTGTGCTCAACGTCGAAGAGCACGCCCTCGACGGGCCGGGAGAGCCGCCCGGCCAGGTTCTCGGGGTCGCCGTCGCGCCAGTCGGGCCAGCTTCGTGACCCGCGGGGGAGCCCGGCGGCGAGGAAGATCCTGTGGTCCGCCGAGAAGGTGAACCCGAACCGTTCCTCGACCGCGTCGAGTTCCCGCTCGCCCAGACCCGGCCCGATGTCGCACCGGAGCATGCTTTGAAGGTCCCTGGCGGCCTCCAGGGTCAGCGGTGCGGGCGACTGCTCGGTCATCCCGGGAGCATAGCCGCCGGCCCGCAGCCGTCAGGAGGCCTCCGGGCCCAGCCACCCGCGAGCCACTGGGCGTTCACCGACCACGGCCGCTCCTCGCGCACCTCCGGAGCAAGCACCGGTCTCGTGACGGCGACGGCGCGAGCGGCGCTTGTCGGCACCGCGCACCCAGGGGTGCCGGGGCTAATGGTCTGCGCCGGTGCGCGGCGGGAAGGCGAGGCCGGTGGGGGTGTTGAGGCCGGTCGAGTTCAGTGCGGCTTGGGTGCCGTTCGTACGGAGGCGGACCACGCGGTTGTTGAAGGCGTCGGCCACGTAGAGGGTCCCCCGGTCGTCGAGGGCGAGGCCGAGCGGGCTGCTCAGGCCGGTGAAGCCGACGGTGGTCTGCGCGCCGGTCCCGGCCGCGATCTTCACCACGCGGTTGTTGCCGCTGTCCGAGACGTACAGGTCTCCGTTGGCGCTCAGGGCGAGCCCGGTGGGCTGGGACAGCCCCTCGGTGGGGACGGTGGTCTGGACGCCGGCGGCGGACACCCTGACGACGCGGTCGTTGACGAAGTCGGAGACGTAGAGGTCCCCGCCGGGCGCCAGGGCCAGCCCCCAGGGGTGCAGCAGCCCGGTCGTGGGGACCGTGGTCTGCCCGCTGCCGTCGGCGGGTACCTTCACGACGCGGTCGTTGAAGCTGTCGGCGATGTAGAGACTGCCGGACGCGTCGACGGCCAGGCCCAGCGGGCGCGAGAGGCCTTCGGTGGGAACGGTGGCCTGCCCGCCCCCGTCCGGCAGCAGCCGCAGGACACGGTTGTTGCCGGTGTCGGCGATGTAGAGACTGCCCGCCCGGTCCCAGGCGAGACCCGTCGGACGCACCAGGCCGTCGAGGACGAGTACGCTCTCGCCCCCGCCACGGGTGGGCAGGGAGACCACGCGGTTGTTGCCGTAGTCGGACACGTACAGCGTCCGGCCGGTGTGCGGGTGGTGCACGTCGTGCGGTACGGCGGCGTCCACGGCTTCCGCCGGCAGCACGCACAGGAGCAGCGATCCCGCGAGGGCGGCGAGGCGCCGCCGGCTCAGCCCGGGCCGGATCCGGCTCGCGGGGACCGGGGGCTCGTCTTCATGCGGCCTGGCAGTGGTGCGTTCCACGATTCACCCACCTGTTCCGTGACCGGCCGGCAGCCGTATGTCGTGCCGGCCTGCTCCCGCCGACCCTAGGCAGCGGGAGCGGGTGTCACGAGAGCCACGCCATCGGCGGTGCCGCAGGCCACTCCGATGCGCGGATTCCGGCCGTGCCGGTACGCCCCGCCCGGTACGCACACCGGGCCCGCCCCCAGGCTCAGTGGGGGCGGGCCCGGTGCCGTGCGCAAGGCTACTCGTCGGCCGGCCCACGCTCCTCGCCCCGCACGTCCGCCAAGTCAGCTTCGGCGGGCCCGTCGTGTCAGCCAATCGCGGAGCCGCTGCTCGCAGCGGAGGATCGCCTCGGTGTCCACTCGTTCGTCACGTTTGTGGGCGAGCAGCGCGTCACCGGGTCCGTAGTTCACGGCTGGTACCCCCAGGGTGCTGAACCGGGCGACGTCGGTCCAGCCGAATTTGGGCATGGCCCGTCCGCCGACCGCCTCCATGAAGGCCGCCGCCGCAGGATGGGAGAGTCCGGGGAGCGCGCCGGTGCGGGCGCTGAGGAGGGTGAACTCGTCCACGCCGCAGTCCGCGAACACCTCGTGGACGTGCGCTTGCGCTTCCTCGATGGTCCGGTCGGGGGCGTAACGGAAGTTGACGGTGACCGTGCACGTGTCGGGGATGACGTTTCCGGCGCCGCCGCCGTCGATCCGTACGGCGTTGAGGCCCTCGTGGTACTCCAGGCCGTCGATCACGGGCTTGCGTGGTTCGTACGCGGCGAGCCTCGCCAGGATCGGGCCGGCGGCGTGGATGGCGTTGGACCCCGGCAGGCCCCGGGCCGAACGGACCCGCTCGCCCTTGGTCTTCAGCCGCACTTGGAGAGTGCCCTGGCAGCCGCCCTCGATCCGGGCGTTCGAGGGCTCCAGCAGGATCGCGAAGTCACCGGCCAGCCAGTCGGGGTGGGCCTGGGCGACGTGGCCGAGGCCGTTGAGGTGGGGCGCGGTCTCTTCGTTGTCGTAGAAGACGAAGGTGAGGTCGCGGTCGGGCTCCGGGACGGTGGCGGCGATGCGCAGTTGGACCGCGACACCGGCTTTCATGTCCGTGGCACCGCAGCCCCACAGCACGCCGTTCTCGTCCAGTCGGGACGGGACGTTGTCGGCGATCGGCACGGTGTCGAGGTGCCCGGCGAGTACGACACGTTCGGCGCGGCCGAGCGTCGTACGGGCCACCACGTTGTTGCCGTACCGGTCCACGGTCAGGTGCGGCAGGGCGCGCAGCGCCTGCTCGACAGCGTCGGCGAGGGGCTCCTCGGTGCCGCTCACGGACGGGATGTCGACGAGCCGGGCGGTCAGTTCGGCTGCGTCGAGACGGAGGTCGATCACGAAGGGAACGGGTCGCATGCCTTGATGAGTTCCCCGATCGGGCTCTGCCGCGCCGAGAGACTCGCAACCCTTCAACCGGCGCCGACGGGACGGGTGGCAAGATCATCTCTGTTGTCCGTCATCGCGAGGGGGAGACCATGACCGAACAGCCGAAGACAGCCCGCCGTGCACTGCTCACGGGAGCAGTGGCGGGGCTCACCGGTACCGCGCTGATATCCGGCGGCGGTACGGCCGCCGCAGCGACCACGGCCGCGGGAACACCCGACTGGTTCGACGTCAAGGGCCACGGCGCCGTCGGCGATGGCTCCGCCGACGACACCGCCGCCGTACAGCGCGCACTCGACGCGGCGGCCGCGGCGGGCGGCGGAACCGTGTACTTCCCCGCCGGGAAATACCTGGTCAAGCCCGCCGGTGGCACACCCGCGTTGGCCGTGAAGGCCGACGGCATCCGCCTGGCCGGCGCCGGGGCCAAGGCCTCCATGCTGATCAAGGGCGGTGACGGCATCCTGCTCCGGATGTCCGGCACGGGAGCGGCCTACTCCACCGGGGCCACCCACCGCCGCTACTGCTCCGTCGAGAACCTCGGCTTCAACGGCAACGGCAAGACCGGCCTGCTGCTGGAGCTCTACTACAACAACAACTCCTACTTCCGCGACGTCTTCATGACCTCGAACAAGGACATGTGCATCGACGCCGTGGAGTTCTGGGACTCCCGCTTCTACAACCTGGTCATCGAGGACTGCACCGGCACCACCGCCAGCACGACCCAGCCCAACATCTGGTTGCGCAACGCCTCCTCCGCCACCGAAGGCGCCTGGGGCCACAGCAAGGACAACATCAACCAGATCCACTTCATCGGCTGTCGTCTGGAGGCGTTCGGGACCGGCGCGCTGTGGATCGGCCAAGGAGCCGTCACCACCAACAACCCCAACGGCATCTACATCACCGACTGCAAGTTCGAGACCTCCCGCATGCAGGGCGGCCCGCACCTGAAGACCGACGCGGGCTGCAGGCACATCTACGCCACCAACATCTACTGCTACGCCGGTGACTTCGCCGCCGGCACCTCGGCCACCGCGCGCAACATCATCAGCTGGGCGGCGAGCGCCAGTGCGCTGGAGAACGTGGTCATCGCCAACCGGGACAAGGCCACCGTCAACGCGGGCGTCGCGCTCTACTCGGGCCCGGGCTCCACCGCCGTGCTGCGCAACGTCGTCGGGCTCTACGCCACCGCGCCCACCGGCACCCACATCTACTACGAGCAGTCCTCGACCGGCGACTTCCGGGTGGAGAACAGCTACGGCACCCTCGGCGCCCAGGCGACCGGAACGATCCCCGTCAAGAACGCGCCGAACCCGCCCCTGCGACTGGTCCCCGGCCCGGTCACCGACGCCTCCTTCACCCGTCAGCCCCTGGACGGCACCATGGCAGTGGACTCCGCGAACAAGCGGCTCTACGTCCGGGTCGGCGGCCAGTGGCTCTGGTCGGCGCTCAACGCGTAACCTCCGATGGCCCGTGCGCGGACGACGTTCGTGCACGGACCATCGGCTGCGGCCCGCGGTGGGCCGTCGCCCGCGCCGATCTCCTACCGTGCCGGGGGCATGAAGCGTGCCGGCCGCCCCGTCATCGGGCGGCCGGACCTCGGCGAGCCGCCGCGAAGCCGACCGCCGTCACGGCGAGGGCCACCAGCCACAGCACCGCCAAGGAGTACGGCATCCCGTTCTCGCCCAGCCAGTCGGTCGCCGCACCGGCGTACGGAGGACCGAGCACCCCGCCGATGCCCCACACGATGGCGAACGCCGTGTTGCCCATGAGCAGGCTCGTCCCGCGCAGCCCCTCCCCCAGCAGGGTGAGCACGATCGGGTAGCCGGCGAACGCGATGCCGCCCCACAGCGCCACCATCGGCCAAAGCCACAGGCCGCTGCCCACGAACGCCGGCAGCACCAGTGCCCCGGCCGTGCCGGTGACGAGGGTGAACATCAGCGCCGTCCGCGCTCCCACCCGGTCGGCCAGCCAGCCCACCGGGTACTGGAAGAGCATCTGCCCGATCAGCAGCACGGTCAGCGTGAACGCCGCGTGCCCCGGGGTCAGGCCGGCCCGCTCGCCGTAGAGGGGGATGAACTGCAGGGTGACGGCGTCGAACACGGACACCGCCAGCACCGCGACCAGCAGCACCGACAGCAGCCGGACCAGGGCCCGTACCGGTACCGAGCCCGCCGCCGCCATCGTCGGGATGCGCCGCCGCCCCGACCACAGGGGCCACAGGGCGACCAGCGGGCTGAGGACGGCCACGGCCAGGGCCGCGCCCTCGGAGTTGCCGGTGGCGGTCAGCACGGCAGGCCCCACGCAGAAGCCCAGCGCGAGGACCGACGTGTACGCCGTCAGCAGCCGACCCCGGCCGGCCTGGTCGGCGATCTCGCTGATCCAGGTCTCGCTGAGGATGAACATGGCCACGGCGCACGCGCCGAGCACGAAGCGCAGGACGAACCACAGCCACAGCGCGTCCGTGACCGCCAGCGCCGCCAGCAGCGCCGCGGCCCCGACCGAGGCCGCGGCCATGGCCGCCCCCGGCCCGAAACGGCGTACCGCCGCCGGGACCAGGGGCGCCGACAGCACCATGCCCAGCGGGGTCATCGCCCCGTTCAGGCCCACCAGGGAGGACGAGGCACCCTGCCGCTCCAGCATCAGCGAGAACAGCGGGTAGGTGATGCCCAGGGTCACCCCGAACACCCCGATGATCACGATCGGTCCGACGGCCTCGGCGCGGCCGCGCCGACCGGTACGCACCGACTGGAGCTGCTCAGTCATCGGACCGTCAGCCGTTCACCGAGTTCCACACCCGGCTGGGCAGGCCGAATATGTCGATGAAACCCTCCGCGCTGGACTGGTCGAAGGTGCACTCCGGCCCGTAGGTGACCAAGTCGTGCCGGTACAGCGAGCGTTCGGCCCGACGGGCGGCGACACTCGCCCGGCCCTTGTACAGCTTCAGGCGGATCTCGCCCGTCACATGGCGCTGGGTGGACTCGACGAAGGCGTCCAGCGCTGCCCGCAGCGGACCGTGCCACAGCCCGTCGTAGACCGTTTTGGCGTATGCGGCCTCCAGCGGCAGCTTGTGCGCGAGCACGTCCGCCGGCAGGGTCAGCTGCTCCAGCTCCCGGTGCGCCTGGATGAGCAGGAGCACGCCCGGAGCCTCGTACAGCTCCCGGGACTTCACCCCCACCACGCGGTTCTCCAGCATGTCGATCCGGCCGATGCCGTGCCGGCCGCCGATCGTGTTCAGCTTCTCCACCAGCTGTGTGGGGCCCAGCGGTGCGCCGTCCAGCGCGACGGGGACGCCCGCCTCGAAGCCGATCGTGACGTACTCGGGGGTGTCCGGTGCCCGCTCGGCGGGGAGGGTCAGCGACCACACCTCCTCGGTCGGCTCCCAGGCCAGGTCCTCGATGAGGCCAGCCTCCACGTTGCGGCCCAGGACGTTCAGGTCGATGGCCCAGGGCTTCTCCTTGGAGACGTGCCCGGCGATGCCGAACTTCTCCGAGTAGGCGATGGTCTCGGCGCGGCTGAAGGACCACTCCCGGGCCGGCGCGAGGATCTTCAACCCGGAGTCGAGCAGGGCGACCGTCAGGTCCAGGCGCACCTGGTCGTTGCCCTTGCCGGTGCAGCCGTGCGCGACGGATCCGCACTCGTAGGCGTGGGCGGTCTCGACCAGCAGGTCGCCGATGAGCGGGCGTCCGAGCGCGGAGGAGAGCGGGTACTGGCCGTCGTAGAGCGCGTTGGCCTTGACGGCGGGGAAGCCGTACTCGCGCACGAAGCGCTCCTTGGCGTCCACCACCAGGGAGACGTCGGCGCCGGCGTCCAGCGCCTTCTGGCGGATCGGTTCCAGCTCGTCGCCCTGGCCGAGGTCGGCGGCCATCGCGACGATGAACTCGCAGCCCATCTCGTGGCGGAGGTAGGGGATGCAGGCAGTGGTGTCGACGCCGCCCGAGTAGGCGAGCACGACACGCTTGGCCGAAGCCATGGTCAGACTCCTTGCGTGTGACGGGACATCAACGGGTGACGGGGCGGGCCGCCGCGGGCGCCGACTCGGCGTTGCGGCGCCGCAGCTCACGCGCGGCGGCCCGGACCAACTCGGGGGCGGTGCCACCGGGGGAGCGGCGACGGCTCACGGCGTGGTCGACGGTGAGCACCTCGGGGGGCATCCCGGTCAGCCGTACGTCGAACGTGGCGAGTTCCGCCACCGTGGCGTCCCGCAGTTCCTTGCCCTGGACGCCGAGCCACTTCACCAGACCGCCGACCACACTGTGCGCCTCGCGGAACGGCAGCCCCTGCTCCGTGACGAGCCAGTCCGCGAGGTCCGTGGCGACCGTGTTGCCCAGCTCGGCGGCGGCTCGTGTGCGTTCCGGCACGAAGGTGATGCCGCGCAGCATGGCGGCGCTGCTCCGGACGATCAGCTCCAGCTGGTCGGCCGAGTCGAACAGCGCCTCCTTGTCCTCCTGCATGTCCCGGCTGTAGGCGAGCGGCAGGCCCTTCATCACCGTCAGCACGGCCATCAGATTGCCGAAGACACGGCCCGACTTGGCGCGCATCAGCTCCGGTAGGTCGGGGTTGCGCTTCTGCGGCATGATCGAGGACCCGGCGCAGAGATCTTCGGGCAGGACCACGAAGCCGAACTGCGGGGTGCTCCAGAGGACGAGTTCCTCGCCCAGGCGGGAGGCGTGCACGGCGAGGGTGGCCCCGGCGGCCAGGAAGTCGAGGACGAAGTCGCGGTCGGAGACCGCGTCCAGCGAGTTGCGGGTGATGGAGTCGAAGCCGAGCCGCCGGGCGGTGGCGGCCGGATCGATGGGATAACCGGTGCCTGCCAGGGCGGCAGCGCCCAGCGGAGACTCACCGAGCCGGCGGCGGGCGTCGCGCAGCCGGTCCCGGTCGCGCAGGAACATCTCCCCGTACGCCAGGAGATGGTGCCCGATGGTCACGGGCTGGGCGCACTGGAGGTGGGTGAAACCGGGCATCACATCGGCGTGGTGGGCTTCGGCGCGCTCGGCGAGGATGTCGACGGTGCCGGCGAGCAGCGCGTCGAGCCGGTCGATGGCATCACGTACCCACAGCTTGGCGTCCACGGCCACCTGGTCGTTGCGGGAACGGCCGGTGTGCAGGTGACCGGCGACCGGGCCGACGATGTCGCGGAGCCGCGACTCGATGTTCATGTGGACGTCTTCAAGGGCCGGGTCGAAGACGAAGGCTCCGGCGCTGATCTCGGCACGGACCCTTTCCAGCCCGTCGACGATGATTTTCGCATCGTCGGCGGATATCACTCCGGTTTCGCCGAGCATTTCTGCGTGCGCGATGGATCCGTCGATGTCCTGTAATGCGAGGCGCTGGTCGAACCGGACGGATGCATTGACTTCTTCGAGCAGAGAATCTCCGCCGGTGAGCCAGCCGCCCCAGAGCGAAGATTCTGATTCCGATATCACGATTCCCTGTGCCCATTCGGTTCGAGAAGAGCTACTTTAAATGCGAACGAGCAGTTCAGTTCGCGTTTCTTTCGGCGCATTTCGCGGATGCGGTACAGACTCCACAACCACTGGGTCCGGTAGACGAGGGAGAGGTAGAGGCGCCGGCCGGGCCGGTCCGCGACGAAGGACTCCTCGTCCGCGAACACCTCGAAACGGGACTCCCGGACCAGGGTCTCCATGGGGCCCGGCTCCGAGAAGAAGAGCAACAGCCGCTTCCCGGAGGGCGCGAGAGTGCGCAGTGCGCCGCCCAGCAGCTGGCGCGCATAGCCCTGGCCACGATGGGCCTCGGGGATGAAGACGACCGCGATCTCGCACCAGTTGCCGAGCAGGTGGTGGACGAGCAGGGCTCCGAGAAGCTCCCCGGAGGCGCGGTCGACGAGGGCGAAGGTGTCGCGGCGGCCCGTCCACTCGGCAGTGCTGTAGCCGGTTATCTTGGGCGACCGGCGAATTTCCGTCACCACTGTGGCCGCTTCGTCGCGGGTGAGTGGGCGGCGCTGTAACTCGGTTCTGGTGAGCAGCGTCGTCTGTGCAGACAACGGTATTCCCCTGTTCTTCGTGCGCGTGGGCGAAACCCAAAGTGCGGTGAAGTGGCGTCAAAATGCGGGGTGTTGCATCCGGCACGGGGAACATTACGCGGCGGTCACACATTCCTGTCAATGCCGTCTCTGATCGTGGACGGGTGCAGCCGAATGGCTCGTTGCGGAGTCATGAATTCCCTATCCGTTTCGGATGCGGCCCCGATGTCAGGGCGGGGTGCCCGGGAATCGGGCGTGCCGCCGCGCGCGGCGACCTGCTCCTCAAGGGGTGCCCTCGGTGTCCGTATTCCGGTCCCGGCGGACGCCGGCGCGGGTACCTCGTCATGATGTGCGCATGATGCACAGCGACGACAAGCACACGGACACTCCGGCGATTGCCCTGCTCAAGGAGCTGGGAGCCGACACCACCAAGCACTCCGGCGGTACCCTTCTGACCCACCTGCTGCGCGTCGAGGCGCTGGTCGCCGAGTGGGGCGGACGCCCCGTTCTGCAGACCGCGGCCCTGTGCCACGCCTTCTACGGCACGGACGGGCTGCCTTTGAGCCTCCTGGAACTTTCCGAGCGCACCCGCCTCGCCGAGGCGATCGGCGAGGAGGCGGAAGAGCTCGTGTACTTCTACGCCAGCTGCGACCGCAAGGCCTCCTACCCCAGCCTCGCCGCCCCGGACGAGGCGTCGGTGACCTTCCGGGACCGCTTCACCGGCGAGGAGTTCACTCCGTCCCTGCAGCAGCGCCGCGACTTCGCCGAGCTCACGGTGGCCAACGAACTGGACCTGGCCAAGGTGAACGCGTCCTTCCGCGAGCGCAACGGGGCGGACCTGCTCGAACTCTTCACACGCTGGACTCCGCTCCTGTCGGAGGCGACCCGCCGAGAAGTGACGGCGGTCCTCGGCTGAACCGTGCGGGCCCGTGAACGGCTCGCGTGTGCGGTTCCCGGCCCGCGCCCCCGGCCCAAGGCCACGGACCAGCCGGGCCGAGGGCCGAGGGCATGGAGAAAACCGGTCGCAGAGAGTGACCTCGTTCGGCAGACTCTGGCGCATGGAGCGCTTGATGGAGATTGCGAAAAGGTTGGCCGACGTCGACGGAGTGGTCGGTGTGTGTCTGGGCGGCAGCCGAGCGAGGGGAACCCATCAGCCTGACTCCGATTTCGATCTCGGTTTGTACTACCGGACACCCCTGGACACTGCTGCCCTGCGCCGACTCGCGTCCGAGCTGACCGGTGAGTCTGTCGAGGTGACGGAACCGGGCGGCTGGGGCCCGTGGGTGGATGGTGGGGCCTGGCTGATCGTCGACGGCTTCCGTGTCGACTGGATCTACCGCGACCTGGACCGCGTTCACCGGATCTGGGACCAGTGCCAGGAGGGGCGCTTCGAACTGGGTATTCAGGCCGGTCACCCGCTTGGGGTGTACTCCCACGCCTATGTCGGCGAGGTGGCCGTTGGACGCGTTCTCGCTGATCCCGGTGGCGAACTGCGGGCCCTGCAGCAGGAGACCCGCCATTATCCGGAGCAGTTGCGTGACGCGCTGATCGCCAACGCGCGGTGGGAGGTTCCCTTCACGCTGGCCAACGCCCGCAAGGGCGCGGCCCGCGGCGACTCCTTCTATGTCGCCGGCTGCCTCTTCCGGGCGGTGGGGCTTCTGGTGCAGGGACTGCATGCCCACGCGGGTTGCTGGGTGCTGAACGAAAAGGGAGCCGTTCAGGCTGCGGGACAACTCCCGGCTGCCCCTGCCGACTTCTCCGCGCGGGCCCAGGCGTTGTTCGCCATGCTCGGCACGGTCCCAGACGTACTGTCCGCCGCGCTCGATGCCGCTGACGCGCTCGCTGCCGAGGTGTGCGAGCGGCTCACGTCCTGAGGGGAGCAACGGTGACGTAGTCGGCCGTCGTCGAGGGCGGCCGGCTGGGGCAGCTCCCGCGAAGCCTGGGCGTTTCGCGGGGCCGCAAGCGGTGACGCACGACTTGCCGAGGCTTGACGGTGCCCACCAGACCACGAGACCTGATCAGCCGGTCCGTGCCCCGAAAGGCCGCGGTTCGGCAGGCCAGAACTGCAGGAGGAAACACGCACCCACGAGGTCGCTCGCAGCGGCCTCCCAGGGGAGTTCCGCGGGCTTTTCGCGTCGGCTGATCCGCAGCTGCCATGGGCCGGGCGTCGACAGGCGTGGTCCATCGGCCCAGCCGGCGTCGCTTTGGTCGACCATGAACCGTGCCGTGGGCAGATCCAGCGACAGGCACACCCGGTCGCGCCAGTACGTTTCATCGATCTCAGCGCGTGCGTCCCACACTTCGACCCGCAGCCTCGCCTTGAGGACCAGGCGGTCGGTCGTCTGCAAGAACACCGAGCCGGGACTTGCGTGCACCCAGTCACTTCCTGGGAGGGGGCCGGGCAGCCCGTCGCCCACGCACGCCTCATCAACCAGACCGAACATGCCATCCACGACGTGAACGTCCTGCTGTACGGGGGCAGGTATGTGTGCCATCCGGATTTCCTCCTGTCGACATGAAAGCGCTCCATGCGCCGTGTTCGCACATCCGGGCGACTCGATCAAGTCGCTCCGGCCGGGCGGGGGTTTGAGGACGAAGCGGCCACCCGGTTGATCCCGAGGAGCGGCGGCTGTACCTCACCGGCGCACCCATTGACGTGGCGGAGAACGTGTGGATCGGCGCCGGTTCCACGATCCTGCCCGGCGTCAGCACCGGCCGTGACGCCGTGGTTGCCGCCAGCGCGGTCGTGGCCGATGCGGTCGGCGCTCGGGGACTCGTTCGGCACGTGGGTGCCCTCCGCTTCGGCCGCCTGGGCCTTGTCTGCCACCCGAACCTCGGCCGGCTGGCCAGTGGCCATCGCCGTCTACATCTCCTCTTCCGCTGACTCCGCGTCCCAGGCCAGCCAGGTCGCAGAACGGATCTCCGCAGCCACTCGGAAGTGAGTCCCGGCCCTTCCGGGACGACCGTGCACCTGCCCCCGTAGCCAGCAGACCCTGAGACGACCGGGCACTGGGCGAGGACCATTCAGAGGATCGGTGGGCGCCCCAGCCGGGTCATACGCCAAACCGTGCGCCACTTCATCGGCTTGCGCGGGCCACATGGCGTTCGCGCACCCTCGAGGAAACCGCCCCACCATGCCTTCGCGCCCGCCAGGGATCGCATCCGCACCATGGCGAGGAGGATCCATACGCCGAGATAGACCGGAATCAGGGGGATCGGGAGTCGGCGGCGGGCCAGCCAGACACGGTTTCGGGCGGTGAACCGGTAGTAGACCGCGTGTCGAGCGGGGGAGGTCCTCGGATGTTGGAGGACGAGCTCGGGTTCGTAAAGGATCTTCCACCCCGCATCAAGCGCACGCCATGCGAGATCGGACTCTTCATGCCCAAAGAAGAACTCCGCCGGCCACAGATCGATCTGCTGGAGCATGGGCATCGAGAATGCGTGGCCACCGCCGAGGAACGCGGTCACCAAGCCGCGGCGCATCGGATCGTCCGCACGCAACCGGGGCACCCAGCGTCGCTCCGTCTGTCCGTGCTCGTCAGCGACCCTGAATCCGATGATCCCCAACTTCTGGTCCTCCGCGAACAGCTGCTGGACCTTACGGAACACGTCGTTGGCGATGAGCAGGCCGTCGTCGTCCAGTTCGATGACGACGTCGACCTCGCCCGAGTCGCGCAGCATCTTCAAACCGACGTTGCGGCCGCCGGGGCAGCCCAGATTCTCCTCGAGCGGAATCTTGGTCGCCTCCGTCGAGATCTCGGTGAGGGGCGTTGCGTTGCCCACCAGAGCTACCCGCGCCGCAGGCACATCTTGCTTCTCCACCGAAGCGAGCAGAGCATCCAGCTCCTGCGGGCGAGTGCCCATGGTCACGATGACCACTCCGATACGCGGCAACGACATAGTGGCGAACTCCAGTGGTCGGCAGACTGCCGATGCTAGCCGCGCGGGACGTGGCCACCTCAGCACCTCGCACACATGTCCGCCACGTGCCATCCCACGTCAATCGGCACGCTGAGGGCTCCGAGGTCGGAAAACACGAGGAGCGGGGCGATGCCGGCCCCGCGAACCGATGCGGTGGCGGACCGTCGCGCGGATGGCCGCGCTGGGCAGGCCGCCCGTCGTGTAGGACTGCGTGGCGCTGACCCTCGCCGCCGGGACGTCGGGTGTTGCTCCAAGTACCCGTTGAGACCGAGCCTTACGGTGGGTGCCGTGACGGAGCACGTGGCGGACGCATCGGGTACGGCGATGGCCGCGGCCCACCTCAAGGAGAGGCTCTACGCGACGATCACGATGATCTCCGTAGTCATCGGGCTCGCCGGCGGCAGCCATCTCGACGTCGCCGGAGCCGCGGCGACGGTCGCGACCGCCGCGGTGGGCCTGTGGATGGCGGCGCTGGTCGCCGATCAGCAGGCTCATCGAGTGACGCACGGTGCCCTTGCGCGGGGGCGGGAACTGCGCGCGATGCTGTTCGTCAGCAGTCCGCTCCTACTGTCCGCCGTGGGGCCGCTCATTCTGATCGGGGTCGCGGCACTGGGAGTGATCGGCTTGGAGACGGCGCTCTACACGGCTGCCGGGGTCAACGTCGCCACCCTGTTCGCGTGGGGGTGCTACGGCGGGATCCGGATGGGAGGGGGGACGGCGTTCGCGCTGCTCGCCGGGGCGATCGATGCGGCGATCGGGACAGCGGTCGCGGTGGTCAAGGCCGTGAACGGCCACTGACACGCGTACAACGTCCTGACCTCGTCGGGGTCGTCGACCTTGGTCGATCAAGGAACTTGACCTCAATCGCGGTTGAGGTTGGAGGCCGGCGCCATGACTGCCATCGTCGCCGGCCTCCGGCCGGACCCACTGCCCGACCCTGCCCGTCCGGACGCGGGCCTCATCCTGGCGTCCCTATGGCGCACCAGGGGGATCGAACAACAGCAAAAGGTCATGTCCGGTGTCATGGAGGCCTGGGAGAAGGCCCGGCTGCCAGCCGCGTACCTCGCGCGGCACTGTCTGGCCGGGTCCGACGGCCGTTCCATCCTCAACTTCGCCCCGCTCCCACACCGCATCCGTCAGCTCCCACGGGCGTGGCCACGCGCGCACCGGCCTGCCCGAGTCCGCGGCCGTGTGAACCAACGGCCCCAGCCGGACGTAGTGGGGATGGTGGACCGACACGACGGCCTGGAGGCGGGGCGGATGACGGACAGGGCAAGGCGCGAGGCTCTGGTGCGCGAGCACATGGAGAGCGAGAACCGGCACGAGTTCGACGCGACGCTGAAGACCTTCGCCGCCCACCCCAGGTACGAGATCGTCGCCACCGGGCTGGTCCTCGACGGACCCTCCGAGGTGGCTGCCTACTACCAGGCCACCCGGGTGGCCTTTCCCGACCAGCGCAACGAACTGGTCTCACTGCGCCATGCGGACGACGCCGTGATCGTCGAGTTCGACCTGCACGGCACGCATCGCGGCGAGCTGTACGGCTTCCCGCCCACCGGGCGGTCCTTCAAGGTACGGATGCTCGCCATGTTCCTCTTCGAGCGCGATGAACTGGCGTGCGAGCGCGTGTACTTCGACTCCCTGTCCATGCTCGCGCAGTTGGGCCTCGCACCGGCTCCGCCCCCGGAGGCGCCGAGTGGGCGGCAGGAGTCCTGATACCTCACGGGCGCGCCTGACCCGCAGCCGGTGCGCCGGCGGGGAAAACGGTTCGCGATGCGAGTGAAGCGGATGGCAGGGTGCGGCGCATGGCACCTCAGTACGAGATCCGCGCCGACTACGATGCCCACACGATCGTCGTCTACCAGGCGTACCCACCTGCCATCGCCGCCGCCGCCCTGCAAGCGGGCCGCTTCGTCGCGCCGTTCTCGTTCCACAGGATGACGTGGATCAAACCCTCGTTCCTGTGGCTGATGCACCGCAGCAACTGGGCTCGCAAACCCGGCCAGGAGCATGTTCTCGCAGTGCGGATGACCCGGCAGGGCTGGGAGGACGCCCTGTCGCAGGCGGTGCTCACAACCGGCGACCCCGCTGCCGTGGCCCGAGCCGCCGTGCATGTCCAGTGGGACCCGGAACGCTCGCTCCGCGGAGCGGCACTGAACCACTACAGCATCCAGGTCGGCATCGGCCGCCGCCTGATCCGCACATTCGCCGAAGACTGGATCGTAAGCCTCACCGACCTGACCCCCAGGGTCCGCAAGGCGGCCGCGCTGATCAAGGCCGGGCATGCCGCCAAGGCCCAGCAGCTGTTGCCCGCGGAGCGGGTCTACCCGATGCCGCGGACATTGGAGCGCGGCCTCTCCGACGCCTGGTGAGAAGGGGTTTCCCGGGGGTTTCCCGTTTCCCGTTGTGTTGGGCGACTCGCGCCTCCTCGACGCGGAGGGGTGACGGGGCACAGTCTCGGAGTGCCCGGCGGTCGGCCGGTGCGAACACGACGAGCACCACGACCCGCGGGACACCGCGACGGAAACGGGGGAACGGACATGGCGATGCGGAGAACGGTGGGGGCGGCAGTGGCGGCGGTGACCCTTCTGGCCGTGGGGGCAGGTCCGAGCCTCACCCCGGCGGCCGCGGCACCCGCACCGAAGGCGGCGGGGTCGTGCGACGTGCTCGCCACCGGCGCTTCCGCGGTGGCCGAGGCGGCGGTGCGGGCCGCATGCGAACAGATCGGCGTCTGGTACACCTGGGGCGGCGGCCACGGGCCGCAGCCGGGGCCGACGTACGGTCAGGTCGACCCGAGCGACCCGGACAGCGCGCACGACCCGGAGCGGCTTGGCTTCGACTGCTCGGGGCTGGTCCGGTACGCCTATGCCCGCGCGGCCGGCGGCGACCCGCTGGCCGGCAACGCCTACCACCAGTTCAACTCGCCGCAGGTGCAGCGGCGATTCACGGCCGCCGAGGGAACCGCGCCGCTGCTGCCGGGGGATCTCCTGGCCTGGGGGTCAGGGGGCTCCATCCACCACATCGCGATCTACCTGGGCGCAGGGAAGATGGTCGAGGCCCGGGAATCGGGCACCCGGATCACCGTCAGCGACGTGCGGCTGGGCGGGGACTACGCGGGAGCGGTCCGCATCGCCGCGGCGGCGGCCCCCGGCACGTTCAGCACCTGGGGCACGGATGTGTGGACGCACAAGGAGCCGTCCACCGGGAGTCCGCGGGTTCACCGGTTCCCCGGCCCGACCACGGTGCGCATCGATTGCCAGAAGCACGCCGAGTCCGTGACGGCGGAGGGCTACACCAACGACGCCTGGTCCTACCTGCCCGAGTACGGGGCGTGGATCACCAACATCTACATCAAGGGTCCCGCCTGGCTGGACGGCGTACGCACCTGCCCCTGAGCACCACCACCCACCACCCGCCAGGGCTCCGCCTGTCGTACGCGGCCGAACCCCTCGGCGGGTGGTGGCAACGGGAGCCGGCTCAGCTGATCGGTCCGAAGACCTCGGTGCGGTCGAACTCGGCGTTCATGCCGTCCAGCACCGGACCGAGTTGCTTCTCCTCGTACTTGAACGCAGGTCGTGTCCGAGCGGGGCGAGGCAGGCGGTGCCGTTCCACAGCACCGCCTGCAGACATTCTTGGACGGCGCGCACCACTGGGCCCTCGCGCGGCCTGCCGCCGTTCCAGTACGACTGCCGGACGGGGTCGGTGCCCTGCGGGAACCGGAACCAGCGGCGGTCGCTCAGCTCGGCCGGCCGCAGGCTGTCGCGGCGGGCCGGCGGATCGTCGGCGCGCAGGACGACGCCAACCGGATCGGTCCGCAACGCGCGCACCTCCAGGGCGGTTTCGTCGAACGGCGCCCGCGTCAGGGCGACGTCGACCAGTCCCGCGCGCAGCCCGCACGTCGGGTCGCTCAGGTCGGCTTCGCGGATGCGGATGTCGATGCCGGGGTGGCTTCGGCGGTAGGCGGCGGCCGGCTTGGACACGCCCGGGTCGGTGCCGTCGCCCGGGATGCCGATGGTGATGGTCCCTGAGCGGCCGAGACCGCCGGATCGCGCTCAACGCCGTACCCACCGCAGCCGCGGCCGGCTGCCGGCCGAATCTCCTTCCGGGCGGGTGTCGGGACCGATACGCGGTGTCGGTCATCCATCGGCGGCTGCCGGTTCGGTGTCGGCGTCCTGTCGGCGAGGTCCGCCAATGTTCAGGCAACGGCCGGCCAGAACCCGCTGGGCGGCCCCGATTCCCAGGAGCCACCATGCACATGCCCGTCACCATCATCGGAGCCGGACTCGGCGGACTCACTCTGGCCCGTGTCCTGCACCTCCACGGGATCCCGGCCGCGGTCTACGAGGCGGAGTCCTCCCCGACAGAGCGCACGCAGGGCGGGTTGCTCGACATCCATGACTACAACGGACAGCGCGCCCTCCAGGCGGCCGGCCTGATGGACGAGTTCCACGCCATCGTCCTGGAGGGCCGCCAGGCGATGCGGGTCCTCGACCAGGACGGGACCGTCCTGCTCGACAAGGCCGACGACGGCACGGGCGGCCGCCCCGAGGTGTACCGCGGCGAGTTACGGCGGATCCTGCTGGACTCGCTTCCGGCCGGCACCGTCCGGTGGGGGCACAAGGTCAGCAGCACCCGCACCATCAGCCCGGGCCGCCACGAGGTGACGTTCGCCGACGGCGGCGCCGTCGTCACCGGCCTGCTGGTCGGCGCGGACGGCGCCTGGTCACGGGTGCGGCCGCTGCTCTCCGCCGCCACACCCGAGTACGTCGGCACGTCGTACGTCGAGACGTACCTGTACCACGCCGACTCCCGCCACCCGGCCGCCGCGAAGGCTGTCGGTGGCGGGATGCTGATGGTGCCCGCGCCGGGCAGGGAGATCTTCGCTCACCGGGAAAGCGGCGACACCCTGCACACCTACGTGGCGTTGAGCAGGCCGCAGGACTGGTTCGCGGGCATCGACTTCACCGATGCCGCCGCGGCCACCGCGCGGATCGCGGCCGAGTTCGACGGCTGGGCACCGGAACTCACCGCGCTGATCACCGACGGCGACACGGCGCCGGTCCTGCGCCCCCAGTACGCCCTGCCGGCCGGGCACCGGTGGGACCGGGTGCCAGGTGTCACCCTGCTCGGCGACGCCGCCCACCTCGCGCCCCCGAACGGCGAAGGCGCCAACCTGGCCATGTACGACGGCTCCGAACTCGCCAAGGCCCTCGCCGCGCACCCCGACGATGTCGAGACCGCGCTCACCGAGTACGAGGTGGCCATGTTCCCCCGCAGCGCCGAGCCCGCCACCTTCGAGGGTGGAGAGATCCCGGGGATCGACTCCGAGCACAACACCGCCCGGGCCCTGATCAACATGATCACCGAGCAGGGCGTCCAATGAGCCGATGAGGCGCCGGTGCGACACCCCTCCGTCCGCCTCGGCGCCGCGACCGCCGCAGCCCGCACCGTCCGACTCCGAACCCGATCGGCCGGACGAGTCCTAGCCGCGGGGCGGCGTGAGCCAGGTGCCGATGGCGGGCAGTACCTCGGGGCCACTGTCGCGGTCCACCGAGCCGACCAGGTCGGCGATGGTGACGCCTTGCAGGGACGAGCGCCATGCGGTCTCGGCCTTCGCCATCACCTGGGCGATCCCGCAGGGCTTCGTGCACTTCTCGGGCGGGGCTCCCAGCGGGCCCCGCCGGCGGATTTCGGTGCACACGAACGCCGGGTCCGCCCCGTCGACCGCCAGTACGACGTCGAGGACGGTGATCTCGGAGGCCGGCCTCGTGAGCGCGTACCCGCCGGTCTTGCCCTGCACGGAGGTGACCAGACCTGCCCGGGAGAGGGCCTGCATCTGCTTGGCAAGGTAGCTGGCGGAGACGTCGTGCAGCAGTGCCAGCCGGGCGGACGGGACCGGCTCGGACGCCGCGGTCAGCACCACGCAGCAGTGGAGCGCCCACTCGACGCCGCCGGACAGTTTCATGCGTCCTCCCGTTGACTCGGACACATCCTATCCGCGTATGATCTCAGACAAGACTTGTCCGAGTTAACGATTCCATTCACGGAGGACACGGCCATGAAGATCACGGTCATCGGCGGCACCGGGCTGATCGGCTCCAGGCTCGTCACCGCGCTCCGCGGCGCCGGGCACGAGGTCGTCACCGCGTCCCGGTCCGGCGGCGTGGACCTGGTCACCGGCGCAGGGTTGGACGAGGCGCTCGCCGGCGCGCACACGGTCGTCGACGTCACGAACTCGCCCACCTTCGACTCCGCGTCGAGCGACTTCTTCCGCACGACCACGGGGAACCTGCTGGAGGCGGGGGAGCGGGCCGGCGTCCGCCACCAGGTCGCCCTGTCGATCGTCGGCGTCGATCAGGTGCCGCAACTCGACTACTACCGGGCCAAGACGCTCCAGGAGGACCTGCTCAAGCAGGGGGCGATCCCGTACTCGATCGTCCGTGCCACCCAGTTCTTCGAGTTCGTCGACGCGGTCCTTTCCTGGACCTCCGACGACACCACCGTCCGACTGCCTTCCACGCCACTGCGCCCGATCGCGGCGGCCGAAGTGGTCGAAGCCCTGGTCGAGACCGCCACCGGACGCCCGCTGGACGGGACGATCGACATCGCCGGCCCCGAAGTCCTGCCCCTGGACGGGCTCGGCCGCCTCACCCTGTCGGCCCACCGGGACCCCCGCGCGGTCGTCACCGACGAGGGGGCGGGCCCGTTCGCGCTCGTCGAGGGGGACGCGCTGACCGGCGGGCCGGGCGTACGGACCGCCCGCACGCGGTACGAGACCTGGCTCGGAACCCGCTCCTGAAAGCGCGGCCACCGGCAGCACGGTCGGCCGGCCCAGGAACACACCGGAGATGGTCCTGGCCGACAAGGCCTACTCTTCCCGCGCGATCCGCACCTCGCCGGCTCCATGTCGCGGGCATCTTCATCTGGTCGGCCGGATGAGCCGGCGGTGCGGCTACCCTGCCCGGTCGAGCGTGACTTCGATGTCGATCGCAGGGGACCGCCACATCGCGCTCAGGAGCGGGTCCTGGTCGATGAAACGGCGTGTGGCCGCGAGCGCATCCGCTCTGGGCCGGCCGATGGCAGCGTCGTCGAAGCCGCTGTCTCCGCCGATGTGCAGGTCCGCCCAGGCCGGGTCCTCGGCGAAGGATGCCTGGAACTCCACCTTCCAGTACTGGGGCTGCCAGAGAGGATCCTGCCGATCGGCGTCCTCGTTGACCGCCAGCAGTCGTCCAAGGGACAGCGCCGGCCGGTTCCCGTTCCAGTCCCAGACGCCCCACTCGACGATGAAGGCGTCCCCGTCGTCCTCAGGTCCTTCAATGCCCTCGACCGGTACCTGCACGAACTCCTCAAAGGCAGCCCATGCCGCCTCCATGGTGCAGTCCCCGGCGGCGACGCCATGCCGACCCAGTATCTGCTCGAACGCTGCGGCGGTGGACCGCCAGGAGATGGACATGCCGCCAGGCTAGCTGCACCGATCACCCCCCTCCGACCCGGGACGGAGGTCCCCGCTCCGTGATCCACAGGAAACGGCCTGGTCGTCGGCCGACTCGTCGGCCGGCTCGTCGATCGGCTCGTCGATCGGCCAGGCGATCTCCAGGCGGTTGTCCGGGTCGTCCGGTGTCCCGGTCCACCGGCGGTAGACCATCCGGGCCGGGCCCGCGAAGGCGAAGCCGTGCTCGGTGATCCAGTCGGCGACGGCGTCGTACGCGCCGAGGATCTGTGGGAACGAGGCTGCCGCTCCCTCGACCTCCGTGTAGGCGAGGGTGCTCTCGGGCAGCTCGCGCACGATCATGCCCTCGGGCAGGTCCGTGGGCTGCGCGCCGTCCTCCCAGAACGGCAGGCACGCCTCGACGAGCGTCTCGTTCTCGTCGTCGCACACCCCGTGGAAGCGGACGAAGGCAGGCCCGGTGAAGGTGAGCGGGCCGCGGCCGGCGACCGCGTACATTTCCTGGAACGCACCGCGGAGGAAGGCGTCAAGCCGGGAGTTGTCCAGGGTCGCCCCGCGGACGAGGATCCGTTCGGCGGCGCCCTGGCGGACGGTGACGCGGTGGGTCATCTCTGCTCCTTCGGTCAGTCGGCTCAACAAGCTGTGGACCATCGAACGTTGCAGCGCCAGCCGCCGCTCGGCCGCCCACAGACGCGCCTGCAGGGCGGCGACCAGCTCCTCCTCGCCGCCGCCGAGCAGCCGGCGCACCTCCTCGACCGGGATGTCCAGCTGCCGCAGCGCCCTGATCGACTGCGCCGTACGTACCTGGTCACGCCGGAAGTACCGGTAGCCGCTCACCGGATCGACGAATGTCGGCACCAGCACGCCACTGGCGTCGTAGTGTCGAAGCGCGGTGATCGATAGGCCACTGGCCTGCGAGAACTGCCCGATCGGCAGCAGGTTTTTCCTGTCCACGGCTCTGACTGTGCCGTCTCGCGTTACCCGAGAGTCAAGCCCGTCCTCCGATGAGGGCTTCACCGCCATCGCCGAGCTGTGCCCACGCACCCCCGCGCAGCGCAGAGTGGAGGGTGCGGGCGACGGTCCCACGGAGCGCCTCTACCCACTCCCGACCAGCAGGACTTCAACCCCACTGCTTGATCGAGGGCCTGCTCGCGGACAGACTTCGACCCATGAGGTTCACAGGCATGCCCGCCGAAGCGCAGACCACCGGCGCCGAGACGGACCTTTCCAGGCGATGGCAGGCTCACCAGTGAGTACCGCCCTGCCCCACTTCCGCTACCACCCGGACCCCGTCGCGAGCGGGTCCGTCCGCGAGAGCACCGAGACTTGCGCCTGCTGCCATCGCGGTACGGGGTGGATCTACACTGCCACCTTCTACACCACCCAGGATGTCAGCGGGAGCTTCTGCCCCTGGTGCATCGCCAACGGGAGTGCCGCTGAACGGTTCGAAGGTGTGTTCACCGACGCATACGGGCTCGACGGCGTCAGCGAGGAGACCGCGGAGCAGGTCGCCCACCGCACCCCCGGCTTCCGCGCCTGGCAGGATCCGTACTGGCTCGTCCACTGCAACGACGCGGCCGCCTTCATCGGCGAGGTCGGCTACACCGAGTTGGCAGCCCACCCCGAGGCACTCGACCAGCTTCGGCTCGACCTTCGGATGAATGGATGGCACGACGCATCCCAGCTCGAGAATTTCCTGACCGACCTCGGGCACGGGGCAAGCGCCATGCTCTTCCGCTGCACCGTCTGCGGCACGCATCTCGCCTACGCCGACGCTTCATAGCCGCGGTCCACGCCGCAGCGCCGGCAGGCCACGCCGTTCACCTGCAGGAGGGAATTCCCACATGAACCGCATCCGCACAGCCGCAACCGGCCTGGTCGTCCGTGACGGCCACGTCCTGCTCGTCAGAGGGAACTGGCCCCAGCCGGATACCTGGCTGCCGCCCGGCGGTGGACAGAAGCCGGGCGAGGCTCTGCACCGCACGGTCGAGCGGGAGGTACTGGAGGAAACCGGGGTGGCCGTTCGCGCCGGACAGTTGCTGTTCCTACGCGAGCACATCCCCGCCAACCACGAGGACGGCCCAATCGCGAACGACCGTAACCACCGCGTTGACGCGCTGTTCTGGTGCGAGGTCGTTTCCGAGCCGCCCAAGCTGGGCGGCGGTATCCCGGACCCCACCCACACCGGCGTCGAATGGGTGGCACTCGACAAGGTCGGTGGGCTGAGGATGATCCCCCTGTACCTGCGCGACCAGCTCACCGACGTCGCTGCCCAGGCCGCTGCCGGTACCTGGCAGACGAGGTACCTGGGCGACATGGCCTGACCCACGCAGAAGGTGCCACGCCTGCCCCGCCCCGCCGAGCCGGAAGCAGCGACGGACCGTGAACCACCGTGTCGGGGGCCGTGTGACTTCATTTGGGCGGGAGCGTGTCGGCGAAGGCGGTCGCCGTCGTGATCCAGTGGTCGAGAACGGCGTCCTCCACGAGGGCGGGACCGCCGACCGTCACCCAGCCGCGCATCGGGCGTCCGGTGAAGTCCATGGGGCGTGCCTCGGGGCGGGCGAGGGCCTGCTCGGCCCGCTCGGGGCCCACCCGGGCGATGAGTTCGTCGCCGACCACGCCCACGGTCATGTTGCCGTGCAGCAGGAAGGCGAGGCCGCCGAACATCCGCTTCTCGGCGACGTCGGGCCGCTCGCCGAGCTGCTCCCGGATCCGCTGGGCCAGCCCTTCGTCGTACGTCACACGATCCATGGTCCGAGGTGGTCCCACCCGGCACACCTCGGACAGGGGCGGTGCGCCGCTCCGGACGCGGTGGGGGGTGGGCGCGCGGCTCGAGGAGCAGGGCCGTAACCTGCGGCCATGACCGATACCCCGCTGCCGACGCCGCACGAAGCCTTCGACATGCTGCTCGCCGGAAACCGGCGGTTCATCGCCGGCACGGTGGAACACCCCAACCAGGACGCCGCCCGCCGCACCGAGATCGCCCCTGCGCAGAATCCGTTCGCCGCGCTGTTCGGGTGCTCCGATTCCCGCCTGGCCGCCGAGATCATCTTCGACCGGGGGCTGGGTGACTTGTTCGTGGTCCGCACCGCAGGCCATGTCATGGGTCCCGAAGTGCTCGGCAGCATCGAATACGCCGTGAGCGTGCTCGGCGCACCCTTGGTCATCGTACTCGGTCACGACGCGTGCGGCGCCGTCGCGGCCACCCGCTTGGCCGTCCAAGAGGGCACCACCGCCCCCGGCTACGTGCGGGACGTGATCGAGCGCGTGACGCCCAGCGTGCTGGCCGCTCGTGCGGCCGGACACGCCAAGGACGAGGAGTTCATAGCCGAGCACATCCGGCACACCGTCGACCTGCTCCTGGACCGCTCCCGGATCCTGGCACAGGCCGTCGAGGAGGGCCGGGCGGCCGTGGTGGGCCTGTCCTACCGGCTGGCCGACGGCGCCGCCCACCCGGTCGTCACTCGCGGCCTCGACCTGCCGGAGGACGCGGCGGCCTGATCCTTCCCTGCTCAGCGTTCCCGGAGCCGGGGAACGACCTTGCGGATCTGGTCGGCGCTGATCGCGCCGGCCCGCAACAGCAGCGGGGCCTCACCGGTGACGTCCACGATCGAGGACGGCAGGGCGGCAGCGGTGGGGCCGCCGTCGAGATAGACGCTCACCGCGTCACCGAGCATGCCTCGCGCGGCGTCGCAGTCCTGCGGGGAGGCCTGTCCGGTGAGGTTGGCGCTGGACACGGCCATCGGCCCGGTGTCGGTGAGCAGATCCAGGGCCACCTGATGGGCCGGCATCCGGATCGCCACCGTTCCGTGCGTCTCGCCGAGGTCCCATTCGAGCGACGGCTCGTGGCGGGCGACCAGCGTCAGCCCACCCGGCCAGAAGACGTCCATGAGCAGGCGGGCCTGCTCGCTCAGGCCGGTGACCAGCCCGTCCAAGGAGTCGGCCGAGGCGACCAGGACCGGCGAGGGCATGGCCCTGCCCCGGCCCTTGGCGGCGAGGAGCCTGGCGACGGCCGCCGCGCTGAACGCGTCGGCGCCCAGGCCGTAGACCGTGTCCGTGGGCAGCACCACCAGTTCGCCACGGCGCACGGCATCGGCGGCCGCACGCAGCCCCTCGCCGCGCCCGGACGGACCCGAGCAGTCGAAACGACGGGACATTCCTGCACTCCCACCCATAGGGGATACCGTCCACTCCCTTGGCCGGCCACACCCTTGCCGGTGTGCCCGAGCACGTCACGCTACCCCGGGCTCTCCAACAGGCGGGGACACCTCCCCCAAAGGGTGAACGCGGATCGCCGGTACCCCGGCATGGTGTGGTGGTCGTCCGCGGGCCGGGGTCAAAACAAGGACGCGTCCAGAGGGCCGGCATTCCATGCCCTGCCGGGGGCCGGCACACCGGGTGGGGACGCCGGCCCGAGAACCTCGGCCGTGCACCGGGTGGCGAGGCTGTGCCAGTGGCGGGCGTGGCGGATCATCGTATGGCGTCCGCCGGGCATGCGGATGCCGCGGACGCGGGCCCCGGCGGCATCGGCACGGCGGAGGTAGGCCCAGGTGTCGGTGGCCGATGTGATCCGGTCGGCCTCGTCGTGCAGGGCGATGACCGTGCGGCCGGCCAGGTGGCCGACCGGTTCGCCGGGAGGGCACCAGGGGGCGAGGGCGACGACGCCCCGCACCCGCGGATCGTCCGCGGCACGCAGGGCTGCGCGGGCGCCCATGGAGTGTCCGAGAAGAACCACGGGAAGGGGGCCGGCCAGGTCGTCGAGTTCGGCCAGGGCGCGGCGGGTGTCCGTGACGGGGTCGGCGCGCTCCCCGTTCCAGCCGCGAGTCCGGTAGCGGACGAACCCGATGAGGACGTCCGCGTGGCGCGGGTCCTCGCGCAGCGCGCGGGCGAACGCCCTCATCCGCAGGCCCGGCAGGTTGAGGGCGGGCGGGGGCGCGAGGGAGTCGGCCCGGCCGCCGTGCAGCAGCAGTACCGCCCCGGCAGCGGGCCGGAACCGGGGCTCGGGCAGCCACAGAGCACCGGGCGCACCGCTGTGATCGGGTTCGCTCATCGGGTGCCCTCCGGCCGGTCGTGCGTGGGTGTGCGTGGCGGTCGAGGGATGAATCCGCTGGTGCGGGCGGCGTATTCGGCGTAGCCGGGGCGGTCCGCCATGTGCTTCTCCAGGAGGCGCTTGCCGCTTCCGACGGTGAGCAGCAGGGTCATGAGGACCGGGGAGACCAGGACGGCGAGGGCGGGCTGCCAGGCGGTGCAGGCGAGCAGGTACAGGCCCCACCACACGAGGCTGTCCCCGAAGTAGTTGGGGTGCCGGGTCCAGGCCCACAGCCCCCGGTCCATGATCCGGCCCCGGTTGGCGGGATCCTCCTTGAAGCGTGCCAACTGGTGGTCGCCGATGGCCTCGAAGGCGAGGCCGAGCGCCCACACCGCGATCCCGCAGAAGGCCAGGGGGCCCAGCGGTTCCGAGCTGTAGGAGGCGGCCTGGACGGGCAGGGAGATCAGCCAGACGAGGGCGGCCTGGCCGAGGTAGACGGTGCGCAGCGCGTACAGGGTCCGGTTGCCGGGGGCCTTGTCGAGGAGGGCGGTGTAGCGCGGGTCCTCGCCGTGGCCGCGGGAGCGCCGTGCGATGTGGGCCGCGAGCCGCAGCCCCCAGAGGACCGTCGCAGCGGCGACGAGCAGGCGCCGGGCGTCGTCGCCGTGGCCGGCGGAGAGCAGCCAGGTCACGGCGGCCACCGCGCTGAAGGCGAGACCCCAGGCGATGTCGACGATGCGGTGCGGGCCCCGGCGCACGGCGACGGCGAACGTGGCGATCAGCACCGCACCTGCCGTGGCCGCGGTGACGGCGAGGTTCGCGGCGAGTGCGCCCCAGTCGGTGGCGTCGGCGCCGTTCACGACGGCCTCACCGGCGGGTACCAGTCGGCGGGGGTGGCCGGCATGGCCGACGCCCCTTCGCGGGTGGGTCGTACGGCGAGGATCTGGTCGACGCCCATGCGGCGTTCGGCGAACGCCAGTGATGCCCCGGCCAGGTAGAGGCGCCACACCCGTGCGGTGGTCTGCCCGACGAGGTCCGCGACATCGCTCCAACGGCGTTCGAGGGTGGCGCGCCAGGCGTCGATGGTGGACGCGCTGTGCAGCGGGCCGGTCAGCCGCGCTCGCCCGTCGGGGCGCTGCGGCGGTGGCCCGGCGGCGCCGAGGCGTACGGCGAGGGAGGCGGCCGCGGCCAGGGAGGCAGGCCGGGGGCGGACCGGGGGCCGGTCGCGGACGGCCCGGCCGGCCCGGGACAGGGCGTCGGCGAGGTCGCCTTCCACGTCGAGTTCGCCGGTGACGTAGGCCTCGGCGAGGCCGAGTTCGCCCGGCTGCCACAGCATGCGGCGCAGGACCCCGGGTGAGCGGAGCACGACGAGGGGGGCGTCCGCAGGGCCGGCCTGGCTGCCGTCCCAGGCGCGCAGGCGCACCGGGAGGGGGCCGGGGAGGAAGTGACCCAGGAGCTCGGCGAGACGGTCGGCGGCGGGCCTCATGCGCGGGTCCCTTCGGTCAGGAGCAGTTGGCGGACGTCGAGGTAGCGGGAGCGGAATCCGGCTTCCGAGTAGGCGAGGTAGAACTCCCACATGCGCTGGAAGACGGTGTCGAAGCCGAGTGCGGTGACGGCCGGGCGGTTGGCCGTGAAGCGTTCGCGCCACAGACGCAGGGTCTCCGCGTAGTGCCGGCCGTAGCCGTGATCGACGACGGTGCTCAGGCCGGCGGCGGCGGATTGCTCGGCGATGGCCCTGCGGGAGGGGATCAGGCCGCCGGGGAAGACGTACTTGCTGATGAAGGTGTGGGTGGCGGCGGTGTGGAGCATCTGGCGGTGGCCCATGGTGATGGCCTGTAGGGCGATCCTGCCGCCGGGGGCGAGCGCGCGGCGCAGCGCGGTGAAGTAGGACGGCCAGTACTCGGCGCCGACCGCCTCGATCATCTCGACGCTGATCACGGCGTCGTGGCGGCCTTCGGCGTCGCGGTAGTCGCGCAGTTGGACGTCCACCCGGTCGGCGAATCCGGCCGCGCCGATGCGTTCGCGCGCGAGGGCGGCCTGCTCGGCGGAGAGGGTCAGGGTGGTGACCCGGGCGCCACGCGCGGCGGCCCGCAGCGCGAGCTCGCCCCAGCCGGTACCGATCTCCAGCAGCCGCGTGCCCTCTTCGACCCCGGCGAGGTCCAGGAGCCGGTCCGTCTTCCGGTGCTGAGCGGACGCCAGGGACGCGGACCGGGCGGGGAAACCGGAGAAGACGGCGGAGGAGTAGGTGAGGGTGGGGTCGAGGAACGCGGCGAACAGGTCGTTGGACAGGTCGTAGTGCCGCTGGATGTTGTCGCGGGCTCCGGCCCGGGTGTTCCGGTCGGCGCCGGGGCGGGCGGACACCCACAGGCCGCGGAGCCGGCGCAGCGGAGCCGGCACCAGCTCGTCGACGTGTGCGGCGAGGACGGTCAGCACGCCGGCCAGGTCGTCGCTGTCCCATTCGCCGGCCATGTAGGACTCGCCGAAGCCGATCAGGCCGTGGCGGCCGATCCGCCGCCGGAAGGCGTCCGGGTCGTGCAGGGTCAGCCGCGGCCCGGCGGCGGTCGCGCCGGTGCCACCCGCGGGCGCGGTCAGCGCCAGCCGGTCCAGGGCACGGCCCACCAGGTACCCGGCGACGGCGGTCCTGCCGGGTGCGGGCGACGGCAGCCGGGCCACGTCCGGCCAGCGGCCCGCGTCGACGTCCGCACGGCGGACGGCCGGGGCAACGGAACCGGTCTCTTGGGCCGCTTGCGGATTCCGCCGCGTCTTCGCCTGAGGCGGGATCCCGGCGGCGAGGCCGTGGGAGGTGGTGGCGGGCTGGGTCACGACAGCGTGCCTTTCTGCGGGGTGGACCGGGGACGGGGTTGTACGGGCAGGCCGCGCAGCAGCAGGTGGATGCCGTGGCGGCGGATGCCGGCCCAGACCGCGGCGGTCGACCACGGCCTGCGGACGGCGGCGGACAGCAGGGCGGGCACGGTGGCGGTCCGGCGCCGGCCCCGGACGACGGCGGTGAACGCCCGGCCGTGTTCGTTCTCCAGGTGCACGGTCAGCCGCAGCCGGTCTCCCGGGAGCGGCAGCCGCATCAGGTAGCGGCCTTCGACAGGGAAGAACGGCGAGACGTAGAACTCCTTGTCCACCTCGGCCTCGCCGGTGTCATCCGTCCGCAGCAGGTAGCAGTGGCGCTGCCCGTAGGTGTTGTGGACCTCGGCCACGACGCACACCAGGGCACCGGAGGCGTCGTGGCACCAGTACACGCTGAGCGGGTTGAAGACGAACCCGAACACCCGGGCGTGCGCCAGCATCGTCACGCGGCCACCGCCCAGGTCGATGCCGCGGGCGGCGAGGAAGGCGTCGAGTCCGGCACGGATGGAGCCCGCACCGCCGGTGAAGTGGTCGCGGGCGTCGAACCGGGCGAGCGGGCGCACCGGCAGGGGCAGCACCGGCAGCCGGTCGAGGTCCACGCACCACAGGTAGGTGCGGTGCCGGAAGGAGTGGCGCAGCGGTGTGCTGCGCGCATGCGCGATCACGCACTCGTACAGGGCCGCGGTTCCTTCGGTACGGGTCACCAGCGCACCCCCAGGGACCGGGCGGCCCGCACGCCGGAGCGGCAGCCGTCCTCGTGGAAGCCCCAGCCGTGCCAGGCCCCGGCATAGGCGGTCACGCCCGTGTTGAGACGGGGCAGTTCCCGCTGCGCGGCGACCGAGGCGGGGGTGTACACCGGGTGCTCGTAGACCATCCGCTCCACCACGCGGTCCGCGGCGATGCAGTCCTCCGAGCCCAGGGTGACGACGTAGTCGGCGCCCTCGGGCAGGCGCTGGAGGCGCCGCATGTCGTAGCTGACGCGGACGGGGTCAGCCGAGGGGTCACAGCCGGTCATGCGGTAGTTCCAGGAGGCGCGGGCGCGCGGCGAGCGGGGCAGCATCCGGGTGTCGGTGTGGAGCACGGTGGGGTTGCGCGAGTACGCGAAGGCGCCGAGGAGCAGCTGCTCGTCCTCGGTGGCGTCCGCGAGCAGGCGCAGTGCCTGGTCGGGGTGGGTGGCGATCACCACGGCGTCGTGGGTGTCGGTGCCGCCGTCCCGGGTGGTGACCAGAACGCCCCGGTCGGTGCGGCGGACCGCGTCGACGGGGCTGGAGGTGTGGACGCGCTGCACGCGCTTGGCCGCGGCGGCGACGTACGCGGCGGAGCCGCCGGTGACGGTCTTCCATTGCGGCGAGCCGGTCACGGACAGCAGGCCGTGGTGGTGCAGGAAGGAGAACAGGTAGACGGCCGGGTAGGACAGGGCGGTGCGCGCGGGGCAGGACCACACCGCGGCGACCAGAGGGAGGGCGAAGTGACCGATGAAGTAGGAGGAGAAGCCGCCCTCGCGCAGGAAGTCCCCGAAGGTGATGTCCGCGCGGGTCCCGCGCGCGAGCAGGCGACGGGCACCGCGGTGGAAGACCGGCACCTCGGCCAACAGGCGCAGGTGGCGGGGGTGCAGAGCCGCCCGGGAAGCGAACAGCCCGCCCGGGCCCCGGGCCCCGGCGTACTCCAGACCGCAGCCGTCGCACCGAACCGACATGCTCATCTCGGCGTCCTGCGTGCCGACCCCCAGCTCACGGAACAGCCTCAGCAGGGTCGGGTAGGTGCGCTCGTTGTGCACGATGAACCCCGAGTCCACGCCGATCGCCCGCCCGCCGGGGCCGGCTGTCTCGTGGGTGTGGGCGTGGCCGCCGAGCCGCGCGTCCGCCTCGTAGAGGGTGACCTCGCACGAGGACGACAGGACGTAGGCGGCGGTCAGCCCCGCCACCCCCGCACCGACAACGGCCACTTTCCGGTCCTCCACCACAACCGCTCCCGCCACTCGACACGCCCCCGGCTGCTGCGTTTCACCCTTCATTCGCAGCGGCGGGGCGGACGGATTGGGTCGATGACGGGATTGATGGCGGGATGGCGGTTCAGGTGGTCATACGGGGGAGTCGTGTGGTCAGGGTGGCGGAGGGAGGACGGTGCCGGCCTCCGACGGCGTGGCGGTGGGCGGTCCGGTCAGGCGGGAAGGGTCATGAGAAGCAAGGGGTCGGTGGTGGGCTGGGGGGAGCCTCCGGCGGGTTCGAGGGTGAGGCCTACGGCGCCCGCGTCTGCGGGGTTGCCGGTGAGGACGACGGTGCCGTCGTGGTCGATGAGTCCGGCCGGGCGCATGGTGCCGTCGTGGTCGAGCCACAGCTGGTAGGTCTTGCCCGCCCCGGGGGCCGGCAGGTTCGCGGCGGTGAACACGGCCTTGTTCTGCCGGTCGGAGGCGACGACGGTGGTCAGGGCGCCGTTGGCGGCCTTGCCGTGGACGGTGCGCGCGTCGGGTGCCGTCAGGACGGCGCTGACCGCGTCGAGTTGCTGCTGCGCCTGGCGGGCCTGCTGCCGGAGGTCCTGTCCGTGCTGTGCCTGCCACACCGCGACGCCGCCCAGTACGGCCGCGGTCACGCCGGCGGCCAGCGCCAGGGGAAGGGCCCGGCGGCGCACGATGCCGCGGAGGGCGGGTGCGGCTACCGGCGCGGGGATGTGCGGGGGCAGTTGGCGCACGCCGTCGATGGCGGCCATGACCTGCGCCTTGGCCGAGGCGGGCGGCGGCTGGGACACCGCGGAAGCCAGGCGGGCCGCGGTCGCCTCGAACTCGGCGGCTTCCTGCCCGCAGGCCTCGCAGGCCCGAAGGTGGGCGTCGAAGGCTTCGCGTTCGCCGTCGTCGAGTGCGCCGAGGGTGTAGGCGGCGGCGAGGGTGTGGGCGTCGGTGGCGTGGTGTTTCATGTGGTCACCCCCATGCAGTCGCGGAGCCTGATGAGCCCGTCGCGCATGCGTGTCTTGATGGTGGGAAGCGGTGTGCGCAGGGCTTCGGCGACTTCACGGTAGGTCAGCCCCCGGTAGTAGGCCAGGGTCACCGCTTGGCGCTGCAGTTCGGTCAGACCGCGCAGGCAGCGGCGGACCTGCTCGGATTCCAGGCGGGTCTCGACCTGTTCGGCGACCTCGTCGAAGGCGGTGGTGTGCTCGCGGGCGGCCTGGGCCTGCTCCCGGTCGGTGGACGCCTGGGCGGAGCGGACCCGGTCCACGGCCCGCCGGTGGGCGATCGTCGCCGCCCACGTGGTGACGGAACCGGCGTCGGGGCGGTAGCGGGCGGCCTGGCGCCACAGATCGATCATGACCTCTTGGGCGACCTCCTCGGACTGCGCCCGGTCGCGTACGACCTTGATCACGAGCCCGAAGACCATGGGTGCGAGGGTGTCGTAGAGGACGGAGAAGGCCTGTTTGTCGCCGTGGGCGACCTTTTGCATGACGGCGGCGAGGTCGCTGCGGGCGGGGTCGGCGGGGCGGCCGGTGTTGAAGGGGATCGGTTGGTTCACCTGAGGGGCTCCGGCCGTGGAGAGAAGGCGAAGGGGCGGCCTGGGGTGGCCGTCGGGGGGCGGGGCGTCCATCGCATGCCGGTCCTTGTCTCGATGCTCGTGCGGGGCCGGACCGCCCCCGGGGACGGTCCGGCCTTGGAAACCTGTGCGTGTGTCGCCTGTTCTTCGTAGCCGACGGTCCTTCGGATGGGAGGTCCCTTCGTCAGCGTCACCTGCCGGGGTCAACCCGGTGGGGTCAGTAGATGCACTCACTTTCACAAGTTGAAGTGAGATTCGCCGAACGATAGCGAGAAATGCCCCACTAACAGCCGAGATATCGGCACATACGCCCTGCTTGGAACGTTGTCATCTCGTTAAGAGTTCACTCCTTGACGGTGACATCCGTGACGAGTTGACTTCGCCTACCTCGGCCGGACGAACACGGCCTCGTCAGGGAGGTTTACGTAGTGAACACGCATCTGGGGCGGGCCGCTGTTGCCGTCGCTGCTTCCGCGATCACCGTCTCGCTCACCGCCTGCGGCGGCGACGCGGATGAAGGCGGCGGAGGATCCGGGAGATCCGCCAAGGGTGACACGGTCAAAGTCGGACTCCTGCTTCCCGAGGACGAGACCGTGCGCTACGAGAAGTTCGACAAGCCGCTCATCGAAAAGGAGGTCCGCAGCTTCACCAGGGGCAAGGGCGAAGTGATCTACGCCAATGCCAAGCAGGATCCGGCTGTTCAGAGTGCACAGGTCGAGGCGATGATCGCCAAGAAGGTGGACGTCCTGATCATCGACCCGGTGGACTCCAAGGCCATCGCCGGCCCGGTCAAGAAGGCCAAGGACGCCGGTATACCGGTCGTCGCCTACGACCGCCTGGCAGAGGGCCCGATCGACGCCTACACGTCCTTCGACAACCACGACATCGGCAGGGTCCAGGGCAAGGCGCTGCTGGACGCGCTGGGGGACAAGGCCAAGTCCGGCCAGATCGTGATGATGAACGGCTCTGTCACCGACCCGAACGCGCGGCAGTTCAAGGAGAGCGCGCACTCCGTCCTCGACGGCGAGGTGAACATCGGCAAGGAGTACGACACGGTCGACTGGAAGCCGGAGAACGCCACCGCCAACATGACGGCCGCCATCTCGGCCATCGGCAAGGGCAAGATCGTGGGGATCTACTCGGCCAACGACGGCCTGGCGGGCGGCATCATCGCGGCCCTGAGGGCCGCCGGCGTGTCCCAGCTGCCGCCTGTGACCGGCCAGGACGCCGAACTTGCAGCCGTGCAGCGGGTCGTCATGGGCGAGCAGCTCATGAGCGTGTACAAGCCGTACGCCCCCGAGGCCGCGGCCGCCGCGGAATTGGCCGTCACTCTCGCCAAGGGCGAGAGGATCGACGGCATCATCAACCAGATCGTCGACAGCCCGACCACCAAGAGGGTGCCGTCGGTGCTCGTCCCCGGCATCGCGCTGAACCGAAGCAACATCAAGACCACCGTGATCCAAGACGACGTCTACACGGTCGCGGAGATCTGCACCGACAAGCTGAAGGCCACGTGTGAGGAGATCGGCCTGAAGTAGCGGCGCCGCCGAGCCCAACTGCTTTCCGGCCCCGTTCACGGGGTCTGAGTAGCGCTCGGGCGATGCGATGGTTCGCACCGTGCTTCGGGGCGGCCGGGGGAATGCCGTGGTCGCCGCCTCGGCCCGCAGGGCGGGTCACTTCCAATCGTCGGGGCCGGGGTCGCCATCTTCTGCCCAGATCACCAGGCGGCGGAGGTAGTGCGTCCAGCCCTCGGCGTGGGCCGTGCAGGCGTCGGGGGACGGGAGGCCGCGGTGTGTCAGTCGCAACAGGGTGCCGTCCTCGACGGGTTCGAGGGTGATGTCCACGGTGCTGGAGCCGGGGGGTACGGCCGGATCGCCATGGACCCAGCCCCAGGTGAACACGATCCGCATGGGTGGGTCGATCTCGATGAAACGCCCGGCGGCGACGTCGTCGCCGCGGACGTTCGTCCGGTAGTCGCCGCCGGGCTCGAAGCTGAACTCGCCGTCCTTGCCCATCCACGCGAGCCACTTGTCGTCTTCGGTGAGGAAGGAGAACACCGTGCTGGGACGCGCGGCGATGTGTCGTTCGAACACGAGGACGTCCGTAATTGCGTTCACCTTGTGGTTCCTTCCGACTGGCTCGTCGTCACGTTCTCAGTCTCTGCGGAGGTCCTGTCCCGGGGCGAGGTCTCCGCGCATCCGACCGGAGGTCTACAAGGTGCCATACCCGTCTCCCGGCTGACCGAATGGGCAACTGCCGGAATGCTCGGATCCGAGGAACGGCGGCATCTGCCCATGCCGAGGCGGCCCGGGCGGCCGTACGTCGCCGAACTGCGTGGGCCTGCCGGCCCGGGCCGCGTGCGCGGCCCCTTCCCGAGGTGCACCGGGAACAGGTCGCGGCCCTGGCCCGCCACCCCGTCCTTCCGCGCTCCTGGACCGGCACGGTACGGCACGGCAGGGCACGGCAGGGCACGGCAGGGCACGGCACGGCACGTGGCCTCGGCCCGGACCAGGCCGCCGTACGCCCGGGGGTTCGGCGCCGGGGCCTCGGCGAGCTGGTCCTCCTCGCTCTCCTCGCCCCCACGGGGACGGTTCAGGGATCGACTTCAAGCATCACGGTGGCTCCTTACTCGGCCGGGGCGGTCGCGCGGGACAGCGCGACGCCGCCGATGATCAGGGCGAGGGCGAGGAGGCGGCCCGGGGTCACCGGGTCCTTGTGGAGCACGACGCCCAGTGTGATGGCGCCGGCCGCGCCGATCCCGGTGAAGACGGCGTAGGCCGTGCCGACCGGCAGGCCTTTCATCGCCAGGGACAGCAGATAGACGGCGACTGCGGCGAGCGCGAAGCAGAGCAGCGTGGGCAGGGGGCGGGTGAACCCGGCCGTCGGTTTGATGCTCTGCGACCAGCCGACCTCCACCAGGCCTGCGGCGATGAGGAGGAGCCAGCTCACAGGGACCCTCCTGTCTTGCGGGCGGCCTCCAGCGCGGCCGCGCGGGACGCGTCGTGCGCCCCGCGTCGGCCGGCGAGGGCGGGATCGGTGAGGGAGTTGACCAGTTCGGTGCCGAGGAAAGTCATGGCCTCCTCCGGCACGGCGAAGTGTCCGGCGAGGAAGTCGCGCAGGTAGCGCTCCTGGTGGTCGTACGGGTGGCGCGGGGTGCCCGGGCCGTACGCCCCGCCGCGGGCGTACGCCACGACGAACCGCCGCCCGGCCAGGGACATGCGCGGGAAGGTGACCTGGTCGATCCAGGCCTTCAAGGATGCCGGGATCGAGTAGTTGTACATCGGCGTGGCGATCAACACGACGTCGGCGGCGACGAGTTCGGACAGCAGCGGCTCGACGACGGCCCAGGCCGCCTCCTGCGCGGGAGTGCGCACGGCTTCCCGGTAGCGGGCGGGGTCGGTGATCTCGTGCTCCAGGACGTAGTCGCACAGCTCGGTCCATGCCTCGCCGATCTGCGGGACGGGGGTTCGGGCCAGGTCCCGGTGGACGTGGATGCCACCCGGATGGCGCGCGCGCCAGGCGACGGCGACGGCGTCGCCGGCCTCCCGACTGAAGGACTGGCGGCGGGCACTGGCATCGAGGTGTAACAGCGTGCTCATGACGGGACCCCTCGGTATCGGCGGAAACAGTAACCGGACACGGTGTCCGGTTATACCGGACGAGAGGCTCAACCGGACACGGTGTCCGGTTATTCCGGTAAGCTGAGATGCCATGGGGACGAGTGAACGTGCGGACGCCGCCCGCAACCGGGCCAAGGTGCTCTCCGCCGCCGCCGAGCTGTTCGCCGCCCGTGATCCGCGGTCGGTCACGATGGAGGACATCGCCAGGGCGGCCGACATCGGCCGCGGCACGCTCTATCGCCGCTACCCGGACGTCACGTCCATCGCGGCGGCCCTCCTCGACGAGCACGAACGCCGCCTGCAGGAAGAGCTGTTGCGCGGTGCTCCGCCCCTGGGCCCCGGCGCCCCGCCGCGCGAGCGGCTCACCGCCTTCTACGCCGCCATGGTCGACCTGCTGGACACCCACGGCCACCTGGTGCTGGGCGCCGAGACCGGCGAGAAACGCTTCACCGTCGGGGCGTACGGCTTCTGGCGCGTCCATGTCCTCGCCCTGCTGCGCGGGTCCGGAACCCCGGACCCGGAGGCCCTGGTGGACAGCCTGCTCGCTCCGCTGGCACCGGAGGTCTTCCACCAGCAGCGCGCACAGGGAGTGACGCCCGACCGGATCAAGGCGGCACTGGGGCGGCTGGCGAGCGCGCTGCCGGCCGACTGAACAGGCCGGCGCACGGGTCGGGGCTGGGCGGTCAGCGCTGGCGGGTGAGGACCCCGGTTGCCTCTCCGGTCTGGTAGCGGACCCGGTTGTCGTCCAGAAGGGTGAGTGTCTGCTCGCCGATGCTCTTGCACCTGCCGGTGGGGATGCTCTCGGTGACCATCGTGTCGAGTTCGATCGTGCTGGAGTCGGCGGCCACGAGGGTGCCCGTTCCTCTGCACTGGATCGTGCTGCCGGTCGCGTTGCTGGTGGTGCGTGTGGTGACCATCTCGTCACCGACCTTCCCCTGCCGGATGGTCATGCGCCGATGGTGTTCTCCGGTGTCGTCACTGATGGATCCCTCCCACACGCCCAGGAAGACCGCCGGTACGGCGCCTGTTGGAGAAGAGGACACCGGGGGCGTCTGGTTCGCTGCCTGGCCCGGCGACGGGGTTTCCGGCGGGGTGGTGCGCGGGGTCTGGGCCGGGGGAGGGGAAGAGCTCGGCGTCTTGGCGGAGGTGGTCCATACCGTGGCCGCGATGCCCAGGACCGGTATCACGATGCCGATGACCCACCAGGCCCATCTGGGTGGATTGCTCCCCGGGCTGCCTGACTGCGAGGGCGCTTGTTCGACCTGCGCCGTCTCCTCGTCACGAGTGTGGCTCACTTCTCCGACTCCCCCTCCAAGACCGGACTCTGATCAAGGCTAGCCGGCGAAGGGCAGGTCCCAGACCCGAAGGGGCGGATCGGGCTCGGCGAGATCGCGCCCCGCCGGGCGAACCACCTCCTGCGCAGTGGCCTTCGAACCCCGGTCCCCGCGCCGGCCCGCACTCCGGCCGGCCTGGTTGCCTGAGTCAGAGATCTCCTGGTCCGCCCGGTCGAGCCGGGCAATGAGGGGTGACCGGGTCGGGTCGCCCGGCGGCGGGGTCTGGGATCACGGTCGGGGCTCCCGTGCCGGCCGCCGGGCTCCGCCCACTGCCGACCGGGACGGGGCCGAAGGTCGAGGCGGCCGAAGTCGTCCAGGCAGAAGACGACGTCGGCGCCTGCCCCGACGTATGCGTCGGGGGAAGAGCCCCCCCGAGCCCCCCGAGCCCCCAGAGTCAGCCGGCGGCGAGGAGGGTGAGCGTGTCGATCACGCGGTTCGAGAAGCCCCATTCGTTGTCGTACCAGGCGACCACCTTGACGTGGCGGCCGTCGACGCGGGTCAGCTCCGAGTCGAAGATCGACGAGGCGGGGTTGCCCGTGATGTCGGAGGAGACGAGAGGGTCATCGGAGTACTCCAGCACCCCCGCCAACGGTCCCCGCGCCGCAGTGCGGTAGGCCTCCAGGACCTCCTCGCGCGTCACGTCGCGTGCGACGGTGGTGTTGAGCTCGACGATCGAGCCCACCGGGACCGGCACGCGGATCGAGTCGCCCGACAGCTTGCCCGCGAGGTTCGGCAGCACGAGGCCGATCGCCTTGGCGGCGCCCGTCGAGGTCGGCACGATGTTGACGGCCGCGGCGCGGGCTCGCCGGGCATCGCGGTGCGGGCCGTCCTGCAGGTTCTGCTCCTGCGTGTAGGCGTGCACCGTGGTCATGAAGCCGTGCTCGATGCCGGCGAGGTCGTCGAGTACGGCGGCCAACGGGGCCAGCGCGTTGGTCGTGCACGAGGCGTTCGAGACGATCGTGTGCACGGCCGGGTCGTAGGCGTCGGTGTTGACCCCGTACGCGAGCGTGACATCGGCGCCGTCGGACGGTGCGCTGACGAGCACCTTGCGCGCGCCCGCCTTGATGTGGCCGCGGGCGGCCTCGGCCGAGGTGAAGCGGCCGGTCGCCTCCAGCACGATGTCGACGCCGAGCTCGGCCCACGGCAGCTGCTCGGGTTCGCGTTCGGCCAGCACCGCGATGCGGCGGCCGTCGACGACGAGGGTGTTCCCATCGACGGTCACCGGGCGACCGAGCCGGCCGGAGGTGGTGTCGTAGGCGAGCAGGCGCGCGAGCGTGGCGGGCTCGGTGAGGTCGTTGACGGCGACGACTTCGAGGTCGCTGTCGCGTTCGAGCAGTGCGCGCAGCACGTTGCGTCCGATGCGGCCGAATCCGTTGATGGCGATGCGAGTCATGAGCGATGTCCCTTTCGTTCGCCATCAGGTTCGCGCCCGTCGCCGGCCCGCGACAGCGGCGAGATCGCCATGGTTCGCAAGGATCTCGCCAAGGGGGCGTCGACGGCCGATTTCGCCCTACTCCCCGCGGGTGAAGGTGCGCCGGTAGTCGGTCGGGGTGGTCCCGAGGATGCGGTGGAAGTGCAGCCGCAGATTCGACCCGGTTCCCAGACCGACATCGGCGGCGATCTGCTCGACGCTCCGCTCCGAACGCTCCAGCAGCTCCCGGGCCACGTCGATGCGGGCACGCATGACCCACTGCATCGGCGTATACCCGGTGTCCTCGGCGAAGCGCCGCGAGAACGTACGCGGCGAGACCCCCGCGTGCACGGCGAGCGCTTCGAGGGTGAGGGGCTCGCCGAGCCGGTGCAGGGCCCAGTCGCGGGTGGCGGCGAACCGCTCGCCGAGCGGTTCGGGAACGCTGCGGGGCACGTACTGGGCCTGGCCGCCGCTACGGTATGGGGCAGCGACCAGCCGCCGGGCCGCGTGGTTCGAGGCGGCCACGCCGAGGTCGCGCCGCAGGATGTGCAGGCACAGGTCGATGCCGGAGGCGGCGCCGGCCGACGTCAGCACGCTGCCCTCGTCGACGAACAGGACGTTCTCGTCGAGTTGGACGAGCGGATGGCGGGCGGTGAAGGCCCGGGCGTAATGCCAGTGGGTCGTGGCGCGCTTGCCGTCGAGCAGGCCGGTGGCAGCGAGGGCGAACGCGCCGGTAGAGATGGCGGCGAGCCGCGCGCCCCGTCGGTGGGCGGCGACCAGCGCGTCGAGCACGGCCTGCGGCGGGTCGTCGCGGTCGGGAAAACGGTAGCCGGGGACGAAGACGATGTCGGCCCACGCCAGCGCCTCCAGCCCGTGCGTCACGTGGTACGCCAGCCCGTCGCCCCCGGTCACGAGGCCGGGCTCGGCACCGCACACCCGCACCTCGTACGGCATGCTGGCGCGGGTCGTGAATACCTGCGCGGGGATTCCGACATCGAGGGGCTTGGCGCCCTCGAGGACGAGAACGGCGACACGGCGGAGATGGTGAGGTGGCACGGGCTCGAGGGTACGCGGCGGGGGCCGGAGACGGCCCGGGCGTCGAGCGCGGAGGCCTCGGCCCGCATGCGGGAGGCCGGCCTTCGGAAACCGGTGAACCGGTGCTGAGCCGTGGAGGCGGGCCTGGCATCGATGGCGGGGGAGCGGGTCGGTACGCCGGTACCTGGCCCGTACGGCGTCAAAGAGCGTACGGACCGGGTACCGGCCGCTGGGATTCCGAGCCTCGCCGCCCCAAGGAATGGGCGTCAGAACTCATTCCGGACGCGCGGCTGGACCCAGCCCGGACCCGCCATGCTCGCCAATGCCGGCCCAGCCGTGCCGCGCCGGCCGCTAGGTTCCTAGTACGGCAAGGCCCGAGGCGCGAAGGCCGGGGCCAGCTTGTCCTGCGAGGCGCGAGGGAAGGCGACCGTGTTCGGGTCCCCGTCGGAGACGTACCGGTTCGGGCCGGAGGCGAGCTTGTCGAGCCAGCGCGACGAACCGAACTCGGCGTCCACGTCCTTCGGCCCCGCCGAACGGATCCGCGGGATCGCGCCGGGGCTGAAGGCCTTGGCGTACGGCGAGACCGAAGGGTTCGCCCCCACGAGGTACACCCCGTCGTAGCGGTAACCCGTTCCCCGTGCGGCGACCCCGTCGGACTGGGGCATGGCGCCGAAGGGCAGGGCGAGAGAGGTGACGCGGGTGCCCGGCGCGGCCGTCTCGATCGCACGCTGTCCGGCGGTGATGGCCTGCGCGGCGCCGGCCTCGTCCAGGGAGCGCAGGTTCTGGTGGCGGTCGGTGTGATTCCCGACCTCGTATCCGTGCGTCTTCAGCCAGGTCAGCGCCTTGGCGGAACCGGTGGCCGAGAAGGCGTCCGCGTTGACGAAGAAGGTCGCGACCGGCTTGAACGGGGGGTACTTCTTCGCAGTCTCCGCCAGGATGGCGACAGCCGTGTCCGCTGCCGGTGCGCCGTCCGGGCCGAGGCGCAGCTGGCTGTTGGTCGAGTCGTCGAACGTGAGGACCACCGGGTGGGTTCCGGCCGGGATGTCGATGCGGCCCGTCTGGAAGGCCTGGGCGGTGACCGGTACGTAGTTCTCCCGGGCCAGGCGCTCCAGTTCGGCCCGGAAGTCGGCCGGGCTCCGGTCGTAGACGCTGTCCGGTTTCACGGTGAGCTGGTGGTACATCAGAACGGGCACGTCGCCGAGCTCGTTGGCGCCCACTTCCGCCGGGGATTTCGCGGCGCCATGGGTGGCCGCAGCCGCAGCCGATGGAGCCATCTGGCGCTCCCCGGGGGCCGGTGAGGACCCAGGGGAGCAGCCTGCGGCGAGCAGGGCGGCGCCGGCCAGGGCGCAGAGCGGGACGAACGGGTGGCGCATGCGGGACCCCTCCCGAGGTGAACCGGACGAGCCATACCTACCGGCGACGCGGGTGCCCGTATCGCACCGTCCCCTGAACGGCGCAGCCGCCACGCCGGGGCGGACCCCGGCCGTTCGCGTGAAATCCGCTCGGGAACGGAGGATCCGCGCGGCCGTACGGCAATCAATGGAGGCACCATCCGGTTACAGCGCGAAGGACGTCATGATGGCCAAGAGCTACATATCCCGCTCCTCCTCTTCCTCCGGTCTTCGCCGGCCGGCCCGTCGGCGCGGCCTCATGGCGACGACCGGAGTGCTCGCGTTGGCCGCGGCGGGAGGCGGGGCCTGGGCGTTCCTCGCGTCGGGGCCGGGAGTGGAAGGTCTCGACGACGGAGCTGTCCTCGATGCTCGCAAAGCCGCGCACGTCAGCGCCTACCTCGACACCGAGACGGCCGGTCAACGGGGCAAGGTGCACGTCGCTCTCGACGGTACGAAGGTTCCCGTCACCGCGGAGCAGGACGCCCGGCTGCGACTGGGCCTGCCACACCTGACCGAGGGGCGGCACACTCTGGTGGTGGCGGGCGACACAGGTCTCCCCTTCGCCTCGTACCGCAAAGTCGTCGGCTTCACCGTTGACTCCACACCGCCCGACCTGAAGGTCACGGACCCCGCGGTGACGAACGCCGGCGCTCCCGTGACCATCGCCGGTAGCGCGTCCGCCGACTCCCGCGTGACCATCGACGGCAAGAAAGTTCCCGTCGACGGGTCCGGGGCCTTCAAGACCACGGTCCCCAAGGGCACCCGCGTGGTGACGATCACCGCGGTCGACCGAGCGGGGAACACCACCACCAAGGCGGTGTCCGCCCGGGGCCGCCGCCCCATGATCCGCGCCGCGCACATCACCGCCATCGGCTGGGGTGACGACACCCTGCGGGGCAACGTCCTCTCCCTGGTGCGCAGCGGCAAGCTCAACGCCGTCGAACTGGACGTCAAGGACGAGGACGGCGAGGTCGGATACGCCTCCCAGGTGCCGCTGGCCCGGCAGATCGGCGCGGCCAAGGGCTATTACGACGCCCGCAAGGCGATCGCCGAACTCCACGCCGCCGGCGCTCAGGTCATCGGCCGCATCGTCGCCTTCCGCGACCCCAAACTCGCGGCGGCCGCCTGGAAGAACGGCAAGCGCGACCAGCTCGTACTGACCCCGGAGGGACAGCCCTACGACGGCGGCCACTACGGAGCCCTGTCCTTCACCAACTTCGCCGACCCGACGGTGCGCAAGTACAACCAGGACCTCGCCGTCGAAGCGGCTCGACTGGGCTTCGACGACGTCCTCTACGACTACGTGCGCCGCCCCGACGGACCGCTGGGGCACATGCGCTTCCCGGGCATCGGGTCCGCCACGCCGGAACAGTCCATCACCTCCTTCGTCGCCGACACACGGACCGCCCTTCGTCCGCACGCGACGTACCTGGGCGTCTCCGTATTCGGCATCGCCGCGACCCGGCCCACCGAGATCGCCCAGGACATCGGGGCGCTGGCGAAGGTCACCGACTACATCGCGCCCATGGTCTACCCGTCCCACTGGGGACCGGGGGAGTACGGCGTCGCGCAGCCCGACACCGCGCCGTACGCGATCGTGCAGCGCTCGCTCGCCGATTTCGCCCGGCAGGTGAAGGGCACCCAGGCCGAGGTCGTGCCGTGGCTGCAGGACTTCTCGATGGGCAGCACCTACGGGCCGACGGAAGTGGCCGCTCAGATCAAGGCCGCGGCGGCGAACAAGATGAACTCCTTCATCCTGTGGAACGCCGGTGCCCGCTACCAAGGTGCGGCGCTCCAGCAGATCGCCACGCACTGACACGGTCGACGCGAGCACCACGCCCGCCACAGGCGCCGACACCCCGATGGTGGCCGGCGCCGCGGTGGGGCCATCCCCACCGGCGCCGCGCACGGCAGGCCGGGGCCGTGGCTGCTGTGCCCCGCGCACCGGCAGCAGGCGGCCCCGGTTCCGTGTGCCTACGATCGGTCCATGACGACGACGGATGACTCCCGCTGGTCCCTCTGCTCCCGGAACTCGTTCCTGTCGATCGGATCCGTCGGATCGACGCTGTCGATCGGATCTGTCGGCTCGTTCCTGTCGATCGGGTCGATCGGCTCGGCCGCGTCCGTCCTCTCGGTCGGCTCGTGGGCGAGCCTCGGCTCACTGCTGTCCGCCGAATCCCGGTGGGCGGTCCTTTCCTGGCGCTCCCGCTGCGGCGTCCTGGCCACAGGTACGGCCCTGGCCCTGGCGACGACCCTGGCCATCACCCGGCGCGGGCCCAGTGGCGGCCGGGATCACCGGCCCACTGGTGGCCGGAGTTGAGGGTTCCACCGTCGGAGGATCGCGTCTGGCCGCACGGTGTGCGGGTGACGCGGCGTCGGCTGCCTACCTCCACCCCCTCGCCGTGGTGTGCGTCCAGGGCCCCCTCGCGGGCGAGGGGGGTGTGTCGTCAGGGCGTGGACGGATGCCCGAGCGCGGTGTCGAGTGCGTGGAAGAGCCGGTCGATGTCGTGGGAGGTGGTGTGGAGATGGGGGCTGATCCGTAGGGCGTTGCCGCGTGCTCCGACGAACACACCGGATCGCTCCAGTGCGCGGGCGGTGGCGTGCTGGAGGTGGGCGGGGAGGGTGATGCCGAGCATGTGCGGGCCGCGGGGGCCGGGGATGTCCAGACCGCGCAGGCGGGCGTGCTGCGCGATGAGGGCGGTGGTGGTCTCCAGGGTGGCGGCGATGCGGGGGACCGTCCATGTGGTGAGCTGCCGGAGCGCGGCGATCGCCATGGGGGTCAGCTCGAAAGCGGTGCGTGCCCCGGCATCGAAGCGGCGCGCCCCGGGCTGATATGCGTCGCGGTAGTCGACGAGGCGGGCGAAGTCCTGGGCTTCCTGCCGCAGGATCCAGTTCTCCTCCAGTGGCCGGCCGTCCTGGTGGGCGGGAGCGGCGTACAGGTAGCCCAGACCGAAGGGTCCCAACAACCACTTGTATCCGACGGAGACCAGGAAGTCGGGACGCAGCACCCCGACGTCCAGCGGGACGGCGCCGGCGGACTGGCTCGCGTCGATGACGAGCGCCGCGCCCACGGCGCGAGCGGCCCCGGCGATGCGGTCCAGCTCCAGCCACGTCCCGTCGGTCCAGTGCACCTGGGGGACCGACACCACGGCGACTGTCTCGTCCAGGACGGCCAGCACGGCGTCGGTCCACGTCTGGCCCGCCCCACGCCGCACGGTCAGCATGCGCGCGCCGGTGCGCTCGGTGAAACGCCACCAGGTGTAGATCCCCGACGGGTATTCGTCGGCGAGGACCAGCACCCGGCTGCCGGGGGCGGCCTCGAGATTCGCCGCGGCCACCGCCATGCCGTAACTGGTCGCCGGCACCAACGCGACATCGTCCGCGCCCGCCCCGATCAGCGCGGCGAACAGACCTCGCCGCTCCTCGGCCGCATCGAACCAGTCAGCGGCCTGGATCCGCCAGGGCTGAGCCCGCCATTGGAGTGCCGCACCTCCCGCGTGAAGGCCGGCGCGGAGGGTGGGAGCCAGGCTGGCGGTGTTGAAGTAGGCGACGTCATCGGGAATGTCGAACAGCTCACGGGCCGGATCGAGCGGCCGCGGGCGGTGGGGTGCGGACATCGGGAAGCCTCCCGCGAAGGGCCGTGCCGCTCTGGCCGGCCGAGACCGTGGGCGGACCGGACCGCCCATGCTGCCAGCATGAGCCCATCCCGGGCGGCCGCGAACGAACGGCACACCCGCGCCCTGGCTCACCGATGAGCGCGGCCCAAGACGGCGAGGCCCTTACCGCCTACACCGATACCGGCCCGGTCGAGGCGTCCTGGAAGCGATCCGGCTCCTTTTCACGGCCATGAACAGCAGGATTCCGCATGAGAACCGCCCGGCTGGCACCAATATCACGGTCGTGCCAGGATTGGGAGAATCGATCAGGCCGTCAAAAGCGCTGCGGCGAAACCGGACGCCCGGACCGACCTTCCGCCCAGAACCGCCCCAAGCAGCTCACCAACGCAGCGCCCAGCCGCTCTGGACCGGGCCGTCGGGCCCCAGAGAACGTTTCAGCTGTTCGGTGAAGTCGGCGCCCTGCTGACACAGCGGCCCGGCCCGAGCCCGCCGGATGGCGACCTGTCGCTTCGCGACGAGTGCCGATGTACCGGGACACCTGGCCATGCGAGGTGGAGTGATGGACATACAGCCCTCCCGACCGGACTCGAACGGGATCACCAAACGGTTCGCGTCGCGAGCAGCGCGCCCAGGACAACGGGCGCGGTCGCACCCGGGCCGGCGGCGGACGCGCCCGATGTCGCTGTCCGCGACGCTGGTCACGGTGCTCCTCGTCGCAGGGTGTACGTCGGCACAAGGAGCGTCCCCGGGCCCTGGTGAGCAGGCCACTTCCCCCGGCGCACGGGCCGCCGTGACCGTGCCGGACAGTTTCACCCCCGTGGTCGTGACACCGATCAGCAATCCGACGTTCCCTTGGCTGGGCAGCGACCAGAAGTACCACGTCTCCTACGACCTGCAGTTGACCAATGCCTCGCGGCTGCCCGCCACGCTCACCAAGGTGCAGGTGGTCGACGCCCAACACCCCGACACCGTCGTCGCCTCCCTCTCGAGCCGCCAACTGGTCGATCCCGACTGCGAGTACGGGGCCTGCAATCTGCTGCGGACACTGCCCTCGTCGAACGCCACCGACACCGTCATGCCCCCCGGCCAGTCCCGAGCCCTGATGGTGGACCTGACCTTCGACTCGCTGGACCAGGCGCCCGCCGAGGTCATGCACAGGCTGTTCGTCACCGGGCAGGCCGTGCCCCCGGCCACCAAACCGAGCCCGATCAGCTACCTCGCCGCGCCGTTCGACATCTCCTCCGGCAAGCCGCGGGTCATCGCACCCCCGCTCAAGGGGGACGACTGGGTCGCCGCGAACGGCTGCTGCGGCACCGGCGGGCCGCACCGTCCCTCGCTCAACTCGGTGAACGGCAAGCTGGCCAACTCCCAGCGCTTCGCCATCGACTGGATGAAACTCAACGACGAGGGCAAGTTCTACAGCGGTGACAAGACGAAGAACGAGAGCTACGCCGACTACGGCGAGGCGGTGTACGCGGTCGCCGACGGCACCGTGAGCTCGACGCTCGACACGGTCGAGGCAGGCACCCCTGGCATCCTGCCCGCCAACGACCCTGTACTCGGTCCGAAGATCACCGTCCAGAACGTGGACGGCAACCACATCATCCAGGACCTCGGCGGTGGCGTCTGGGCCATGTACGCGCATCTGATCAAAGGCAGCCTCCTGGTCAAGCCCGGTGACGAGGTCAAGAAGGGCCAGAAGATCGCGGAGCTGGGCAACACCGGCAACTCCAACGCCCCTCACCTGCACTTCCAGCTGATGGACGACCCGTCGCTGCTGCAGGCCGACGCCGTCCCCTACGTCATCGACCGCTTCACCTACCAGGGCCAGATCCCCTACACGGTTTGGCTGGCCACCGACGACCACCTCAGCGGCACCTTCCTACAGGGCAGGCTGCCCGAGCCGCAGTCCCGCACCGATGAGCTGCCCCTCGTCCTGTCCGTGGTCGACTTCCCGGACTCGTGAGTGATGATCTGTGTCGGTTTTCCCTGGTCGGGAGCCGGGCAGCATGGCGAGGTGGCCGATCTGCTGTGGGATGACGTGAAGTGCTTCTTCGACCCGGACCTGATGGGGTCGCTGCCGGACGTGCGCGTCCCGAATACCTCGGCAGAGGATTGGCAGTCGGTCCTCGATCTGGTCACCGAAAAGGGCTGGAATTGCCAGTACTCCGAGGGAGGGACGGTGCTTCCGGTGCCTCGGGCGAAGACCGTGCTGTCCCGTCCGGTGGATGCCGAGTGCCCTGACCTGCGGGTCTGGCCGACTGCGGATGTGTTGGCGATCTTCAGGTTCCATGCCGTCGATGAAATCGACTTCGACGTCGATCTGCGGGAGTTGCAAGGCCAGGAGCGACTTGACGCGTTCTGCGGCTTCCTCCGGGAGATCGGGCGGCGGCTGGGCAAGCCGGTGCTGATGGACCCGGAAGGCGACGACGGCCATCCGGTGCTCGGCTTCGATGTCGAGGCCGATCGAGTCGTTCTCCTAGCAGACCCGCAGATCAGGTGACTGAGGCCGACGGCTGCGGTTCGGCCGTCCTCGATGCGGAAGTTCAGGGGAGCTGCGTCCGGTCAGTGGATACTCGCTGCCGAGGTCGTACCGGATCCACGATCCCGGCAGCTTCCCGAACACGTAGGCCGCTCCGTCTCGGGTCCCGATGAGATCGCGGACCACTCCCTGGATCGCCTGGGCGTACGGGTCCGGACGCATGATCGCCACCTGCGCGCGCCGACCGGTCGAGCATCGCTGCGCCGATCGGATGACGCTCGTCGGCGTAGGTGTCGACAAGCCCGTGCGGCGCGTACCGGTGCACGGTCGCCGCGAGCTTCCACCCCAGGTTCACGGCGTCGCCGGCCGGCAGAACGCGTCCCCGCCGGTAGGCCATGGCCAGCAGCGCCCGATCGGTGAAGCCGGACGAACAGTGGGCGATGTCGGGGCCGTTGTCGCCGAAAGCGAAAAGGGCGGGGCGGCCGCCCATCTGGCCTCGGCGGCAGCTGATCGACCGGATGCGGTTCCGGATCCGGACAGTCCCCTGTCCGCGGCGGAGGCCGGGACGACAGTGATCGCGGACGGCGCCTACCTCGGCACCGGCCTGATCCTCCCGCACCACGGAAGGGCCGGCCGGCCCCCTCCTGCGCGGGCCCAGGAGGAGGACAACGCCGAACACCGACGCGTCAGGGCCCGCGTCGAGCACACCTTCGCCCGGATGCACTCCAGGCCGCCCAAGCCAGACCTTCTGCAACACCCTTTATGCCGTGTCCTTCGGATCAGACCGGGATCGCCCGGCACCGCGCCGCAACCATCCGTCAGTCGGGGAAGGAGAAATAGAGCGCCTCGCTGTAGAAGGAGGCGAAGTGGTTCTGCCAGTCGGCTCGGACCGAGGCCAGCCACTCCTCGTCCTCGGCGGCGATCGCGGCCTCAGCCTTGGCGACGGCGGCGGGGATGCCCTCGGACGCCAGGCGCCGCACGCTTTCCACCGGATCGTCGCCCGACATAGAGACGATCTCCCCGGTCTCGAGGACGAAGTACTCCGCCTGCTGCTTCTCGAGGTGGGCCGTGGTCCGGGCGACGCATTCGGCGAACTCGGCGTCGTCCTCCAGTCCCTTGCCGACCGCGTGAAGGAGATCGAGCAGCAGAGCCGCCCCGCCGGCGTAGTCCGCTGCGATGCCGATCGGCGGATTCCAGATCATGGACGGGACGATCGTCGTTCCGCGTCCCACCATGATCTTGTGCGCGAGCGGGATGTCCCAGTTGTGCTCGGACACGCATCGGATCTGCTTGGGGATCCCTGCGTCGTTCGGCATCGAGTCTGCGGAGTAGAGATATGAACGGTTTGCCATGGTGGTGACGCTAACACCAGGGACCGACAAGGCGGCGCCGTCGGACTCCTGGCGCACGGTCAGAACCCGCGGGGGGATGGCGTGGCCTCAGCGACGACGTGTTCTCCTGGGGCGTGTGGGTATCGCCGAGCCGAGAGGACTTCTCCAGGGCTGCGGACCTGTGGGACACCCCTGGCCGGGAGTCCGAGAAGCCGTACTTCGGCTGGCTCACCACCGTCCTGCCGGTCTACCCGGCCACGACTCTCAACCTGAAGACGTACGTCCACACCCGCCCGGTCGGCGAGCGTCCCTTGGTAGAGCTTGAGCCCACCGACCACCCCCTCGCGGTCGAGCAGCCCACGGGGATCGGCCTGGACCGTGTGCGGGGGATGGCGGCGGCCGTGCTCCACGCAGGCTATGGTGCGCAGCGGTGAAGGCCGGCAGCCCGGTATCGCCCATCCCGCTCGGGCCACAGCGAGCGTTTCAGGTGGCTCCTGAGCGTTGTACTCGGCCCAGCTGAGCGTGATGGTCGGCCCGGGTCTTTTCCTCGTTGCTCCACGGCGCGGCCGATGAGTTTCTTGCTCCCAATCGGTCCAAGCTCATGACACCTCAGGAAAGGACACCGCCATGTCGGAGCTTCTCGTCGACTTCATCACCTCCCTCGACGGCTACGCATCGGGAGAGGGATGGCCCGGGTTCTGGGGCCTCGAGGGCCCGGAGTACCTCGCCTGGCTCGGCGAGCAGCCCGAGGCCACCTACCTGATGGGAGCGAACACCTACCGTCTGATGTCCGGCTTCGCCGCAGGCGAGGTCCCGCCCGGCCAAGACGAGTTCAGGCCCGAGGAAGAGGCGTCCGTCGACGAGCTCACGCAAGCGTCCAAGGTGGTGTTCTCCTCCTCACTCAAGGAGCCACTGACGTGGGCCAACTCCACGCTCGTTCGGGACGATGCCGTCGAGGTGGTCCGCGCCATGAAGTCGAGTGGCTCGGGGCTCCTCAGCACGATCGGCAGCCTCAGCCTGTGCCGATCCCTGCTACGAGCCGGACTCGTCGACCGTTTCCGGGTCGTGATGTTCCCGGTGATCACCGGGGCCACGGGCGCAGAACGCATCTACGACGACTATCCGGACGTTGCCCTCGAAATGATCGAGCACCGCACATTCGACGGCCGCATTCAGCTGGTCGAGTACAAGCCCCGCGTGCTGGAACACCCGCCGCTCGACGTACCTGCGTGACGTCGCCCCGTCCGCCGGTCTGGACGGCTGCCAGGCCGGCGCCGACACACGCGGAGCGAGACCTCGGTAGGGGGTGAACGGCCGACGTCAGGCCGCCCGGCCCACCTGGACGTGAACCTGGACAGAGTCTCGTGAGCTGAGCGTTCCATGTGGCCGAGGCCGGCTGAAGCGCTCAGTCACCATGGCTGTGCCTGCGCGCGATGGGTGGCGTGGAACCGGCGGCTGCGGAGGACTTCGTCCCGAACCATGCCTAGTCGTTGGGGTCTTCCCGGGCCTCGTACCCTTCGAGGCCGGCCCAGAGCAGGGAGGGGACGAGTGCGTGCAGGTACCAGGCGAGGTCGGTGAACCGTGGCGCGTCCGGGATGCGACGCCGGTTGATGGTGGGAAGGAAGGAGACCTTCCTGCGCTGCGCTGAGAACACGAGCATGCCGCCGGTCCCGCCCTGCGGGTGGTAGATGTTCAGCGCCACGGTGTAGGGCAGGTTCGCCGTGGCGTCCAGCTCCGCGAGCACGGCGTCGAGGCGGTCGGGGGTGCTGTCGTACCACTCGTGCATATCGTCCGCATCGTTGATCATGAACGAGATGTGGCCGAAGTTTTCCTCGGCGCACCAGCCGGCCGGGGTCAGCAACTCCAGCAGGCCGCGCACGGTGGCTGGGCGCTGGAAGGTGAAGTCGATGTCTGCTTGTCGGTTACCCACGTGCGTCTCCGGGAGCTTGAGCGGTCGCGTCGCATACTCGCCGTTACGCAACGCTCCGTCGAGCCGATTTCCCTGGGACCGCCGCTCCAACTGGTGGAGTGGCCGACGCAGTGCCCGCACCGAGCCTGAGCATCGGTCGGTTCCTCGGTCGGCCGCGAGGTCGATTCCGAGCATCGGAGTCGTCCATCCGCGGCCACCGCGCCCGGTGTCCTTCTTCCGCCGGTCTACGGCTTTGGCCCGGTCGCTTCCGTATCTGTGCGCGCGCCGGCCTCCGCCTTCGGGGATGCGGCCTACCTTCTTCACGTCCACGTGGATCACGTGGCCGGGTCGGAAGGCGTGGATTCTCCGCGGCTGTCGGTCGGCGTGGGCCTCACCATTGGGGTCGAGATCCCCATCTCGGCTGCGACGTGGGCTGTGGGCCTCGTGCGGCAGCACTCCATGAGACGACTCGTCCTTCCACGGCGAGGGGTGCGTTCTTGTGGGTCACGCAGCAGAACCGGGCGCAGAGGATCGCCGTGTGCGGTCCCGCCTGTCGATGGCCTCGGCGACCTCTCGGATGGCGCCACGGAGAAGGTCACCGTAGGGATTCCGAGGAAGCCGGGGGGCGTGCTCTTCGGCCGCGTTGATGTGCTCGGCGGCGGCCTCGAAGGAGCCGAGCCGGCGGTAGTCGTCGGCAAGGTTGAGGTGCAGGGAAGGGTAGAAGCCGGCGATGTGGAGGCCGGCGTGGTGCTCCTGAACGCGCTGCTCGGTGACGGCGTCGGCAGCATCCAGTGCCCGGACGTCCCAGGCGAGGGCCTGGGCGGGATCTTCGTAGAGGTCTGCCAGGTAGTGAGCCAGGGAGCAGCGGTGCAGCGGATCGCCGGTGACACCGATCGCGGACCACAGGTTCAGAAGTATTTGGCGGGCGGACGCGATGTCACCGGCTTGGCCTACGGCGACGGCTTGGCCGATGGCTTCCATGGTCGGGTCGGGGCCGGCGGGTGCGGTCGTCATGGGGTGTTCCTCGTCGTCTCGTTCAGGCAGGGGGCCTTGATGGGCATGGCCAGGGTGGTGAAATCGCCGCGGTCGGCGGAGCGGATTGTGACGGGCTGGTCGTGTCCCCTCAGGTCGAGCATCACGTCGGGGCCGATCGCGGCGCTCACGGCGGGATAGAACGTGGTCAGTTCGAACCAGATCCGGAGGGCCGGCCCCGTCGCAGTGGACGAGAGCGGGGTGCCGGGGTGCTCGTCATCCGCTGACACGACGTTCACTCCGCGGTCGGCGACGTGCAGCCCGATGTGCTCACCGGGATGTTCTTCCAGGGTCCTCAGAAGCAGTTCCTTCGAGACCGTCACACGGGTGGTGACCTCACCCAGCGACGCGAGCATCAACCGATAGTCGGGGAAATCCTCGGACAGCAACCGGCAATGCCGGTCCTTCCGGCCGGCCACGCGGAACCAGATGCCGTGCGGCACCGCTTCGACCCGAACCAGCGAGCTGCGGCGGATCTCGGCGGCTGCTGCCCGCAGCTCGTCGCCATCGACTGTGCCGGACCACGTCTGCGCCGGTGGTTCAGCCGGCACCAAGGTTCGGGTGGCGAGCCGGTAACGGTCAGTTGCAGTCAGGGTCACCGCCTCATGGCTCGCCTCGATGCGCAGGCCGGCGAGTACCGGCATCCCGGGCTCGTGTGCGGTCGCGGTCAGCACCTGCTCGACCGCATCCGCCAGCACCGGACCCTTCAGCGCCGCAATCGGAAGACTTGGCACACTGCCAAGGACGGACTTGATGGTGGCAGCCTTCTGCTGTGCCGCCACCGCGTCCCCGACGACCTTCGCGATGTGCTCATCGAGCAGCCGGGATGCCGCGTCAGCCCCGGAATCCAGCACCGCCTCGACATCGGCGAGGGGCATGGCGATCTCACGAAGTTGACGCAGCACGGTCGCCCGAACCAGCTGGTCAGCGCTGTAGTAGCGGTAACCCGAGACCGGGTCGACCTCGGCAGGGGGCAGGAGCCCGGAGTCGGCGTAGAACCGCAACGCGCTGGACGTCAGTCCACTGCGCTGGGCGAAGACTCCGATCGGCATCAGATCATCTTTTGGCACCGCGCCATCATCGAGGTTCAACCAACTTGAAGGTCAACACCGACGAGCGGCGTCACCAACCTCATGGCCGGCAACGCCTGGATACCCATCAGGTCGAAGAGCGTGGGGTGTGTTGGTCCGGAGTAGCAGACTCCGGCCCCGGATTGCCCACGCCGATGATCTCGAGAAGGTCCAACAAAACGGCCGGTCGAGTGGAACTGGCAGCTCCACAATCGTGGCCGCGGAGAGCTGTCGCAGACGGTTCGCGGGACGGTGGTACTCGATATCGGGTTCCCCGCCCAGGACCAGTTCCGCGATCTGGAAGGTGACGTATCTTCCGAGCCCAGGCAGCGTGCTGAGAGATGTCCAACTTGCTGAGCGTACGCACCCTTATGACGTCCGGTCAGGAGTAGTCGCGGTGAAGGTCGCCCACGAACGGCGATTAATTCCCAGCCATCAGGCAGGGGTTGCCCGCGGGTTTGCGACGTAGGACTCCCTTGGTCCGCTCTACAAGGGGCGACTGTCAGACCAGGCAAGGAGATGCGGCGATGGCGGCGATCCACTGCCGCTTCCCGGCCACAGCCCTGCCGGACGGCGTGCGTGGGGCCTGGCTGCTTTGAGCCATTCTCCAATCCTCTCCTCTGAATATGACCTTCCGTGGCTACTGTTCGGACCGTCTCGGGGGGAGGCGCCGCAATACATCTCTTCCCCCCTGCCTGCCCTCATCCAGGGCACGCGAGGAAAGGAAGGAGAAAAGTTGAGCATGCTGCGTAGAAAGGCAGCCGGTCTGATGGCCGGGGCAGTGCTGCTGGGGTTTGCCGGTGTCAGCCCGGCACACGCCGGGGCGTCGGCCGAGGGCCAGTTCGAGTCCAGCATTTCTTGGTGGACGGCCCCGACCGAGTCGCGCCGGTGGCGGGACTACAACGACACGTGGGACTACACCGGCATCTACTTCGAGGGATGTCGGTCCGATGACGACTACTGGGGTTACGACTACGCGTCGCTGCGCCTGTGGAAGGACATCTCCGCGGCTCCGGATCGCAGTTACGGAACGCGGAACAACTATTGCGGGTGGGTCGACTACGGAGATCCGGACTCGGCTGGGAACTACTACTTCCAGCTTTCGGACGTCGGTAACGGCGACTGGATCGACATCAGGTACGTCAAGGTCGCCTGGTAGTGGCCGGACGTTGCGGGCTCCTGGCGGATTCAGCTCCAGGAACCCGGACGGCCGGCGGTAGTCCGCTGCGGGGGTGCGCCAGTGGGGGTTCGTCCTGTTTCGGGAAAGGAAAAGTGAGTTGAAGATCGGGATGAAGTCGCTGGCCGGCGTGGTGGCCGGGGCGGCGCTGCTGGGCGCTGTGTCGGTGGTTCCGGCGTATGCGGGGGCCCAGGCGGAGGGCTGGTTCACCTCCTCGCTGACGAACTGGAAGCGCGGGGATGAGTCGCGTCGCTGGTGGGACAACAACGACACCTGGGACTACACCGGGATCTACTTCGAGAACTGCGTCTCGGACGGTGCGACCGGGTTCAGTCACGCGGAGCTGGACCTGTACAAGGACATCTCCTACGCGCCGGACCGGTACAAGGGCAGCGAGAACAACTACTGCGGCTGGGTGGACTACGGCGACCCGGACGATGCGGGTAACTACTACTTCCAGCTCTACGACATCTACTCGGGCGGCCGTCTGACGGTCAAGTACCTCAAGGTCGCCTGGTAGCGCGGTAGCGCGGTAGCTGGAAGAGCGCTGTAGGGGGTCCCGGTGGATTCAGCACCGGGACCCCCGTCTCTCTACTTTCCCACGGACTTGGCTCCCCCTGTGCGGTGGGGGCAGCAGATTGTGTGTTGATACATGTCTTTGGTTTTTGACCAGGTCTCGTTCAATTACAGGCGGAACACTCCGGTTTTCGACGATTTCAGTCTGTGTGTGGAAGCCGGAGCGACCGTCCTCCTGGGACCCAACGGGGCGGGAAAGTCCACCCTCATGTCACTCGCCGCCTCCCACCTCAAACCGGCCGCCGGTTCAGTCGCCTTCAACGGCCTCGACGCCCACGGCCGCCGCCAAGCCCCCTACAGGGAACGCGTCGCCTGGATACCCCAGCAGATCACCCCGATACCCGGCCTGACCGTACGCGAACAGGTCGCCTACGCAGGCTGGCTCAAAGGGATGCCCCGCCACCTGGCCTGGACCGCATCCGCCGACGCGCTACGTCGTGTGGATTTGATCCGCCTGGCCGACCGCAAAAGCCACCAGGTCTCCGGCGGACAACTGCGCCGCATGGGCATCGCGGGCGCTCTTGCCCACCGCAGTGAGCTGATCCTGATGGACGAACCAACCGCCGGCCTCGACCCCACCCAGCGCCTGGTGTTCAGAGAACTCCTCGGCGACCTATCAGGCCAGGTACAGATCATCGTCTCCACCCACCAGACCGAAGACCTCGCCGACCTGTACCAGCACGTAGTGGTCCTCTCCCAGGGGAACATCCGCTTCCAGGGGAGCCCCCGAGACTTCCATGCTCTCGCACCATCCTCCGGCCAAGGCCGTGAGCAAGCCGAAGCGGCCTACGTCCTGCTGGTCGGACGGGAGATCTGAACGGTGCGCACCTCCACTCTCCTTCGCTCCTCCTCCGCCGGCCTGATGCTGGTCTTCGCCGCCGGATACGTCTTCCTCCTGCTGTCCGAACCGATCCGTGTCAACGTCACCGCCTCCTACGGGCCCTCCGTCCTCGGGGCCGCGTCGTACGCCATCCCCTTCGCCGCCGCGGCATGCGCGGCCTCCGGAGCATGGGAAAGCTCCCGGCTGCGCCGGGGCCGCGTGTTCGCCCAGGCCCCCGCACGCGGACATCTGACCATCGCCCTCCAGGTCCTTGCGCCGGTATGGGCGCTGGGCGTGATCAGCATGGGGATCGCGTCGGCCATCGCCTCCAGCGCGGCGGGGGCACTTCCGCCACTGTCGTACCTGGGCATGTTCGCCGTGTACGCGCTGCTGATGGCGGCCGCGTCCGGAGCCGGCTACCTGCTGGGGGCGCGGATCCACCATCTGGCGGCCGCGCCGATCGCGATGATCGCCGTGTTCTTCTTCACGGCGTTCCCCGGGTCCTGGAAGACTCCCTGGCCCCGCCACCTGGTGGGCGGCGGCTACGACGCATGCTGCTCGGTCGGATCGGTGATCGACCCTTCCGCGGTATGGGCCCCTCTTCTCTTCGCCGCCGGCGCCACCGGGGCCTGCATCCTCGCCATCGCCCGAAAGCCCTGGTGGACGTCGGCGCTCGCCCTCGCAGCAGCGTCCGGCGCCGCGATCGCCCTGGTCGCGGGTATGGGTTTCAACCCGACCAAGGCCCGAAGCGCCGAAGCGATGGTCTGTGACCGGCGGGCGGTCCCCGAGGTGTGCCTGTGGCCCGAGACCCCCGGACGAGACCGGATCATCGATGCCACCCGAGTCCAAAGCGCACGCCTGGAAGCGGCCGGGCTGCCTCTTCCCGACTCCTTCACCCAGAGCCGCACCCTCAAGGACGGCCAGGCCGGATTCGGAGGAAAGGGACAGGTACGCGAAGGGTCCATCACCCCGAACCTGGTGAACATGCTCCTGCCCCCCATCCCGCGATGCGCACGTACGGGCCAGAGCTACCCGGCGTTCCCCGCCAGAGGCCCCCTCACCGGCTGGCTCGCCTCCATCGCCACCGGCACGCCGCCGCAGCCCATCCAGGGAACCGTCTCCTTCGAGGACGCCAAACTCGCCCAGCAGGTCCTGACGCTTCCCCCCGAACGTCAGCACGCCTGGTACGAGAAGAATCGCCAGGCGCTGACCGGATGCGAGCAGAGCCCCTCCCTCAGCCCCGAGGGAGCAGGCTCTTGAACTGGTGGGTGCTGTCCAGGAAAGTGCCGGCTCTCGCGGCGCTTACCGCCGCCACGACCTTCATCTCCCTCGCGCTGGGCCAGTCCTATCTGCCTGTTCCCGCGCTGGTCGGCGGCGCCGGTCACTTCCTTCTGGCCGCCCTGCTGACCGTCATCCCGGCCGTGATGTGGCTGGCGTTCACCGCCCGAGCCCGCATCCCCGCCGAAACGGTGTCGGTACGCGCCGTGCACCGCTTCGACGTGTCTCTCGCCGCGGCCGGCGCAACATTGTCCTTGAGCCTGGCCGTCCTGGGACACTTCCTGGGAGCCGACGCCGTGGCCCTGGCCGTGGGCCGCAACACCGCCTTCTACTTCGGCGTCGCACTCGTCTTGAACCCGCTGACCGGCGCACGGGCGGGCGCGCCGCTCCTGGTCGCCGTCCCCCTGGTGCTGGCAGTAGGCGGCTGGCAGGCCGGCGGCCGCGGACCTCAACCCTGGGCAATCCCCCTCCACGACGCTGCCAGCCTTCCCGCGCTCTGCGCAGGCCTCGCCGTCTTCCTGACCGGCACCGTCTTCGGCAGCATCCGAGCGCCACGCCTCATCCCCTGAGTGGTCGGCTCCGGAAGTCCTTCGGGGGTTGACTCTGACGTTGGCTTCAGAAGCTGTTGTCGTACCGATCACGGTGGACATCGGTTCAAGTGTGGCGACTCTGTCGGGTGATCTCTCGCTTGTGCGCGCATGAAGGCAGGGCCTCCGGTGCCTGGTCCGAGAGGAGGCCGGCCGTGATCCGGAGCCGACCGCGGCGGTGGTCGACGTGCAGTCACTGCGGGCGGCGGCCTCGGTGCCGGCGGCCACCCGCGGCTACGACGGGGCCAAGAAGGTGCCGGGGCGCAAGCTGCACATCGTGGTCGACTGCCTGGGGCTGCTGCCGGCCGTGATGGTCACCGCGGCGAACGTGACGGACCGGGACGCCGCGATGCCGCTGCTGGAACGTGCCCGGGCCCGCTATCGCAGGATCGTCCTGGTGTGGGCCGACGGCGGCTACGCGGGTCGCCTGGTCAGCTGGGCGAAGCAGCAACCCGGGCTTGCTCTGGAGATCGTCAAGCGCAGCGACGACGCCTCGGGGTTCGTGGTGCTGCCTAGACGCTGGGTGGTGGAACGCACGCCGAGCTGGCTGATGCGCTCGCGGCGCCCGGTACGCGACTACGAGACGCTGCCCGCCTGCATGAGCAGATGGTGCTGCTGTCGATGACGATACTCATGAGCCGCCGCTGACCCGGCGGCGAGTGTGAACCATCCCGGGGTGGGATCGTCGGCCCAGCTCCGGTCAGCGCCGAGGACAAGATCTGGCTGGGGAAGAGCTCACTTCGGAGGGTCACTACCATTTTGATCATGTGGAGAGAGACGGCCTTGCAGGCATCCCCAAGCGTTGGGTTTCGGGCACCGGCTCGTGAGCCTGAACTCGCCGAGGCCGAGCGGCGGCTTGGACGTGAGATTCCTTCAGAGCTGAAGCAGATGCTCCTGGAGAGCAACGGAGTGATCGGACACAGCTCGGTCGACACCGTCTGGCCACTCGACCAGATCGTCGAACAGAACCTCCTCTTCTGGTCCGACCCATCCTTCGCCCAGTTGTACATGTCGTTCGACGCCCTGCTGTTCTTCGGAGACAACGGAGGCGGTGATCAATTCGCCTTCGTGCAGAAACCACAGCGTCCCGACATCTTCGTTTGGGAACACGAGACCGACAGCAGGCGGTGGGTGGCCGGCGACCTGCGGGACTACCTCGGGCGCTCGCTTCGACATGGTGGAGACGACTGGTACCAGATGTAGGCCCCTGGCTCAGCGCATGCTCTTCGCGGTATCGCGTAGCTGCTGTATCTGGTCCAGTGTCAGGCGGCGGACATCCCAGATGAGGCCGGTCACGTCGACGGCGACCTCCGACGGGGGCGCGGTGTCCGGCAGCTCGACGCCGGTCAGTTCGGCCAGGTCGTCGGCGCGAATACCAAGCACGATGGCGTAGTCAGCCAGGAGATCCGGTGTCAGCTCCTTGAGGCCGCGGCCGACCTGCCCGTACGTTGCCGGAGACCAGTACCGGCCGGTCAGGGGCAGGAATGTCTGTGCCCCTGCTACCCACCCCAGGTTCCGGTTGGCGAGCAAGCGCATGAGCAGTCCACCGGGCCCCGGCGGGTACTGCAGATACCCGCGCGGTTCTGGAACCGGCTGGGTGCGGCGCTCCTGCGGCAGCGACCGCGCGAGCCGACGCAATTGGTAACGTCCAGCCCTCGGCAACTGGGCTGTGTGCCAGGCGAGTCGAGCCACAGCTGTTCCGGCCCGGGGGTCCAGGGGCGTCATGTCCAGGGGCAAAGCCACAGCAGCAATGACATACAGGTCCGCGGCCTCCAGTTGGAAAACAGGGGCGAGCCGTCGCAGCAGCGACGGGCCAGGCGCTGCACCGTCCAGAACCGCCCCCAGCTCAGCCTCCGGGACAGCGGACAAGCGGGACAGATCCTCAATGCACAGCCCGCGACGCTCCGCCAACCGGTTCAACATCACATCGAATCCTGGGATTCCCGTCACCCGGGGCAGCCTAGGCCCCCGTGAGGCGGCCTCAGCCCATCACCAGATGATCTCCGGCAATCACATTGGCTCGGGCCTCGTTCGGAAGATCACTGGCATGCCGAGATCGGTGGACCCCCGTCCTGGGCAAGGAGGGGTGAGGCCGGGTGCGGGCTGCCACACGGGATGCGTATGGCAGCCCCGAAGGTCGCGGGTGACGGCCTGGTGTCATAGCTCCTCGTCCTCGTCTTCTCCGGGTTCGGAGTCGCGGACGAACCAGAGGTCGAGGCTGTAGCGCTCGGGGACAGGACTCCGGTCCCAGGCCCGTCCGATCTGCTCAGTGCTCCAGCCGGAGTCGATCTGGCGAAGGGTCTTCGCGTAGTAGGCCGCGGTGGCGGCGCGTCCCGTCCAGGAAGCGTGTCCCTCGTAGCAACCCGGTCGGGGCAGTGTCATTTCACCTGCGGGTCCGAAAACGAACTGGCCGACCACCAGTGTCCCGGTCTCCGACTCGATTGCCACGGGGAGGGTGCCTTCCACCTCCGCCGGGCACGGCTGGGGGGTGTCCCAGATCCGGATGACCACCTCGACCGTTACATCGGGTTGCAGGCTGTACATGTACAGGTGGTAGCCGTTCCCGCCGACGACATGTTCGTGGGCCAGGTCGATGGCTGCCTCGTCGGTGAGATAGGCGTCGGCGTCGTAGACCTCCACGAGACGGTAGTTGGGTCGGGCGGGCGTGCGGTACTCGGTGATCAGTGCCATGGGCTTCCCCATCCGTCAGGGAGTGATCTTCACGTACAACGGATCGTTGTCGATATCGCGGTTCTCTTCGTACATCTTCTGTATCAGCAGGCCGGCCTTGCCGTTGTCCGTCCCGTCGATGAGGCGGACCGAGTAGCCCGCTTCACCTTCGGCGGCAACATCATCGAGACCGGAACCGACTCCCACCGACTCGCCACCACCCGAGCCCGCGCCGAGCAACAGGTAATCGGCTGCGTGGCGAAGGTTCAGATGTGGGCCCGGATCTGCTTGACCGGATGGCCGAGCAGGTCCGCCAGCGCCGTCAGCTCGTCCTCGCTGAACCAGAGGCGTTCGGGGTTCCAGATGGCGATCTCAAAGCGGGCGAAACCGCAGGGCCAGTCGTATTCCAGGGCGTCCAGGGTGGTTGATCCTCCGCAGCACGGGACCTCGATCGCGAGCGTGGTGAAGCCGTCGTCGCAGTGAGCCTCGAGGAGGTCTCGCCACCACCCCGTGTCGATGGCCGCCTGACACAAGGGGCAACCGATCCTCTCCAGGTTGTCCCCGCAGTCGACGGCGGTCACGACGTCGTGCCACGTCGCGTCGATCTCCACGTCCACGCCGTCGGCAGCTCCGGGAGCCAGGTCCTCGACGAGCGCGAGGACGCGATCAACCACATCGCGATCCGGCCGCCACCGAGGATCACTCGGAATGATCGACAGGATGTCATCGCTCACAGCTTCCCCACCTCGTCATGCCACTGCATCCTTGCGACGCGATGTCATCGATCGCACGTTCCGGTGCTGCATCTTCCTGGACCCGAAGCGCGAAACGGGGCAGCGGGGCGTTCCAAGAACTCGGCAACATTCCATTGTCAGCCCAGCATCAGGTGATGCTGAAACCGGCCGACATCCGTTCCTGGTTCTCAGGCTCTGGTCCACTTCTTGTGGTGTGGGCACTCGGGGCGATTGAGGGGCAAGACCTTGAGTCAGAACGGTGGGTCTTCGGTGTAGCCGCCCGTCCAGTTGCTGCGGGCGGCACTGAGGCGGGCGTAGTGCTCGCGGGCCGCAATGTCGGACGCGCTTTCCAGGCAGCTGGTGTTGTGTCCCCATGCCTTCAGCGCCTCCAGCACGCGGTCTCGGTGGTGCCGGTCAGTGCTGCCGGCCAGGAGGCGTCGGGCGTGGTCGGCCAGATCGGCCTGGTGATGGGTGAGGAGGGGGTGCTCGGCGAGGGGGATGGCAGTGACAAGGGCGGTGTGGCGCACGTCGACGTTGTCATGACCGAGGAACCGATGAACAGCGGAGTGGATTGCCGGGCGCGCGTCCCGAAACGCCCGCATCTGCTCGTCGTGGATTCCCTCACCGTAGAGGCGTTCGTCGATGGCAACGCACTCGTCGTTGGCGTCGTAGGCGGTGTCGCCGAGCCAGTCGAGTAGCTGCACGAGAGTCGGGCGGTTCTGTGTCTCGGCGTCGGGGTTGTCGTGGTCCGCCGAGATGGCCGGATGGTTGAGGATCGCCGCGACGTAGAGCGCCACTGGGACGGTGGCCTCGTAGATGCTGTTCTGGTGCGTCACGGGCCCCAGTGCATCGTGGAGAGCGGACTCCCTGATGACTGGGTCAGGGTCGGTGAGGAGTCTCAGTGCCGCCGGCAAGGCCTCGCCCGTCCCGCACGCTGTGGCGAGCGACCCCCAGTTCGTACTGTCCAACAGTGTTTGAAAGGGAGGGAGGGAGGGCGGCAGGGTGAGGCTTCTCGTTCTGGCTGCTGCTGTGGGTCACAGGCTGAGGCTATTGCGTTGACGAGTCAGTGTCGTGCGCGGGCCTCACGTGTAAAGCAGACCAGCTTGCGGAGGAGTTCGAAGCCTGCGCGGCCGAACATCTGGCGCTTTAGCATCTTGATCCGATTGACATGGCCCTCGACGACTCCCGAGTTCCACGGCTGTGAGAGCCCGGCGGTGACAACCTCGAGGTCGCGTTCCAGGTGCCGGGCGAATCGCTGAAGGCTGGGCAGGTCGGTGGTGGTCGCGGCATCGATCCATGCCGGCAGCTGGTGGCTTGCAGGTGAGTGAGCATGTGGGCGAAGGAACGGACGTGACCCGCGAGTGCGTCCAGTTCAGGGCAGTTCGCCAGGAGCGCGTGGACGGTTGCATGCTTGACGCGGGTCCGCTCCGAGAACCGGTGCCCGGTCGGCCACGGCGACGACACGGTCGGCTCCGACGCCTGCGGAGGCTCCTCCAGCGGTGCCAGCGCCGGTCGCAGGCAGGCGCGGTGCCGGAAGACGCACTGCTCGGTGGCTTCGCCGAGGTTGTGCCACAGGTGCCATCGGTCGGCGACCTGGAGGGCTTGCGGGCGCCGCGGGTAGCGCCTTCGGCGTAGAAGACGGCGGGGGCACGGCAGATGCTCTCGATTCCGGGCCGCTCGGAAAGCCAGGCCGCGAGTGTGTCCGCCTCTCGGTCCGGAAGGAGGTCCACCGGCCGACGCGTCTCGACGACGACGAGCACCGTTCCGTAGATCCGGCCCTTGCGCTGCGGGTACTCGTCCACGCCGACGACCCGGGACGTGGCGCTGGGCGGATCCGGCAGCGAGGTGATCAGCCTCAGCAGCGTGCCGTCACGCTGCGTACGTGGCCACAAGAAGTGGACCAGAGCCGGTTCTCACCTACGCAGCCAGCCAGGACGCTCTCCACCTCGCCGCCGTCCTCATCTGGGCGCGACCATGACCACACTAGAGGTCCAGAGCGTGGGCGAAGGCCGAGAACGTGGGCGTGACCAGGCGCCACTCGCACTGGCGGGGGTTCGTCCAGAAGTCGCTGCCCACCACGCGGGGATCGGCGGGATTTGTGCGGTAGTCCAGAGCCAGGGCCACGTCGTCCCCAGCATGTCGGTTCACGGCAACGAGGACTGCCTGCTCGACATCCAGCCAAGGTAGTTCGACCGCGGCCTGCTGACTGTTGCCCCGCACTCCGCGGAACAGCGCAGAAGAGCGCGCATCATCCGCGAAGCGGTCCATGGACCGGGATTCCCTCGTCATCTGCTCCGTGTCTGCAAGGAAGTCGAGTGGATCCTCGAACCACGGGATCAGCCTCGCCAGCTTCCTATCCCCGGGATGGTGCCACCGGCCTTGGCGGATCAGTGACGTCAGCTGCACAGGCAAGACCAGCCCGCGGACCAAGGTTCTTTCCATGGCGAACAGCGTGTCACGCCCCTGCCACTCATTCGATCCGGAGGTTCTTCTTCAATCAGCCGGCCAGAGCACCAAAGAGACACCCCTTAGCCGTGAGAACGGCTCGGCGAACGTCCGGCGCGGGCAGTCCGCCGACCCGCAGGTGAATCGCCGGACTGTCAATCCGATCGCAAAGCCCTGCTCAGCGAGCGGCAGGTCCTTCAGCCGGCGCAACCGACGATCCGCCGCCATGACCTGTCACGACATGGCCTTGCGCGGCCTCTGCCGGCGAGGGGTGCTCGCCGGCAGGTTGCCCGAGGCTCCAGCTCCCGTTGGTGGAAGATCCCTCATCGCGCAGTCCGGGCGTCCGCCTTGGGACGTGCGCGGTGGGCAGGTGGTCGTCGCCCTCGTTGATCAAGGTCGAGGCCATGGCGCGGCCGTCCCGACAGGCGAACCTCGCGTCCGAGAAACTACTTGCCTGGCGGGAAAGTAAGTGTGAGGGTGGAAGCATGGAAAAGCTTCCCACTCCAGATGAGGCGAACTCGGCTCTCGCCGTGGCCGGTTCGGCGAGTCGTGCCGCTCGCGGACCCCGCCCGATGCCCTCCTGGCTTCCCCCGGTGGCCGGCCTGCTGCTCGCCGGAGGGTTCGTCAGTTTCGGTCTTGCGTATGGATATCGTGATGAACCGGCCTTCCTCGTCGCGGCCGCCGTCTTGCTTGTTCTCGCCCTTCTCGCCATCGCTTCCACGGTCCGTGCCGGTGGCGTGGTGCCCGCTCCCGCGGGCACCACGCGGGAGCGGACGCTGCGTCAGCTCCCCGCACTGCTGCCGTTCGTCGCCGGCGGTATCGGGGCGCTGTTCGCCGGCGTCGTCGGCTGCCTGGCGGTCGCCGGGATCGGTCTGGGCGTACTTGCCTGGTTCCAGCTGGTGCGCTTGAGGAACGGCATCGCGGCGTGATCGGACCGGATCCGCTGCCGCAGCTGGACGCGGTCGTCCAACATCCCAGCAAACTCGCGGTCGTCGCCTTCCTGTCCAGTTGCACGGAGGCCGAGTTCAAGGCGGTGCGCGACGGGCTGAACCTGTCCGACTCCGCCCTGAGCAAGATCGTGACAGCCTTGGAGGACGCCGGGTACGTCGCGGTGCGGAAGGGGTACGTGGGCAAACGCCCTCGCACCTGGCTGACGCTGACCGGTACCGGCCGAAGCAAGCTCGCCGGCCATATCTCGGCCCTGCAGCAGATCGCCGATCAGGCCCGGGAGCGTGGCGCCGGCCTGGGCTGAGCCGGGCGCCCCGGATCCGGTACCGGGGGCGGGACGGGCCGGCCGGTCGGAACGCCTCGGCAGGCGCCTTCTCCACCGGAACACTCAGACTCCACCGGCCATGGCCGGGGCCCCGGGGTCATCCCGGCAGCGCAGCGCCTTCGCCGAAGGCGGCGAGCAGTTGTAGCGGCCACTCGGGATCAGCCTGGCCGATGGCCAGGGCAATCCAGCGATCGGAAGCAGGTGGCCGCCACACCTGCATGCTGCCGGCCAGACCGCACAGGAAGTCCATCGGCTCGGGCGCCTGAAAGTCCGGATCCGGGTTGTCGAATCCGAGATAGGGCCCGAGGTCGACCGTCTCGGGAGCGCCCCAGCGCTGTGTGAGAAGCGCAGCCAGACCGGCAAGATCAGCAGCGATGCTTTCCTCGGCTTCCTCCACCACCCCGGAGCTTCGGTCCTCCCAGAAGTCCTGGCTTTCCACCAGCACCGCCACGTGATGTCCGGGACCACTCCACCGATCGGCGGCCTTCTCCTCGCCCTGGAAGAACGGCATCGCGTGAAGGCTCTCCACAAGGTGCAGCAGTTCCTCGGCGGAGCGCGTCAGGTGCTGGGGCGGCATGCGCGCAGCCTAGTCCGTCGGTTGAACCGATCCACCGGCGACTCGGATGCTCACTCGCCAACAGCCCTGACCGCTCATATATGGATGGTCGGACACGGGTACTCACATCTGGTTGAAGAGCGACTCCATTTCGCCGAGTTCGGATTCGGTGAGGTCCGTCCGCAGGTTCACGAGCTCCGCGACCCATGCGGGGGTGCGCAGGGTGAGGATGCTGTGGAGGGTGGGGTGGATGGTGGCTTCTGCCTGGTAGGTCGGGTGCTCGGTGTGCCGGAACACGGCCCGGATGCGGCCGTCGGTGGTGCTGTCGGTGACGGGGACGGAGGGGTCCAGGGTCCAGTCGTCGCCTGGTGCGCCCTCGATGCCCCGGTAGCGGGGCAGGAGCAGTGCCACGGCCGAACCGAAGGACGGTGTGGTCGGGACGCTCTTGCGGAGTTCTCCGTCACGCCCCACGTACCAGGAGCCGTGAGGGGTGCTGACGGTCCGGCCCCCGTGGTCGACGTCCAGGATCCACCGGTCGGTCGCCAGGTAGCGCAGGGTCCCGGTCTCACCGATCTCACCATCCGCGAACGTCGTACGGAACCCGCAGGCCGCTTGGGCGGGATCGGCGGCGAGGAGCAGCCGCAGGAGGGTGGCGTGGTCCATGGTCGTGGGGTTCCGTTCCGTTCCGTTCCGTTCCGGGCTCAGGTGTCGCCTTTCTTGAACTTGCGGCTCGTCGTTTTGTAACAGCAGGTCGCACGATCGCTCGGTAACGACCCGGCCGTCGCGATGGTGGCCGGGTCGTTACGGCGCTGACGATGTTCCAGGCGGCCCAGAAGCGGCGTTTGCCGTCGAAGGGCAGGAGGTCGTGTCGGTCAGCGCCGGCGGTGGCGGCTGATCTCCTCGGCGTCGTGGCGGCGGCCCGCCTCCACGAGCCGGGCGGTCAGGTTGTCCAGAGTGCCGGGGAAACGGTGGCGGGCCGCGGCCTGGACGATCTCCTCGCGCAGCGAGCCACGGCCGAGGCCGTCCAGAGCCCCGAGGACCGCGACGAAGTCGTCGGTCATCCGCTTCGCGCAGAACTCGATGACAGCGGCCGCATCGGCATCGGGGGAGACGTACGGGACGTCCCGTACTGCCCGCAGCCCGTCGACCAGGGCGGCCACCTCCGAGGCGGACCGGCGCTGGCCCCCGGCGACGAGCAGGGTACGGGCCTCGTCGGCCAAGTCGAGGGCGCGCAGCCGGGACAGCAGCCCTGGTACGTCGCTCACGCGGACCCGTGCCCCCGCTCCGAGCAGGAGCTCTCGGACGTCGCCGTCCGCGTCCCTGGTGGCCTGGAGTTGGTCGAGGAACGCCGTTCCTCCGGGGCTCACGCGGCCTCCGGGCCCTGGCCTCACAACCGGGTCCAGGGCCTCCTCCTCGACTGCGGCGGCATCCGAGGCGGGGACGACACCCGCGCCCGCCGGCGGTGCGTCCAGGGTGGGGGCGCCGCTCAGCGTGTCCCGGCCCGGCGGCGGAGACGGGGGTCGGGCGGGCGTGGGTACCGGATCCACGTCTGCCTGCCGTGTCGCCGGGGCGGGCACTGTGGGGCTCTCGGCCGTTGGGGTCGGCACTGTGGGGCTCTCGGCTGACGGGGTCGGCGGGTGGACTGGTTCCGTCACCGCCGTCGGGAGGGCCACCGACACCGCCGGGGGGAGCCAGTCGAGCTCCGTCAGGATCCGGGTGGCCGCGCCCCCCTCCCCGGGCGGAGCGGTGGTGGTGTCCGTGTCTCCCAGGGCCTCGGCCAGTTCCGCCATCACTTCCGGCACCCCCGGACGCTCTCCGGGCTCCCTGGCGAGGCAGCGCCGGACCACCTCCAGTTCCGGCGGCAGTCCCGTGAGGTCGGGTTCCTCGTGCACCGTGCGGTAGTGCACCGCGAGCGATGCGCCCGTGCCGAACGGCGGCGACCCGGTGGCCGCGTACGCCAGGACGGCGCCGAGGGCGAAGACGTCCGATGCGGTCCGGGCCCGCTGGCCCTTGATCTGTTCGGGAGCCATGTAGCCGGCCGTACCGACCTGCGCTCCGTCCTGCGTCACTGTGCTCAGGTCCGCGGCGATGGAGATGCCGAAGTCGATGACCCGCGGCCCGTCCGCCGCGAGCAGGATGTTCGAGGGCTTCAGATCCCGGTGGACCAGCCCGGCCCGGTGGATCGCCTCCAGCGCCTCCGTCAGACCCACCCCCAGTGCGAGCACCGACCTCTGCGGCCACGCCCCGTGCGCCTGGACCGCCTGCTGGAGCGAGGTGCCGTCGACGTACGCCGTGGCCAGCCACGCCGGTGTGCCATCCGGATCGGCGTCCACCACCGCCGCGGTGAAGAAGCCCGTCACGCGGCGGGCCGCCTCGACTTCCCGGGCGAACCGCAGCCGGAACTGCGGGTCCTCGGCCAGCTCGGCCCGTACCACCTTGATCGCCAGCGCCCGGCCGCTCGTCGACCGGCCCAGATAGACCCTGCCCATGCCTCCCGACCCGAGCCGGGCCACGACCCGGTATCGCCCCAGCTGCTTCGGATCCCCGGGCTCCAGCTCCTGCACGGCAGCCTCCTCGGTGTGTGAAGGGCCCCTCCCCGGAGCCGCCCCTTGTCCTTGATTTAACGTCAGAAAGGGTCTACCCGGCCGGAGTTGTGCAATGCCGATCGCTCGGCCCTCGGCCCCGGCCGGCTGTGCGATGGGCTCGCGGATGAACTCCGCGAGTGCGGCTGTGGCCGTAGCGGTCGAGCGGGGGCACTACGAGGGTGTCGCCCGGGTCCAGGAAGGCGTGGTACGCCTTCAGCTCCGGGCGGAGCGCGTTCTTGCCGGCCTTCTGGTCCGCGGAGATCTTCCGGCATCCGGAGGCGATGAGCGCGTCGCGCCTTCGACGACCGGGTGTCCGGTTTCCGGGCTGTGGGCCCGGGGCCCCCACGGGGGGTTCGCGACGATCCCTGGGGAGGACAGCCCCAGCGCGGCGTTGTCCTTGCCGTCCCGCATGTGGTCGAGCCAGCGCTCGTACCAGCTGAGGAAGTCCTGCGCCGAGGAGACGTTCGGAGGCCAGAAGCCCGCCGAGTTGCCGGTGACCACACGGCCGGCAAGGGGACCGGTCACGCCGATGAGGCACAGATCGCTGCAACCCATCTCGATGATGTGGAGGAACAGGTCGCCCTGCATCGCGTCCGGGTGGTTCACATGGGTGAATCCCCGCGGGCTGCCGTCCGCGGGCTTGCGGTTCATGGTGAACAGCCTGCACTTGTCCAGCGGCAGAAGCCCGTAGAAGGGTCCGGCACCACTGCCCCCGAGTTCGACCAGGAACGCCCGGTAGGCCGCGGGCAGGACGATGCCGTGCTCCGCCTCGAAGGCATCGGCTTCTGCAGAGCTGATGCACGGGCCGAGGCGGAACCGGTGGCGTTCTCCGCAGACGGAGTGGCTGCGCTGGGCCTGGTACGGCATCTTCGCGAGCTTGGAGCGTATGCGGGATGTACGGGATGTGCGGGATGTGCGGGAGTCCATCGGAGGATCTCTTCTCTTGTCTCGCCGAGACCTTACCGATCGGTCCGGTGCACCGGTGGCCCCGGGCGAGAATCGGGGACGGGTCGGAACCACACCTGGACGACGCGATGGCCTGGTACGCGCCGGCGGACGAGCAGCGGGCCACCGCAGTACTACTCCTTCCCCACGAGCGGCTCCAGGACCCCGGAGCCGGGCAGCGCCGCGGCCATGTCGCAGCCGAGCGCTCCAGCCATCGGCGCCCCCGACCTGGCCCCGCCCGGGAAGCAGTCAGGCGGAGGTGAAGAGCAGGGCGGCGTTGTGGCCGCCGAAGCCGAAGGCGTTCGCCAGTGCGGCGGGCACACGCATCCGGCGGGGACCGCCCGCGACCACGTCCAAGCCGACCTCCGGGTCCGGGGACGCCAGGTTACGGGTCGCCGGGACCACCCCCTCGTACACCGCCCGCACCGCCGCGATGGCGCCCACCGCGCCCGCCGCCCCGAAGAGGTGCCCCGTCATGGACTTGGTCGCCGTCACCGCGGCGTGCGTGCCCACCGCCTCGGCGATCGAGCGCGCCTCCACCAGGTCGCCCGCCTGCGTCGACGTCGCGTGCGCGTGCACGAGCGCGACGTCGGCGGGGGCGAGCCCGGCCGAGGCCAGTGCCGTTCGGATCGCCCGTACCTGTCCCGGCGCGTGGGCGGCGGTGATGTGGTGGGCGTCCGAAGTCACTCCGGCCCCCGCCAGCCGCGCGTACACCCGCGCTCCGCGCGCGGCCGCGAACTCCGCCCGCTCCAGGACCACCAGCCCCGCGCCCTCGCCGATGACCAAGCCGTCGCGGCCGGTGTCGAAGGGGCGGGAGGCCGCCGCCGGGTCGTCGTTGCGCGTCGAGTGGGCCTTGGCCTGCGCGAACCCGGCCAGCGGCAGCGGGTGCACGCAGGCCTCCGTACCGCCGGCGACCACCACGTCGGCCCGTCCGAGCCGGATCAGGTCCAAGGCGAGCGACAGGGCTTCCCCGCCGGAGGCGCAGGCGCTGACCGGGGTGTGCGCACCGCCACGCGCGCCGAGTTCGATGGACACCCAGGCCGCCGGGCCGTTGGCCATCAGCATCGGAACGGTGTGCGGGGAGACATTGCGCACGCCGGAGGCCTCCAGGACGTCGTCCTGCCCGAGCAGGGTCAGCGCCCCACCGGTCCCGGTACCGATGACCACGGCGAGCCGCTCCGGCTCCACTTCCGGCTGTCCCGCGTCCGCCCATGCCTCGCGGGCGGCCACCAGTGCGAGCTGCTCGCAGCGGTCCAGGCGCCGCGCCTGCACCCGGTCCAGCATCTCGGCGGGCTCCAGCCGCACCCGCCCGGCGATGCGTACGGGGAGGGATGCGGCCGCCTGGGCGGTCCCCGAGCCCGCACGGTTCAGCCGAGGGCCGCGGTCACTTCCCGGCGGCTTGCCTCCGACAGGAGCGGAGTCCAGCGTGTGAAGAGCTCGAGCAGGTCCGCCCCGTTGCGCTCGGGGAAGGGCGACTGTCGACGGATGGAGTCAGACAGCCGTGCGCCGTATGTGCAGATGGCCGTCCGCAGGGTAGGAGGGAGGGGCCGACGGCAGGGTTCTGTCGAGCTGGTAGCCGTTCTTCTCGGCGACGCGGCAGGAGGCCGGGTTGTCGACCTGGTGGAGGAGTTCGAGGCGCTCCAGACCGCTGGCTCGGAAAGTGTCGAATGACCAGGTGGTGAGGGCTTCGAGGGCACGCGGGGCCACGCCCCTCACGCGAGCGCGGGCTGCCGTCCAGTAGCCCACCTCGGCGGAAGGCTTGCCGGATGCGACTTCCTTGAGTACGACGTTGCCCACCAACCGCGGTGGCGCCGCGTCAAGGGCAGTTTCAAGGACGGCGAAGGCGAACCGGTCGCCTGCCGCCCAACCCTGCTCCTGAGCCCGTACCCACCTCAGGCCATCCTCCTCGCTCTCGATACGAGTGCTCACCCAACGCCGCAGTCCCGGATCCCGGTACACCTCGACCAGTGCGGCAACGTCGTCCGCACACCAGGGGCGAAGGACCAGAGCGGGAGCGGTCGGTGTCGAGGCGGCCTTGAGTATGACGGGAGCATCCATTGCCGGAGCATATGCGGCACGGGCTTGAACTGACGCGATATGCGGCCGCCATCGTGCGGATGGCCCCCCGGTTCTTCCGAATCCGCCACGAAGCGATCAGTGACCCGGCGTGCCGTCAGGGCCTTGGCTTCCGTGCGGGGTTCAGGAGATTGGTCTCGCTCGCGCGAAGGACCGTTCGCGCGGATCCTGGTCAGCGTGTACGTACGCCGTCGATGGCGATCGACAGCAGGAGGTCGGCCTCGGCTCGGCCGTCGATCTCCTGCTCTGTGGCCAGCGCGATGGCGCCGACGAGCTTCAGCAGTGGGGCGATGGTGATCCCGGCGCGCACGGCGCCCGCCGCTCGGGCGCGCGCGAGGAGGGTGTCTCCGGCGGCGGTGATCAGGTCGTGGCAGGTTTCGCCCAGCGCGGGGTCTCCATCCCGCATCAGCGAGGCCCCCAGGCCCCGGTTGGCCACGGCGTGCGCGCCGACCGCGTGAAGCCAGGTGGTCAGCGCCTGGCCGGGGTCGGATTCGCCGAGGAGTTCGTCCGCCGTCGCACACAGGGCCTCCACCCGGTCCTTGAAGACCGCCTCCAGGAGTGCCTGCCGGGAGGGGAAGTGGCGGTGCAGGGTGGCCGATCCGACTCCGGCGCGGCGGGCGACCTCCTCCAGGGAGGCGTCGGCGCCATGCTCGGCGATCAGTTCCCCGGCGGCGGCCACGATCTTCTCGGCGTTGCGGCGGGCGTCGGCGCGCATCGGCCGACCGGGCGAGGCGGCGGCGTTCTTGGGCACGGGGACTCCTGACGGCTTGATAAACGGGGTGGCCCTCCATATCGTAGCGAACAAGAAACGGAGGGCCACCCCGTTTATGGCTTACGGGATGGCTCCCCCTCCGCGTGGACTTGATGGAGATGATCGTGAATCCGGCAGAGAAGACCGTCGTGGTGGCGGGTGCGACCGGTCTGCAGGGCAGGGCCGTGACCCGTCACCTGCTCCGCGACGGCTGGCAGGTGCGCGCCCTGACACGCGACCCGAACGGGACGCAGGCCACGGCGCTGGCGCGGGCCGGCGCACAGGTGGTCCGGGCTCGCATGGAGGACATCGACTCCTTGAGGGCCGCGGCCGAGGACGCCTGGGGCTTGTTCAGCGTCCAGCCCACCGTCGGCTCTCCCGGCACCGCGCCGGACTTCACCGCCGACGACGAGGTGCGCTGGGGGGTGAACGTCGCCGAGGCCGCCCACGCCGCGGGCATCGGGCACTTCGTCTTCACCTCGGTCGCCGAAGCGGACCGGCACCTTGAGGAGAAGCTGCCGGTGAATCTGGTCAGCAAGTGGCGGATCGAGCGGCACATCGCCGCGCTCGGCCTGCCCGCGACGATCCTGCGGCCGGTGTCGTTCATGGAGAACTTCGCCGGCGGATACGCGCTGCGGAACGGGAACCTGTCCACCGGACTCGCGCCGGAGGTCCCCCAGCAGATCATGGCCGTCGACGATGTCGGCGCCGTCGCCGCGCTGGCGTTCTCCCGGCCGAAGGAGTGGATCGGCCGGGCCGTCTCCCTGGCCGGGGACGAACTCACGCCGGTTCAGATCGCCGCGGCCATCGGTAAGGCACTCGACATACCGCTGCCCTACGTTCGGATCCCGATCGACGCGATCCGAGCCCTGAGCGAAGACTTCGCCTACGCCAATGAGTGGCTCAACGAACACGGCTACCGCGCGAACATCCCCGCCACCCGGGAGATCCACCCCGGCACGATGGACCTGCGCACCTGGCTGGAGCGCACCGGCGGGGCCCGGATCGCCGCGTTCCTCGACTCCGCGCGCACCACGGGGCAGGACCGATGAGCGCCCGCACTCACGGTCTCGGGCGCGTCGGTATCTGGGCGGCGGACTTCGACCACCTTTCAGCACCCGAGATCCGCAAGGCCACCGCCGCGGTCGAGGACCTCGGCTTCGGCACCCTTTGGTTCCCCGAGACCACGGGACGTGAGGCCATGGCGCAGGCCGCGATCCTCCTGGCGGCTACCCGGCACATCACCGTGGCCTCCGGCATGACCGACATCTACGCCCGCGACCCGGTAACGGCCGCCGCCGCACAACGCACCCTGGAGGAGGCGTTCCCCGGACGGTTCCTGCTCGGCCTGTGGGAGAGCCACCCCAGCCTGGCCGAGGACATCCGAGGCCACCGCTCCGGCCCGGCTCCGGCCACCATGCGCGCCTACCTCGACGCACTGGAGAACGCCCCGTTCGGGCCGCCCGGCACGGTCGCCTCACCGAACCGCATACTCGCCGCCCTGGACCCTGGCATGCTCGCCCTCGCCGCCGAACGCGCCCGGGGCGCCACCGTGCTGGGCATGCCCGTCGAGTACACCCGAGAGGCGAGGACCGTCCTCGGAGACGACGGCCTTCTGGCCGTCACACAGCTCTGCGTACTCGGCCACGACCACGCGGACACCGCCGACCTGGCCCGCACCACGGCCGCGGCCGCCCTGCCGAACCGCCGCGACCTGCTGCGCGGACTCGGACACCCGAACCCCGACGCGCTCGACAGCCGGCTGGTCGACGCGCTGGTGGCCCACGGTCGCGCCGAGGACATCGCCCACCGCGTCCACGAGCACTTCGAGGCCGGAGCCGACCACGTCAGCCTCCACCTTGTGACCACCACTCCCGACTCCCCGTCCGTACGGCAGTGGGGGCAACTCGCCGCGCACCTGCCCGTTTGATCCCCCATACCCGCGTAGGGATGCGGCACGAGTGAGTGCGGCGGCCGGGAACCGTCACGGCTGGTTCGGGACCGCGTGCGATCCGGCCGCCCGTCGGTGAGCGGGTCTTCAGGGTGACCGTTGCCATGAGTGCTGTCGGTGGGCTGGGACAGCACCGTCCAGTGATCGTTTCCCATCCTCGCCGCTGACCGCAGAACCGAATGTCAGTGGGAACGCCTACGGTTCTGTCGTGCCGAACTCCTATACGACCCTGTGGACCAACGGTCTCTGTCGAGAGCTCGAGCGATCCGGCTACGCCGGCCGGCGTCTGACGATGATGTTCGGCGGCCCCCACCAGTCGCTGCCGAGCTTCGAGCGTGCAGGCGTACGGCCCGGTGACACGATCCACCCCGTCCGGGTCTTCCGCACCCGCCTCCACGTGCTGGGGGCGATGGAGGTGTCCCGGATCATCCCGTACGAGACGGCGGGGTCGGAGCTCCACGACGATGACTACACGAAGCTCCTGGACTGGCGACCGCTGAAGGCCGGCTGCGTGACCGAAGTACTGCTCGGGCCCCCTGGCGCTCCCCTGACGTTCGACACGGTCGTTGCTCCTGACCTTCTGGAGCGTCTGACCTTCACCTCGCGCCGGGGTGAGCGCACGCTCAAATACGTCGAGGAAGGACGGCTGATCCGATCGGTGAGCCTTCAGGGCATCTACCGGCTCGCGGCCGATTCCGCCGCAGAGCTCCACGAGCTCGTCCTGGACCACAGCCGCTGACCGCTTGGCGCCGAGGCCGGCACCCCAGCACGTCACGCGCGTTCACGCACAATCACGCGCGTTCACACGCAGCCTCGCCGACCCCGCCGCCGGACGGAAATCCGCGGCTCGCGCCCTACAACCCGCAACTTTGTTCGTGAGTCAAGAAGGGCATGATCAGTCCCCAAGTCCTCTCCAAGGGCGCTCACATCACGGTCCTGAGGCCGGATCACCTGAAGATCACCGAGGACCGGCTGATCACGACCATTCCGCTCGCCGCCGTCCAGGAGGTCCGGCCGGACGGCGAGACCGCGCTGACGCTGGTGCTGACGGACGGGGTCACCCGCCGCCTCCCCGGCGGCAACGCGTACTCCGCCGAAGCCTTCCGTACCGCCCTGACCGCCGCCCTGCCCGAGCAGCGGGACCCCGCCGGCAGTTCGCTCATCACCACCGAGACCGGCGGCCTGACGATACCGGTCTGGGCGGTATGGGGTGGCGTGCTCGCCTTCCTCGCCGCCTGCACCGGATACGTCTGGTGGACCGGCTCCGCGCACGGCGGGAACATGGGCCTGGCCGCGTTCGGAGCGCTGCTCGGCCTGCTCATCGGCGGACCGTCCACGGCCGCTCTCGTCATCAGCGCCAGGGACCGGGTGGCACTCGCCCGGCGCGGCATCACGGTCGTCGCCACCCGGGTCTACTACCCGAACGGCAAGCGGGCGAGCCACTACCGCTTCACCGACGCGAGCGGCAACGAGCTCACCACGACCTACGGCTCCGGCCGTACCACGGACGAGATCCACGTCGTGTACGACCCCGAAGGACCCTCCCACCGCCACGCCGCCGTCGAACCGGTCTACTCGACCGTCACCAAGCACCTCATCGGGGCGGTCTTCGCCGCCGGCATCCTCGTCCTCGGTGTCTGGGGCGCGGCCGCGCCCTACCTGTGAGCACCCGTCAGCGCCCCGGTAGAGCGTCTTCCATCTCCGCCCGGACCGATCCGGTGGCGGTGTGCCGTGTGCACCGGGGCGTTCCCCGCCCCGCCCCGCGTCCCGCACACGCAGCCCCACGGGCCCCGGTGTCAAAGACCCGCGCGGGCTCCGAATGGTTGCCGAGGTGCTCACGAGCCACGAAGCTCTGCCAAGATGACGCAATGTTCGATTTTGGCATTGCGGGCTACCAGCCGTTGTGGTTGAATCGCCGCAGTGACGTTGTGCGGGAGCATGGGCATCGCCTGCGTGGTCTTGCCGGCCGGACTCTGACGAGGGTCTGGATGGTCTGGGACCGTCAGGACGACGAGTGGTTCAGTGACTGCCCGGTCCTGTTCGACTTCGAGGGCGATCAGGTCGAGATCAATCATCACAAGTTCGACGACCTTTCCCTCACGTGGAACACGATCGCCCCCAGTGACCCTGTCCGGTGGCCCGACTTCGATCTGCAGTGGCGGTATGAGCCTCTTCCCGGACTTCAGGCTCTGCGGGGGCTGTCTCTCAAAGGGGTCGAACTCCTCGAGTGGACAGGCAGGGATTTGGCTGGGGGAAGCGTCGACGTCAGTTTCGTCTTCGAGACGAGTCGGGTGACCGTCTTCAACGCTCTCGACGAGAACGGGCTGGGCTTCGCCCCGCCTGATCGGCATCAACGGCCCCACCCGCTTTACTGAAGCCTCTGGAACTACGGCAGTCCCGTAACTGCTGCTTGCCGCAGGTGCCGAGCCCTTCCCTGTGCTGGGTTCCAATGAGCGCGGGGGCGTTGTCAGTGGGCGAGGGCACACTGACTGCATGATCACCTCTTCATCCACCGCAGACGATGCCTCCCGCCCTTCCCCTGTCTGGGTGGAGTCGATGGGTGGCCCTCTGATCGTCGTCCCCGTCTCCGACCTGGCCGCCTGGGGCGGGTGCACGGAGAGTGGTGCCATGGCGGGAGACGCCACCGCTCCAGACGACTACGACCGGGCCTGCGCGGTGGACGATCTGGCCGGTGTGATCCCCGTTGGCGAGAACGGTTCGCAGGCGCTGGTGCTGGCGGACGAACCGGCCACCAGCTGCTATCTGCCCGAGCACCGGGCCTTCCTGCGGTGGCTTGCCGCCGACTCCGAGGCCGGACTGAGCGCCGCGGCAGCCACCGTCCTCGCGGACCCGGCCACGGTGTGGGAGGAGTGCGGCACCTGGGTGTCGGACGGTCCGGCGGTGCTCATGGACTCCGCTGAAGCGGGTGCCGACTTGGGCATCGAGTACCCCGACGGCGGGATGCCCGCCGAGGCATCGGTCCCGCTGCCCGCCGGCTGCTGGAGGGTCCGCGCCACTCACACCAAGGTGGACGAGGAGAACTGGGTCGGCCTGGTCCAGCTCCTGCCCGCCGAATCCTGAACGGACCGTGCTTCGGCCGGGTGCACTCGGTTGCGGCGCGCAAGGTTGTGCAGATGCACGATGCCGAGCACCGCGTGGTGTGCGCCATCGCCCTTCAGGCGGCAGTCGCGCAGGATCTTCCGCCCGGCCTGATCGACGGTGCACTCGTGTGGCAGGCGGCAATCGAGCCCGGCCAGAAGGACCAGTGGGAGCCGCTCACCGCTTAGGCCGGGCACGGCAGGAGGGTCTGCGACTCCAACCGGGCATTCACGGGCGGCACCCGCGCTCATTCAGAGGGGGACCGGAGGGTGGTGGTGCCTTCGGATTCCTGGGCGGCCATCAGCTCATCGCCGTGCTCGAAGGCCCATGCTCCGACAGCGTCGATGGGTGCCAGCAGGGTCCGCCCCAGCGCGGTGAGTCGGTACTCGACGCGGGGTGGCGCTCCGGGGTGTGCCTGCCGGTCCACCAGTCCGTTGGACTGCAAGCGCCGCAGCGTCTCGGTGAGGACCTTGGAGCTGATCCCCCCGATCCGCCCGCGCAATTCGACCGGGCGTCTGGGCCCGTCGCGCAGTGCCCAGAGCACGACGGCGTTCCAGGTGTTGGAGAGGAGGTCGAAGGCGAGGCGGGCGCGGCAGTCTGCGAGGAAGGCGTCGGTCGTCACGTACCAAATGGTGCCCGACGGGCCTTCTAGCGTCGTCGTGAACGGTCCGAGCAGGTCTTGGGAGGGAATACGTGATGAGAATCGGCGTACTGGGCACGGGCAACATGGCGGACGCGCTCGCCACCCACTGGGTACGGGCCGGGCACGAGGTGGTCCTCGGCGGACGGGACACGCACAAGGCGGAGCGGCTCGCGAGGCACATAGGGGGCAGCGCGAAGGCGGCCGGTCTGAGTGCGGCGGCCGAGTTCGGTCAGGTGGTACTGGCCGCGCTGCCCTTCGGCGCGGGGGTGAGCGTGGTGCGGGAACTGCGGGCGGCCTTGGACGGCAAGGTGCTGATCGACTGTTCCAATCCGGTTGGTCCGGGCTTCCTGCTGCTGACAGGGAGCGGCCCCTCGGCCGCACAGCGACTGGCCGCGGCGGCACCGGGAGCTCATGTGGTCAAGGCGTTCAATCTCTGCCATGAGGACGTGTGGCGCATGACGCCGCCCGTCTTCGACGGGCGGCCACTGGCCGTTCCGGTCTGCGGAGACGACGAAGCGGCCGTCGCGCTCGTACACCGGTTGGTGCGGCAGGTCGGCTGCGAGCCGGTGGCCGGCGGCGGTCTCGAACGAGCGGGACTCCTGGAAGCGACCGCCGCGCTCTTCATCGGGCTGTGGGTCGGTGAGGAGGCCGATGCCCAAGCGATCGCGCCTCCGCTGGCCTATGCCGCCGGACCGAGGTACGAGGAACCAGAGGACGCCGAGAAGGCTTGTGGCTAGGGGTCCTTCGAGGTGGTCCCGCCGGAGTGGAGCGGAGCGGACCGGACCGGCCTCGCCGAGAAGCTCTGCTTGTGCGCCAGACATCCAGAACGCGGGTCTGTCCATGAACCGAAGATAGTTGTGGCTGGTGAACGGATACCACCGGCTCAACGCGCTCGCTCCGGCGGCTGGTGTGATCACGGCGTCGGAACCGTCCTGGACAGCCCCGTTCACCGGGCTGAGCCCGTACTCCTTCGGCAAGTTGATGACCGTCGAGCCTTTGGAGGATCGGGTGCTGCTGGTCGCGGCCTACTGGCGAACGAACTTGACGCTGCGCCGGCTCGCTCCGCCTTTCGGTGTCTCCACGTCCGCCGCCCACCGGATCATCGATCATCTCGGTCCCAAGCTCGCGCTCCAACCGCGCGGGCGGTTTGCGAAAGACACCGTGCTCAAGGCTACTCAAGATCAATTACGGGACAGCCCTCAGGCCGCGGGGAATGCGGCCGGCAGCCGCGGGGGTGGGCCCTGGGTCCACACCACCCGCAGGGCCGAGGCCGAGATCCGCCAGCCTTCGGCCGTCCTGACCAGTTCGGTGTCGGCGTGGCCGGCCGAGATGAAGACGCTGCCCGAGCCGTCCGCCAGGACGTGGGTGCTCAACTGTGCGCCCTTGGCAGTGGCCCGGGCGCCGTTGACCTCGATGACGGCGTTGGTGCCCAGATGCACGGTTCGCTCGAACAACGCCATGGCCTGCCGAATGTGGGCCAGCAGGTCATCGCGGCCGTGGACGGTGCCGATGGGCATCTCCGCGGTGACGTCTTCGGTGTGGAAGGCGCGAGCCCACTCCTCGTCGAACACCCCGACGTCCAGGGAACGCAGATAGCGGTCCATCAAGTCGGTGATCTCGGCGCGGTCGGTCAGGGCCTGTAGCTGTCGGCGCATTTCTTCGGTGTCCATGGAGGAAGACTCCTCCCTCAAGCGCGCTTGAGGTCAAGGCCTGCCGAGAGTTCCCGGTTTCCCGGATCCGGTTACGGCTGCTGCCGCGGCCCCGCTACGTCTGTGACGGGGAACGTCTGGCGAGGCGCCCGTTGAGGCGGACTTGCAGCCAGGTGTAGCAGTCGGCGGTCCAGAGCCCGACCTCCGCTCCACACCCGGCGCAGGCCAGATTGGGCCCGTCGTACCCGCCCGGCCCGCAGCAGCCGGCCCATCGACCCAGGATTTTCGTGGTCCCGATGATGTCGCCCGGGCTCAACAGGAAGTCCACTCCTGCTTCGTGAGCCGCCCGGGACTTCCCGAAGCCCTTCGGTGGCGCTCCCCAGCTGATGCTTCCCGGCTCCGGGTCGCGTGCGAAGGTGCCGGGCGCCATCCTGGGCGGGCAGGGGTCCACGGGAGAGTCGAGCGGCGTCCAGGCCTCGCCCTCGCCCGGCGGCCGCACTTCACGCACAGGGGCGGACAGCCGGGTGCCGCACACGGCGCAGGAGAAGACCTCGGCACCGGCGATCTGCATTTCTTCCACCTTGTCGTTCGGTGCCAAGGAAGCTACCTCACGTCACCGACACGCCCGCCCGGGACGTCCTTCGACAGCGGCCGGGTCGACCGCGAGGTCGTTCACGCGCTGGAGCAGTGGGCGGCGTACGGGATGGCCGGTGACCACGGGGACGGCCGGCAGGCCGAGCGGGTGGAGACGTCCGGGCTGATCGGCTGGACGACGCTGCCGCCACCGCCAGGTCGTCGACCTCGTGGGCGAGGGTGCGACGCGCGAGCAGCCGCACCCGCGCACACCACCCCAGTGCCGGTCTGGGAGCGCACCACGGTGCCGCTGCCCGACGCGATCCTGGCCGACGTCACCGCCGGCGAGGCGACCTGGTTGGTCGGCTACGCCTGGACGTCCGACGGCGACTTCGCCCCCCGGGCCACCCGGAGGGTGAACGGGGCCTGGACCGGCGACACGGCCGCCGGGCTGCCGGCTCCCGGCCGACTGGACGGCATCGACGCCGCTGCCGGCCGGGTGTGGGCGGTCGGCACCGAGAACGTCCATGACACGGCGGGGAACCTGACCGGGTTCCGCGCCCTGGCCGCCCGGTGGGACGGCACGGCCTGGCGCCGTGCGCGGCTGCCGCTCGTCCAAGACGACCATAACCGGGCGACCCTGAACAGGGTCGACGTGCTGCCCGATGGGCAGGTGTGGGCGGCCGGCACCTGCACGCGCCTGTCACCCGACCCGGATACGCAGGTCACCGAGCCGACCGGGGTCGTACTGCACTTCGACGGGACCCGCTGGGAACGCTTCGATGTTCCCGAAGGAAGCGGCCATTTCACCGACTTGGCCGTGGTCGACGGCAGTGTGTGGATCGCGGCGGAGTCCGGTTTCGACGGCGCCGGGGTGTGGACCCTGCACGCCGAACCACCAGGACACCCCACCGGCCTGTCCGGCAGCCTCCGCGCCGTCGCCGCCGGTCAGAGCGGTACCTGGACCGTCGGAGCGGACTTCGACGACCAGGGGACGTACACCCCGGTGGCAGCCGGTTCCCCGAGACCGTTCGAGTCAGGGGGGAGTACGGGGCCCCCGACCTTCCGCTAGAGCCGGGGACGGAACCTCGGGAACCGGGATCGGTGATTGGGTGTCGGGGGATATGGGCCGTGACGGTGAGCGCGGTGCCCCGTCCTTGGATGAGGAGCAGAACCGGTGAAGCGCAGGGAGGCCGCGGTCGCGGTCGGGGTGGCGGGGGTGGCCTTGACGGCCGCGGGGCTGGGCATCGCCGTCGGCTGGGTGCCGGAGCCGAAGGACACCAGGCCCGTTGCCCCTCGGTGGCTGGAGGGGGTGGGAGGCGAGGAAGCGGCCGCGTACCTTCGTGTGCGGATTCCGGCGGACGCCCAGGACGTGAAGGGGGCGGGCGTGGACAACTGGGACGCCGACAGCTACCTGCTGTCCTTCACCGTGCCGCACGCCGAGGCCGAGGCCATCGCCGCCGATCTGCGCCTCGACCAGCCGCTGGAGTCCTACCCCCCGCTGCCTCCGAAGGAGCATCCGGCCCCGGTGTCGTTCGAGCACCTGGGTCTGCCCAGCCCCGACACCGTGCCGAACGCGCGCACGGGCAGCGTCTGCCCGGCGTGCGTCGGGGACGCGCGCAGGTCCATGTTGCAGAGCATTGGCATCACCCTCCAGGACCTGGGAGGCGGGATCAGCAGGGTCTACCTCGGAGGGCAGTGAGCGAGTGCGGCCGTGCCGCCACTGCTTGAGTCGTTGAGCCGGTTCTTCATGGTCCGGACTCGATGCGGCCCCGGGCTCCGGCATCCGGTACCTCCGCGCCCCGCGGGACCGGATCCGCTTCACGTGGGGCCGCCCGCTTCGGCGTTGAGGCGGGCCGCCTGGCGGGTGAGGTGGGTGCGTTCGGCCAGGGTCGGCGCGTGGTGGGCGGCTTCCGCGTAGAGGCGGGCCGCGGTGGCGTGGTCGCCGTCGCGGTCGTGGAGCCAGGCGTTGACCGCGGTGTAGCGGGGCAGGCCCGGGTCGAGTTCGGCCAGTGCGGCGAGGCCGGCGCGCGGGCCGTCGGCTTCGCCGATGGCGACGGCCCGGTTGAGGCGGGCGACGGGGCTGTCGGTGAGGGCGACGAGTTCGTCGTACCACTCCACGATCTGCGGCCAGTCGGTCTCCTCGGCGGTGCGGGCGTCGGCGTGGAGGGCGGCGATGGCTGCCTGGGCCTGGTACTCGCCGAGCCGGTCGCGGGCCAGCGCGCCGTGCAGGATCCCGATGCCCTCGGCGATGGCGGCCGTGTCCCAGAGGCCGCGGTCCTGTTCGGCGAGGGGGACGAGGCTGCCGTCGGGGGCGGTGCGGGCCGGGCGGCGCGCGTGGTGGAGGAGCATCAGCGCGAGCAACCCGGCCGGCTCGGGGTGGTCGACGGCGGCGGTGAGGCGGCGGGTGAGGCGGATGGCCTCGGCGGCGAGGTCGACGTCCCCCGAGTAGCCCTCGTTGAAGACGAGGTAGAGGACGCGCAGCACGGTGGCGACGTCGCCGGGCCGGTCGAGGCGGACTCCTGAGACGGTCCGCTTGGCGCGGCTGATGCGCTGCGCCATGGTCGCCTCGGGTACGAGGTAGGCGCGGGCGATCTGGCGGGTGGTGAGGCCGCCGACGGCCCGCAGGGTGAGGGCGACGGCCGAGGACGGGGACAGGGCCGGGTGCGCGCACAGGAAGTAGAGGCTGAGGGTGTCGTCGGCGTCGGGTGCGGGGCCCGGTTCCGGTTCGCGGTCGACGAGGTCCTCGCGGCGCCGGCGTGCGGTGTCGGCGCGGGTTGCGTCGAGGAAGCGGCGCCAGGCGGTCGTGACGAGCCAGCCGCGCGGGTCGCGGGGCGGGTCTGCGGGCCAGACGCGGAGGGCGTCGAGGAGGGCGTCCTGCACGGCGTCCTCGGCCGCGGCGAAGTCGGCGCCGCGGCGTACGAGGATGCCGAGGACGGCCGGCGTGAGCTCGCGCAGCAGGGCCTCGTCGACCGCCGGCGGAGGGGGCGTCCCAGGCGTTCCGGCTGTCCCGGCTGTCCCGGCTGTCCCGGCTGTCCCGGCTGTCCCGGGTGTCCCAGGATTTCCGGGCGTTCCGGGTACCTCGGGTGTTCCGGGTGCCGGGGCCCCGCCCGGGACGGCGGGGTCCGGGGCGGGGCGGGAATCGGGGGTGGGGGCGGTCATCGGGGGCCGGTCACTCCGTGATGGTGGGCGGCTCGGCCATGAAGGGACGCAGCTCCAGCCACTCGTGGATGGGCCGGCCGCCGGCGCCGGGGGCGGCCGACAGTTCGGCGGCGAGTTCCAGGGCCCGGTCGTGGGTGTCCACGTCGATCACCATCCAGCCGGCGATCAGGTCCTTGGTCTCGGCGAACGGGCCGTCGGTGACGGGCGGCCGCCCCTCACCGTCGTACCGGACCCAGGTGCCCTCGGGCGCCAGCGCCTGCGCGTCCACGAACTCGCCAGTCTGCTCCAGCTTCGCGGCGAAGTCGCGCATGTACTGGATGTGGGCGGAAACCTCTTCCGGGGTCCAGCGGTCCATGGGGACGTCGTTGGCCGGGGCCGGGGCGCCGCGGTAGTGCTTGAGCAGCAGGTACTTGGCCATGGCGGTTCTCCTTGATCCGTTGTGACGCGTCCATTGTGGCCGCGCTCACCCCTGGGACGGAGCCGACGCCGGATTCTCGACATCCCCGTCGAAGATTCTTTTCCGGAGGTTGGAGTGCCTCGGGGCGCCTCGCCGATCAGGCCGACGCGGCCCGGGCCAACCCGGTGGCCGGAGGCCCTGCCGCTGACCGGGCGGCGGATGCCGGTCGCGCCGGGGTCCGGTCAGTCACTCTCCCGGTAGTTCATGAACCAGTGGGTGTCGAAGAAGCGGGCCATCGTGAACGGGTGGTCAGGGTCGGTGAGAATGCGGCAGACGAACTCCGCGGCCTGGCAATCGAAGGCGACGTCCTCGCCGTCGAAGGACCGGATCACGACGGGCCAAAGGTCGGGGTCGTCCCCGTCGGCCCTCCAGCAGTACAGGTTCTCGTGCTCCGTCCCCGCCCAGATCAGCAGGCCGTCCTCCCTGAGATCCGTCCACGGCTCCTGATTCAGGTCCAGGAATCCGTCGAAGGCGCCGTGACCGAACGTTTCGACCATGCGCTTGTAATCGCTCGGCAGCGCGGTGCCCAGGCGCGACTCCATCTCCGCCCAGTCCACGTCCGGCCGCCGCGCGGGCTGCGTCCAGCCGGTGATCCGTATGAGCCGCTCCATCCAGTTGACGTCCTGGTCCGCGTCCGCGCCCCCGTCCGCGTCCTCGTCCGGAGTGACCGCGAAAAGTCCCGGCACCTCCCGGTGAGCGACCACCAACACCGGCCGCTCGGCCCCGTCGGCGTCCCGCGCCGTACCCGTGCCGACCCACTGATCCCCGTACGCCCACGCGCGTATCGTCACGGCCCGGTCCTCGAAGGGGGCCAGGAGAGCCGCGCCCTTGGACTCGTCGACCGTCGGATCGGTGAAGCCGGCGAGGACGAGGGTGCGCGGGGTTCCGTACCTGCCGGCGAGCAGGTCGAACAGGTCCTGCGGGTCCAGGTCGTCGGGCAGGTACATGTGGCTGACCTCCGGGCCGAGTCGGGCCAGCAGGTCGTTGACGGTTGCTTGCGTGAGCTCCATGGCAGACAGTGAAGCGCACCTCACTGACAACGGACGTACGTACTCACAGGCGTTGCCCACCGGCGTGGATCGACGCAGCGGATGCTTGGACGGGGGGCTCGCGACGGTGCCGCGGGAGTCATCCGCAGCCGTGGCAACCGGCAACGTGGGCCGCGTGCAGGGACTTGATCAGGGCGAGGTCGGCATGGACCGTGCGACTGGAGTACGAAGCGAGGACGCCGAGCCCCACCTGCTCACCACTCTTGAGGATCAACCCGGGAGCCCTCGCCGGCGCCAAGCCCGGCCCGTCACCGGTTTCGACCGAGCCGATCGCGCACCAGGGCACGTACTTCGAGCGCCCCAGGCCCCGCTCGGTAAGGCCCGCGGCGTCGATCCGTACTCCCATGACACAACTGCGGTACGCCGTCCAGACGCCGCCCGCGAACACCGCGACGTAGATCACGACGCCGATGGCACCGGTTGCGCCCCCGGCGGTCAACGTCGCAGCGCCCGCGAGCGCGCAAGCACCCCCCAACATGAACAGGGCGATGCGCTGTCCTGGCCTGTGGAGGGTCTGTGGGGGTATCGGGTTCGGCGAGGCGGACTCCATTGCCGCGACCCTAGGTCACTGAGGGCCGCCCCGGGCCGCCTTCACGAGATCCGCGACAGGGTCCGTTCATCCGTACCTCACGAACACCGGGCACGCCGGCGCTCCGGATCGAAGCGCCGGAGGAACACCTGCTCGCCGCATCACCGCATCACCGCATCACCGCATCGCCGCATCGCCGCGTGGGCCGCGACCACGCCACGAGCCTGATCGTCAAGGCCCTGACCTGCACCGGCGACCGCACTGAAGCCGACGCTCACGCCGCGCAGGCGGGTCGCACGAGGCCCGGCAGTACCCGAAGACCGGAGGGTTCTACCGGCGGTAGAATCGATCCGCCGAGACCGTCGCGTTCACGGCCGGAGCACGCCTGGACGTGGCGTCCTGGCCCGGAACCGACTGGCCGGTCGCCCACCCCGCGGCCATCGCCTGGCAGGCCGCGAAGTCGGGCGAGCCAGTCACCATGCTCGCCCTGACCCCCGAGGCGTACGAGGGCACCGGCATCCACCCGCTCGACCCGAGTTAGGGAACTCTCGGAATGATGCGCCCCGAAGCCGACCTCACCGCGGTCAGCCGCCCGCATCGCGCGGCGCGCGATGCGGCTGCCCCGCGCCCCGGTGCCGTCACGCCCGGCACCGTGACGGCGGCCCTGTTGGTACCGCTCCTGACCGTGGCCGGTGTGGCCACTTCCCTGCACACGCAGGAGATCGAGTACGACTGGGCCGACCGGCAACGCGAAGCCTGCCGGCACCTGCCCTTCCCGGTGACGGAGTACGCCGCGGGGTGGACCGGTGTGCTCCTCGGCCTGGCGGCGGTGGCGGTGTGCGTGCTGCTCGCACGACGGCTCCGCGGACGGTACGGACTGCGGCTCGGGGAGACCTGGCCGGGCCTTGTCGCCGGCACCACCGTTTGGTTCAACGTTCTCGCGATTCCGATGGAACTGATCCAGCTGTACGTCGTGTACGCGGCTGCCGCGGCCGGCATCAACCTCGGCGACGGGTGCTGACGAGTGTTCACTCGTCGGCACTCGTCGGCACCCTTCGGACGACGCCCGAGGCAGCAATGAAGGGCGATACGGATCGGACTCCGGGGATTCAGCGAGGGCGGCTGGGCTGCTCCGCTCGCCGCCTGGCACTCGACGAAGGTCTCGTACGTGGTCATGACTGGCCGGGTGCGTCCAGGCGTTCAGTGGGACCGGCGAAGGCGAGGAAGAGAGTTCGCGTGGTGAGCAGCCAGGTGTCGTCCACCTTACGGAACGCGTCTTCGTAGTGCCCCACCTGAACCGGGGGCCGCGGCGGTACGAGGCCTTCGCTGTAGCCGTCGACACGGTACGTGGTGAAGTAGGTGGTGGCGGCGGCGGTGTCCGCCGAGGTCACGGTAACCAGGATGTTGGTGCACAAACGGCGTGACAGCCGGTCTGCGGGCCGGTTGCCGAAGTAGGTGCGCAGGGCTTCGTGGCCTGCAATGCGGCGATCGCCCGCAGGCCATTCCCAGGTGCCGTCCTGAGTGAAGAGGTCCGCCACCGAGCCCGGGTCCCCGAGGTCGAGCCGGTGCACGAAGTCGACGACCAGGCGCTCGCAAGCCCGCTCTGCGAGCAGGCGCTCCATCGGGTCAAGAGTTCCAGCATTCATGATCAACTCATGCCAGGTCGCCCTGGCTGAGGCAGCCTCACCCGAGTTGGGCCCCGGTTCCGGGCGCATGTTTTCCAGAGCCGTGCCCGTCCGTGGCCCCCACCTGGCGATCCGTGACTCAGTGTGGCCAGGCCATGGAACTTGAGCCAGAGACCGAGTTGTGAAGTCACCGGGGTGCTTGCCACGGGAGTATCGGGATGCAGGCAAGGCCGTCCACCGACCCGTTGACCGCGCTACCGGCGTGTCCTACGCCTCGGCGTGGTGAGGGCGAGGAGCCTCCGTTCGGGATACTCCCGATGCGACGGAGACGCGATGGATCACGATGCGGTGATCACCGAACGCGAGGTGTCCGGCCTGGCGGTGGCACGGGTCGGCAGAGTGGAGGCGACCACTGCCGCCGCACTGCCCTGGGTGGTGCTCGATGGCGCCGGGCGGGCGATCATGCCGGCAAGTGAGTTCCTGCGGTCGTTGCCGGCCTGCGGCAACACTCCTGCTTCCTGCCGTTCCTATGCCTTTGACCTGCCGCGCTGGTTCCGGTTCCTCGCCGCGGTGAACATCGAATGGAGCCGTGCGAACCGCGTAGACGTACGCAACTTCGTCCTTCGGCTGCGGACGTGCCACAACCCGGCGCGGGACCGGCGCCGCCCGGACGCGCCCGCTCCGGGTCATTGAACGCGCGCACCGGCAAGCCGTACCTGCGGTCGGACTATGCCCCGGCGACGCCATCAACCACGAGGTGTCGGTGCCGGCGGCGTTCCATGACCACCATCTGCGGGCCGGGCAGGGCCCGTTGGTCTCCCCGGAGCCACCGCAATCCCGTGACGGGCGCCGGCTGGAGGCGCATCACAACCCGCTGGAGCCGTTCCGGCTGTACCGTCGGGGCGCCTACCAGCAGAAGCAGGTCGATCGTGAGCCGCGGGTGGTCCCCGACGATGTCGTCGAGGACCTGTTCAACTCGCTCGGCTGCCACCGTGACCGGGCGCTGTTCTCCATGTTCTTGTCCAGCGGCGCGCGGGCCGCCGAGATGCCGGGCATGACGATCGGCGACATCCACCCGGGCGAGGGCCGGATCTACGTGCAGACCAAGGTCCTGGGCGGCGCGAAGGAAGCATCACGGTCATCCGCCACTACCGGCAGTTCGTTGACCAGCGCCGGACCCAGCGTCCCAGCGAGGAATACCGCGAGCCCAGCGATACGGAGTGGCACAAGCAGGGCTGGGAGAGAACGGAGCCGGATCCCTCAGCTGAACAATCACATTGACCGGCGTGGGCGGGACAGAGATCGTAAGCCCATGATGGACAGCACCTGGCTCAACCGCGATCACCAGCTCATCCCCGGCAAGGAGCTCTTTCGCAGCGAGCGCAGGTTCCACCTCTTGGCCTACACAGCGAGCCACAGCCAGCTCCTGATGCGGAGTGTCGGGCAACCCGACGAACCCGGCGAGCCCGAAACAACGATTGACCTGCTGTTCAAGCCCGCCACCGTGGTGAAGATCAGTACCGGCTACCGCGGCTTGGCGATCAGATGCGCGACCGAGGCCGAGAGCGAGCAGGTCAAGGCCGACCACGCCGGCATGTCCTTCGGCCGGGACGATCACGTCTTCGTTCTGGAGAGCCAAGGCGAGTCCGACTACGTGGTTGCCATGGCCGTCGGCTGGACAGAAGGAGTGCTCGGCCGCACTCAGCAGAGCTTCTTCAACAACTTCTACCCCGCCAGGCCGATCATCTGGCCCAGCCGGCCTCTTTGCGGAGTCGATGCCGGCCTCGACATCGCCTCGGCCGAAGAACTCATCGAGGCGCTGTCGGCTGAAGAGAACGCCCTGATCCGACGAGAGCGTCACCGCCACGTCTACGTCGTCATGACACGGATGATCCGCCCCGACGGACCCGATGTCACCGGAGCGGGCGTCTTCCTGACCAGAGCCGACGCCGAGGACGCCCAGGCCGTGATCACCGCGAAGTCAGTCGACTGCTGGATCGAGGAGCTCCCGATCGCTCTCTGACCGGGATCCGCCCAGGCTCCCTCGACAGTGCAGAGAAGGGGCGTCGCGTCCTGCGGCCAGGAAGCCTTCTTCGAAGGGCACGTTCACGCGCTTCGCACGCTGGGCGGGGTCCCGCGCAGCAAGGTCCGCTACGACTGTGAGGATGTTCGGGTGCGCTCCAAGGCGGTGGCCTGACTCGCGCTACGACTGGCCCTGGTGCCCGAGGTCGATTCGCCGGCCGAGCTGAACGAGCTCGTCGTACGAACCGGTACTCGGTGCCGGTCCGGCTGATCGGCAAGCGGGTCCAGGGCGTGCTTCACGCGTCTCACCTGGTGGTTTACGACCGGAACGTGAAAGTCGCCCGGTACGAGCGTCTGATCGCGAAGTGCGGCTGCCGCCTGGATCCGGACCACTACCTGGAGGCCCTGACCCGCAAGCCGGGAGCCCTCCCCGGCGCGACGGCGCTCGAACAGGCCCGCTCGGCCGGCCATCGCCCGCTACGGCCGCGTCGACCCCCTCTGCATCGACGAACTCGGCTACATGGAACTCGACCGCCGCGGCGCCGAACTCCTCTTCCAGGTCTTGGCCAAACGCGAGGAGAAGAGCAGCGTCGCCATCGTCTCGAACGAGTCGAGCAGGCAGCCAAGGCCGGCTGACATCAGCCATCCCACGCCGAGCGATGGAACCACCTACCCGCCGGCGCGGGCCACAAGCAGCGGCTGGAAGAAGCCAGTCTCCTGCGGCATCCGCCACTGAGGGTCGACGAACCCGGCCTCGGCTGCGAGGCCGGCCAGCCGGTCCCGGCCGAGTGCCCAGTAGGTCGTCCGGCGGACCTGGACGCGCCATTCTCCGCCTGCCGGGAGGAGTTGGAAGTGCTCCAAGTCGTAGTGCTCCCCGTCGTCGTGCCAGTGCCAGAGCTGGAAGGTGACGGTTCGCTCTCCGCCGTCGGGCTCGGCGACCCTGGAGACTTGGGGCGGGGTCGAAGCCGGACGATCGTGCAGCAGGTCGTCGTAGGGCCGTGTGCTGATCAGCAACTGGCCGCCGGGGCGCAGGACTCGGCGCATCTCAGCCAGGGCGGTGTTCACATCCTGCTCTGTCAGCAGGTGGGGCAGCGAGTTGTCGGCGCAGACGACCGTGTCGAACTGGCCATCGGCGAACGGGAGGCGCCGCATGTCGGCGGCGGCCGTGCGCAGGCTCAGGCTCCGGCGGGCAGCCTCCCGGGCGGCGCGGGTGGCGGCGCGGGGGCTGATGTCGGTCCCGGTGACCCAATGCCCGTGCAGAGCCAGGCCGATGGCCTGGGTGCCGATGCCGCAGGAACAGTCGAGCACCGCCGCGCGATCCTGGCCGATCAATGCGTCCAGGGCGCCCCCCTGCCGACGGATGCTCGCGTCCCAGTCTGAGTAGATCAGGTGGTAGTCGTCGGCCAGTTCGTCGTAGAAGTGCGCCACTGATGTCTCAGGCATGACCTGAGATTACCGTGCCGGATTCCCAGGAGTCGCTGGTCGCCCTGGTGATCGGCACGAACGTCCCCGCTGACGACAGCGCCGTCATTGTCCCGGGTTCTGGCACAGATCTTGGGGAGCAGTCGCAGAGAGTGATGGACGTTCGAATCTGCTCACGGGATGGCGATTCGAGGGCGGGGCAGTCAGGTGACGGATGAACAAGCTCGGGATGATCCGTCTCGTACCGATCGCCGTGGATCGCCGGCATCGCCCAGTGCCAGGCCTCATCGTGCAGGATCAATCCTCGATCGGCCGCTTCGGTGGGCTTGTGCGGATACCCGTCGAGGTACTCCGTTTCGCTCCATGCCACAGCCCAACGGTCGTGCTGTCGACGGTCAGACAGTTCAGGTGCGCGCGCGAATGCGGTGCGCGGTCCGCAGTCCCTGCTTGGCGGCGGTTGCCACGAGGCCGCCGAGGGTGGTTCTGGCGAGGTCGTGGGCGGCGAGGCGTTCCAGTGGCGGCAGGGCCCGGTCGTCGGCGGTGGAGCCGAGAGCGCGGCAGGCCAGTGCTCGGAGGTCCGGGTCGGGATCGGTGGTCAGGGCAATCAGGTCGTCCACCACCGGCGGGCCGAAGGCAGCGATCGCTGAGGCGAGATGACTGGCCTTCGGGTTCCGGCGTTCCATCATGGCCTGCCAGAGCACGGCGAGTGCCCGGTCGCCGCCGATTCGGCCGAGCGCCAAGGCGGCCCTGCTGCGTACCCAGTTGGTCTCGTCGTTCAGCCGGGCTGCCAGGGCGGGCACGGCGGCGCGTTCCTCAAAGAGGCCGAGCGCCTCGCAGGCACCCTCGCGGACCATCGGATCGGGATGCTCCAGCAGGGCGGTGATCAGCGGAACGGCCCCGCGGAAGCCGAGTTCGGCACAGGCGAGCGCCGACCACCGCACCCCGCGGTGCCCGGTGTCGGCGAGCGCGCGCAGTAGGCCCGGTTCGACGCTCGCGTCGCCGAACAGGGCGATCCGGTTGAGTGCCTTGGCCCAGACGGTGACATCCTGCGTCCGGTGGTCGGAGGCGACCTCGGACAGAGCCGCCCGGGCCTGCGGATGGCCGAGCTCGGCCCACTCCAACAAGGCATCGATCGCCCGCAGTCGGATCGAGCGGCGGTTCCTGCTCAACTCGGCGGCGTGAACATTGACGAGGGATGTCGGCCCGTCCGGCGGATGTCCGAGCGCGTCCCCGAGCGGGCCGGCGAGCGGTGGTTCGAGCTCGCCCAACCACAGGGCCAACGGGCCGATGCGGGTGCCGACGTCCGCGTCGTAGCGGCCGTCACCCCGCAGGTTCGCGGCCAGCTTGGCGACCGTACGGAACAGCAGCCATGCGCGGTCCGATGGGGAATCGGCGAGGGCCTCGAGTCGGCCGGACATCGCCGCGGTGACAGCGGTCGGCGGGCGACCGGTAGCCTCCAGGACCGCCTCCGCCCAGGCGAGTGGCTCGCCCTGACGCTCGTAGAGCCGGCGACCCCACAGGCGGAGGACAGCGTCACGGTGGTCGGCCATCCCAGGATCGTTCCAGCAGGGAACACCGACGGCCAACGGATTTTCCTCGCGGTCGGTCGGATGCCAGATCGTCTCGGCATTACCGTGAGTTTGATCGGTAGCTCGCCCTCGGGAACGATGCGCGAAGTGGCGATGTCAGCGGGCCCACGTACGTTTTGGTTGACCGCCCGGCCGGGCGGCGAGGAGGGGTGACACATGGAATGGGTCGGCGACGCGCGGCTGGCAGCTGGGCCTGAGGCCGCCTGGTACCTGGAGACGGCTTTCACGCCCGGCGCTCACCTGGGGACGGTGTACGACGATCCGACAACGCCCATCGTTGTGACCGAGATCGAGGAGGTGACCACCATGCGCATACCCAGCGGCCGTCTTGTCGTCGATGCTCCGTTCGACGACGACGACGTCTCGAGATACGAGCAAGAGTTGCCGACAAGGCCCCCGCGGGAGCTGGCGGTGAGTATTCCGCCGGGCGTCTACCGGGTGGAGATCGCGTGGACGGCGGGCCCGTACGAGTTCTTCGGCGAGCACTTCGATGGCGTTGAGTGTGCCGCGACGCGCCTGTGTATCAGCGACGACCCAGTGATCGTGTGGGAGATGGGCTTGGGTGTCGGCGACGACATCGAGAGGCTTCAGCCAGGCAAGGAACCCCGATTTTACTCCGACGCGAATGTCGGCTGCTTCGCCGACGCCGGTGCGTGGACGACCTTGTCCGCGCCGTTTCGCGCATTCAAGGACGGCAGTCCGGTGCCGCGTGAAACAGAACGGCTGCCCGGATGGTGCGAGCGGGTGCGCGACGAGTCGCAACAGGCCGATCTGGTCACGTTCATGGCTGAATCGGGTGGCGTCGTCTGGTTGGGCCGCACGAAGTCCGGCGACGTGGCCACGATCGTCGTCACCAGCGGCATGCCCGGCACCAAAGCCTGACGTACCTCCCACCTCTCCATGTTCTGCGAGTCGCACGTCCGAACGTGGATGACCACTTCATCGGGAGGAACCGGCCGAGGAAAGGCATCAGGAGTCGCAGCGCCAGTTGTGGCTACGACCGAGTGAGCAACCTGCGGGGATCTGGACGACCGAACTCTGACCTCAAGAGCGCCGGCCAGCGACACGGAGAAGCCACAGAGAGGCGCTACTGCAGCAGGATCATCTTGCGAAGTAGTTCGAATCCGGCTCGGCCGTAGAGCTGCCGCTTGATCTTCTTGACGCGGTTCACGGCTCCCTCGATGCTGCCGGAGTTCCAATGCAGGGTGAGCCCCGCCGCCACGGCATCGAGGTCCCGGAGCAGATGGAGTGCGAAGCCGGTAGGGCCAGGTAGTTGGCCTGCGTCGACCGCGCCGATCCAGGCGGGGAGCCTGGCACCCTGACGATCGCTGGGTATCTCGCCGAAGTCGCGGACATGCCCGGCGGCTGTGTCCAGTTCGGGGCAGCGGGCCAGGACATCCTTCAGGCCTGCGCGGTCATCCTGGCTCGCCGCGGTGGGGTGCCGGGTGAGCCGGCCGGTCACCTGGCGCACCGTCAGCGGCCGGGTCGGAGCGTCGGCCGGAGCAGTGCGCAGGGTGGCGATGTGGGCGCGGACCATCTGGTAGGTGACAGGTGCGTTGTCGGCGACGAGTTCGCTGTGGGGTTGGGTGACGCCGTAGCCGACGCATTCGAGGGGGACGGTCTCACGGCGGAGGCGGAGGAGGGCACCGCGGTCGAGCTGCTCGGCGGCGCCGTGAGGCAGATGGGAGTTCGGTTGCCGGACGAGCTCGTGCCCAGCCCGTGCGGTGCCACCGGCCACGTCGCTCCATCCTCGGAAGATCAGTTCGTGGCGTCCCACTCGTCCGAAGTCATGGGTCTGGCGTCCGGGTAGTGCCGTCGGATCTCACTCAGCACCCACGCGTCGGCTGTACGGACATCCCAGCTCGAACTGTCGAACTCCCGCAGGGTCAATATCGGTTCGCCACCCGCATACCCCTCGAAGTCTCCGTCGACCGCCTGCAGGTACGGTGCGTCCATGGCCAGCAGCTCAAGGGTGGGGATTCCGGTGTCCACCGAGGCCTTCGTCATCCGGGCGAACGCCGGGTGTGGCTCATCGTCGAAGAGGCGGGCCTTCCAGGTCAGCCCGAGTCCGTAGCTTCCCAGTCGGACCAGGAGTTCAGCCAAGGTGACGTAGTGCCGCCGCCCCGCTGGGTGGCCCGAGTGCGGGGCGGCATCCCGCCAGGCCGAGAAGGTGATCATCTGCATTGTGGGCGACGTTTCGGTCATCGGCTCGGCAACCTGCTTCGGTCTGGGAGCGTCGCCACTTCCAGCTCCAGCTCCTCCGTCATCGGGCATACGGTATTCGTACGAATCGGATCAGGTCCCGGCCACGACCGTGGGAGCGGACAGCGCCGAGCAGGGCAGTGGTGTTGATGTGCGCCCGGGCCGCGCAGCGGGCGACTCGCGCCGCCGAGACAGCCGCGGTCACCGACCGGCCCTCGCTTTCGGGCGGTGGGCGAAGGCACTTCGGTAAGCGGCCGGGGTCATGCCGATATGCCGGTTCAAGTGCTGGCGCAGGGACTCGCCGGAGCCGAGGCCACTGCGGCCGGCCACGTGGTCGACCGTGAGATCGGTGGTCTCCAGCAGCTCGCGGGCCCGCAACAGCCGCTGCTGGAGTAGCCATTGGAACGGGGTCACACCCGTCTCGGCCGTGAAGCGGCGGGTCAGGGTCCGCACGCTAACCTTGGCCTGACCGGCCAGGTCGTGCAGAGAGATCGGCTGGTCCAGGTGCCGCAGTGCCCAGATGCGGGCCGCGTCCAAGGGGGAGTCGGTCTCGGCCGGCAGCGGGGTCCGCACGAACTGAGCCTGACTGCCGTGGCGCACCGGGGTGACGACTGCGGCGCGGGCCGCCGCATTGGCCGCGGCGGCGCCGTGGTCGCAGCTGATCAGGTGCAGGCACAGATCGATCCCGGCGGCCGAGCCCGCGCCGGTGATGATCCGCCCGTCCTCGGCGAACAGCCGGTCGGCGTCCACGCGCACCGCGGGGAAGGAGCGTTGGAGTTCCTCGGCGAGAGCCCAGTGGGTGGTGGCGACACGGCCGTCGAGGAGTCCGGCCTGGGCGAGGACGAAGGCGCCGCTGCAGATCGAGGCCACGCGCTTGCCCGCGGCGGCCGCCTCCCGCAAGGCGTCCAGTACGGCGGGCTCGGCGTCGTGCCGGTTGGCGGTCGAGGGAACGATCACCGTGTCCGCCGTCGCGACCACATCGAGGCCGTGCCTGATCACCACCTCGATACCACCGGAGGCGGCGACCGCACCGGGCGTGGCGGTGCACACCGTCACCTCGTAGCCGGGGTGTCCGTCGAGTTCGACGGCGCCGAGAAGCGCCGACGGCATGGACAGGTCGAAGGGTTTGACCGCGGGGACGGCCAGGACGGCGACACGATGCATGGCTGGATCCTTGGACCTCATGACCTTCAGGCCACTGACCCTACCCTGCGGCGGCACGGCACAGTTGGGCTCGCGGTCGGGCCCCCGCGCACCGCGTTTCCCCCTCCGGGGAAGCGCTCTTGAGGGAATACGCGAATGCGGGAATACGGAGACAACGTCATGGCTGAATCAGTCGTCATCGGGGCGGGCGCGACCGGGGCCGCGACCGCCAGGCAACTGGCCGACAGAGGTGAGCGGGTCCGTCTGATCACCCGCAGCGGCAGCGGCCCCGACCACCCCGGTATCGAACGGATCGCACTGGACGCGGGCCGCACCGACGAGCTGGCCGAGGCACTGATCGGAGCGGCCACGGTCTTCAACGCCGCCATGACCGCCTACCACACCTGGCCGAAGACCATGCCGCCGCTGTTCGCCTCGATCCTCGCCGCGACCGAGCGGGCCGGGGCCGACTACGTGATGCTCGGCAACCACTACGGCTACCAGCGGACCACCGGGCCGGTCACCGAGCGCACCCCGCTGGCCCCGCACACCCGAAAGGGCCGGGTGAGGGCCGAGCTGTGGCGGCAGGCCAAGAACGCCCACGACGAAGGGAGGCTGCGGGTCACCGAGGTGCGGGCCGGCCAGTACCTGGGCCCGGGTGCGGTCTCGCCGTTCACCCTGCTGGTCGCGCCCCGGGTCCTAGAGGGCGAACTGGCCCTCGTCCACGGCAACCCCGACGCGGCGCATTCGTTTTCGTACACCGAGGACGTGGCGGCGGCGCTGGTGGCGGTCGGCGGCGACGACGACCGGGCATGGGGACGGGCGTGGCACGCCCCGGTCATCACCACGACCCTGCGCGGGGCCGCGACCGAGCTCGCCGAACTCCACGGAGCGCCCGAACCGCGGCTGGAGCCGCTCACCGAACGGGACGTGGCGCTGCTCTCCTTCACCGATCCGCTGTGGCGGGAGTTCGCCGAGATGAACTACATGTCCGAGCGTCCGTTTCTCGTGGACGACAGCGATATCGGCGAGTCCTTCGGACTGGGGCCCTCGACGCTCCGCGCGGCGCTGGCGGCCTGACGGCCCCGGTGGGCGGGCCGGGAGTCCCAGGCCCGCCCACCCGCCCACGCCCACCACAGAACCTCGGCAGGACGAGCAAGGCGCGGGGGAGGGGGAGCTGGGTTGCCGGGCCGCACGGGCGCGGTCGGGCGGGACCCGCCGGGCGGCAGGATCCGCCACCGAAAACCAGTGGCGGACGGAATCGACGCACGCCACGATGCGATCATGGACTCAGGCGAGCGCAACGAGGCAGTGGTGACGCGGTGGACCCCTTCCACCCGCTACCCCGACATGTGGGTCGACCCGGATGACGACCCGCGTGAGACCGAACTCGAGACGGTCGGCGAACGCGCCACGCTGCTGGAGAGCCTGCGCCATTTCCGCCTGACCATCGAGATGAAGTGTGCGGGCCTGGACGCCGAACAGATGGCCCGGCGCTCCGTGCCGCCGTCCACGATGTCCCTGCTCGGGCTCGTGCGGCACATGGCCGAGGACGAACGGCACTTCCGCCGGATGGCCGGCGAGGACCTGCCCAGGATCTACCGCACCCCTGACGACCGCGACGGCGACTGGAACGGCGCGATCGCCGACCCGGCGGTCATGGAGGACGCCTGGCGGCAATGGAGGGCCGAGAGCGAGGTGACCGACCGTTTCATCGCCGACTTCGCCGACCTCGGCACGCGGACGGGGGAGGCGCCGCTTCGCGAGATCCTGGTGGCGCAGATCGCCGAGTACGCGCGGCACTGCGGCCATGCCGACCTGCTGCGCGAACGGATCGACGGCCGAGTGGGCCAATGATCGGCAGCGAGGAAGCTCTGCACCTGGCGCCGTACCTGAGTGAGTGGCACTCCGGGCCGACGAGCGGGCCGTAGTCTTCGAACGCCCAATGGTTTGCGTCCGCGAGCAGCATGAGCGGCTCGACGGAACACTCGAGCCGTGGACATGGAACGTGGACATGGACCGGGAGCTGACTGATTCACCCATCCGGAGGGGAATCACGTTGAAGACACGTCAGAAGGACCGCGGGGTTCCCGATCCGCGTGACCCTTGGAACGAGATCACAGCAGGACTGTGGATGGGCGGTCACCACTGGACCGACCCCTTGGGCGAAGGGCACGCGGCGGTCGTCGGCACCGAGTTCGGGCTGGTCATCAGCCTGTTCAGCCGTCCCGGTCACGGACCCGATCCGGGCATCGAGCACCTGGTCGCCGAGATGCCCGACAGACCGCTCACGGCCGGGCAGATCCACACGGTCCAGCAGCTCGCCCGCACCGCCGCCCTGGCGGTGCGGACCGGGCGCACCGTCCTGGTCCGCTGCCACTCCGGCTACAACCGCTCCGGCCTCGTCGTGGCCCAAGCCCTCATCGAGCTGGGCTGGGAGACGGCGACGGCCATCGACACGATCCGGAAGAAACGATCCTCCTCAGCCCTGAACAACCGGATCTTCGAGGAGTACCTCACCACGGGCCTCGATGTCGCCCAGCTGCTCATCGACTTGGACACACTCACCTGACCGGATTGAGGCCGAAGAGCAAGTCGAGAACCTGATGTCAAAGCCCAGACTGTGCCGGCGACCACGCACGGCGACCGCGGAGGGTGGGATCTCAGGCGGCCGACACACTGAATGAACTCGCAGATCGGGCACCACCTATCGCCGTTCCGGCCCGAGGTCGCGGTCGACGGCCTCCACCGAGTGGATCTGGAAGAACGCCCGGACATGTGACTCGACGACCCCTGCAGTCGACATGCTCGCTTCACTCACCGAGCGATGATGCCAGGCCTTGATCACCCGGCGTCCCCGGCGACTGACTCGGGGCCATGGGGCCGGCGACTTCAGCTACGACCTCCAGCTCTCGCGGTAGTCGGAGTGATCGGCGTACGCCAAGGCGAGCAAGGCCAGTGCTTGTCGAAGACCATCAAGGTACTCGGCTGTCAGGCCGGTCGCCTGCGCGGTTTCGTACAGATCCAGGAGGGCTCGCTTGGCCTCGACCTCTCTGAAGGTTCGTGCAGGATCGAACCGGGCGATGTGGTCGGCCGTGCCGAGGTAGATGTCTGGGATCTCGGCGCCGGTGTCCAGCACGACAACGGTCCGTTCAGCCTTCCACTCTCCGTCCTCCACCATGGCGTCACGTGCGTGATACCAGTCGTCCTCAACCCTGGAGCGAAGGAACGCGACAAGCGCGGAATCCGAGGACTCGGGACGGTCAACGGGGATCTGAGGCATGACCAGATTCTCGCGTCCCCCTCCGAGCCGGTCGAGAGCTTCGCGCGATGGCTGCTGTTCGACCTACCTGGACGGCAGACGCAACGAGATCACCCGACCCGGCCGCGGCGGCGCCGCGGGAGCGTAGGTGCCGGGTGCGGCCGAGACGGATTGAGCGGGTGCAATGTAGGAGGGGACGACTACGACCCGTTCGAAGTACGCGTACGCCCAGTCGTCACGGCTCTCGGGTTGTGCCACCTCGCCGGTCACGACCCCACGCAGCAGCCACCCCGGACCGTCGCATCCGAGGAACCGAACGGTCATCGAGTCCCGCCCGTGGACGTCACTGACGACAGGGACCACTGCCCTGAGCTCGACACCCACTCGTCCGGCCCACGGCTCCGCCTCACCCCCTCGGGCCCGGATATCCGACTGCAGCTTGGCCCGGACGACGTCCCACCACGCACTTTCGTCCGAACGGAAGGCCTGCAATTGCAAGGCCGCCGTCGTGTCGCGGATCAGCACCACTTCTTCAGCGGACGGCCCGGGCACTGCTTGCTTGAGCTGGATCTTCAGTCCTGACTCCTGCGGGATTCGCAACCCTCCCAGATCGGTCAGGTTCAGTCCCTGCCAACCCGTCTCACGCACGTCCCACGGCCCGACATCGACGCCACGGTAGAGAGGACGCAGCAGGTCGTCGGCCTGTACCACTTCCTTCCCCATTTCCAGCGCCGCCTGGAGAAGGTGGTCGATCTCCTCTTCCGTGAACCTCTCTTCAGCGATGGCTCCGGCCAACAGGGTGAGCACGCCTTTCAGGGTCAGCGTTCCTTCCTCTCGCGCGACGCGTGCAGCCGAGAGGTTGCCAAGCAGGGCCTCGATGAGCTGGTCGGCTGCACGGCGGGAGATCCCAGACGGAAGCTCGGGCAACAGTTCCGAACCGGAGCGGCCTTCCTCCCAGCGGATGAGCAGCAACGACTTGAGGCTGAGCAGGAGAACCCAGGCGGGTGTGACCTGGTCCCACGTCCCCCATCTGGTGCGCCCCGTCGCACTCTCTCCCAGATGTCCATCGCGGGTGAACTGATCCAGAATCGCCCGTGCTTCCCTACGAACGGCGTCCACGCAACCACCCCCTCGGCAACTGCCACGCTCGCCGCCCCCGCCGGCATCGAGATCGTCAACGGCCGAGTACCCCAGGACATCAAGCGGAAAACGAGCGCGCTCACCCGCAGCCCGATCGACCGGAGGCTCGTCTGCGACACCACCGCAGGCGGCGCCTTCACCGGCACCCTGCCGGCCGCCCGCTTCGACCCTGTCGAGTACGTCTTCAAAGACGTCGGCTCGAACAACCTGACCGCAGTCAGACGCCACTGTGCGGCAGGCCTACTCCCCAGACGGTTTCCGCCACGGCCGGTCACCAGGGTTCAGCAGCGTTTCCGGCGGCCGACCACTCGCACGGCGCTCGCCGGCCGTGGACACGCCCACGAACAGGATCATCAGGCCGCCCACCGCCGTCAGCCACAACGAGACCCAGAACCCCACGATGAACAGCAGCAGGCCCACGGCCAGTAGGCCACGCGCCCAGTCCGGACTCTGTTGCTCAGCCATCTCGACTCCCTCGCCAGAGATCGCACACCGTACGCCGAAGGAGGTGATGGCCGTGGCCAGACGGACAAACCGGCGGGTGTGCATCCGGCGTGAGCTCGTCGACCAAGGCCTTGACCCACACCGAGGCGGGCGCGATTCCCCGCCACGTCGGCTTCCTCGAACGATTGGCCGTGTAGGAGGGAGCCAACTCAACGGCAAAGCCGCTTCCCGTATTTGCATTGCCGTAACAAAGCCATGGTGAGCTCCTTGCCGAGGTGGACCGTCGGGATTCGGCCTACGGGGAGCGGCCGGGAATCGACCCTGTGGGGCGTGTGGCTCATGGCTGGTTGTCGACGGGTCGGCGAAGCCGGCGCTGTGAGGGTGATCACTTGATTGCATGGCCTTGACCTGCACTGATGTACCGTCTGGCGAGAGTGGACCAGGGGGATTTGGTGTTACGGGGAACAGCGGAAGAACTTGTGGAAGTGCGCCTGCTCGGGCCGCTGGACGTCAGGGTCAAGGGGGTGTCGGTACCCATCACCGCGCCCCGGTTGCAAGCGGCTCTGGGATCTTTGCTCCTTAGCGCCGACAACGTCGTTCCCACCGGGCGATTGGTCGAGAGCATCTGGGAAGGTGAGCCGCCGACCGATCCGGCCAATCAGGTCGCGGCGTGCATGTCCATGCTGCGGCGGCGCTTCAGGAGTGCCGGGGCGCGCGGCGAGACGGTCGTCACCCAGCCCCCCGGCTATCGCTTTCCGATGGCCGGGGTATGGCTGGACACCCACGCCGTGCGCGATCTGCGGGCCGATGCCCAGCGGCACCTGGCCGACGGGGACGCGCAGACGGCGCTCTCCCGCCTGAAGGAAGCGCTCTCCCTGTGGCGGGGGCCGGTCCTGTCCGGGGTGAGCCGGCACGTGTGGCAGCCGGATGTGCACCGCTGGGAGGAGGAGCACGCGGCGATCCGCATGGCCTGCTCCGAGCTACAGCTCGACCTCGGGCACCACGAGGAACTGATTTCGGAGCTGTCGGCCTTCATACGGCAGCATCCCCTGCTGGAGAAGCCGCGCGGTGTGCTCATGCTGGCCCTGGCGCGGGAAGGTCGGCAGGCCGATGCCCTGCGGCTGTTCCGCGACACCGCCGATCTGCTGAGGGAGGAGCTGGGGGTCGTGCCCGGCCCCGAGTTGCAGGCACTCCATCAGCAGGTGCTTCTCGGGCAGACGGCGTCGCCTGCGGCAGGCGTGTTGCCCGGGGCGATCGCGTCGCCTGCGGCACCGGCACCGGCACCGGCACCGGCACCGGCACCGGCACCGGCACCGGCACCGGCACCGGCACCGGCACCGGCACCGGCTCCGGTACCGGCTCCGACGCCGATGTCCGTCCCGACGACCCTCCCGGCTCCGCAGGCCGGCGCCCACAGCGGGCCGACCGGGCCGTGTCAGCTCCCGGGGGACCTCGCCGAGTTCACCGGCCGCACCACCGAGCAGCTCACCGTCGAGGCGGCCCTGACCAGGGGATCCGCATCGGTGCCCGTCGTCTCGCTGGTCGGAGCGGGCGGCACGGGGAAGACGGCGTTGGCCGTGCACACCGCCCACAAGCTGCGGTCCGTCTTCGACGCGGGACAGCTGTACGTCAACCTGCACGGCATGAGCGACGCCCCGCTGGCTCCGGAGGAGGCGCTGGCCCGGTTCCTGCGCGAGCTCGGGCCGCAGGGGAACGTCCCGGAGTCGCTGGACGAGCGCGCCGCGATGTTCCGCAGTCTGGTCGCCGACAAGCGGATGCTCATTGTTCTCGATGACGCGGGCGACGCACGGCAGGTGCTGCCCCTGCTCCCCGGTACGGAGAGTTGCGCGGTCGTGGTGACCAGCCGGATGCGGCTGGCCACGGTCCCCGTGACGTGCACGGTCGAGCTGAAGGTGCTGGACCAGGCCCAGGCGCTGGAGCTGCTGTCCGGTCTCGCTGGGGCGGGGAGGGTCGCGGCCGAGCCGGACGTGGCGCTGCGGATCGTGGAGTACTGCGGGACGCTGCCGCTGGCGCTGCGCATCGTAGGGGCCAAACTCGCCGCCCGGCCGCACTGGCCCCTGCGCAAAGCGGCCTCGCGGCTGGCCGACGAACGGCGACGGCTGAACGAGCTGGCCCACGAGAACCTGGAGGTGCGGGCCTGCCTCGAAATGTCCTACCAGGGCATCAGCCCGCGGGCGCGGATCCTCTTCCGCAGGCTCGCGCTGGCCGGCGCGTCGGACTTCTCCGAATGGATCTGCGCTCCCCTGGTCGAGGTACCCCTCGCCGACGCGGAGGACCTGCTGGAGGAGCTGCTGGACGCCCGCCTGCTCGATGTCACCACTCCGGCCGGCTCGACACGGCCGCGGTACCGGATGCACGATCTGGTCCGCCTCTACGCGGTCACCCTGGTCGAGGAGATGGAGCCGGGAGAGGAACGGTCCGCTGCCCTGCTCCGGTTGGGAACGGCCGCGCTGGCCATGACGGACCAGGCGCACCAGCGCGTGTGCGGCGGGGACTTCGCCACGGTCCACGGCCTCGCCGACCGGGGACGCACCCGGTCCGACGTACTGGAGGCGGTCGGGCGGGACTGGCTCGGATGGTACGAGGCGGACCGGAGCCTGCTCACGGCGCTCTGCCAGAAGCTGGCGTACGAGGGCCACGACGAGTTGGCCTGGGACCTCGCGGCGACGACCCGCTGCCTGTTCAGCCTGCGGTTCCACTTCGACGACTGGAAGGCCACGCACGAGGCCGCCCTCGACGCCGCGGAACGCAATGGGAATGGCAGGGGCATGGCGGCAATGCTGCTGGGGCTCGGGGACCTCCACCTCACCAGGCGGCGGTACGACCAGGCCATCCCCCTGCTGAGCAGGTCCCGGCGGCTGTTCGAGAAGGTGGGGGACGAGTACGGTCTCGCCCTGGCCCTGCGCAAGATCGCCTGCGCCGACCGCGTCCAGGGGCGGTTCGAGGAGGCGCTGGACAGTTGGCGGGAGGCGCTCACGGTCCTGAGGGGGAAGGGCGACGTGGAGGCCCAGACGCAGGTCCTCCGGTGGACCGGGCAGACCCTGCTCGAATGGGGCAGACCGGATGAGGCCGCGCCGTTCCTCTTCCAGGCCGAGGAGGTGGTGGACGGGTTCGGAGGGCGCAGCGCGGCGCAGGTGCGGCTCAGCATCGGCGACCTCCGCCTGGCACGCGACGACATCGACGGCGCGGCGGCGGAGTTCGCCCGCGGGTTGGAGATGACGCAGGCCAACGGAGACCTCAGCGGCCGCTGCTACGCCCTGTGGGGGCTGGGCTGGACCGATGTGATGAGCGGACGGGTGGCGCAGGCCGGCGAGCGGCTCCGCGAGGCCCTCTCGCTCGCCGGTGACATCCACGACCCGTTGATGGAGGCGCACATCATGCTCGCGCTGGCCGAGGTCGCCCGCCGCGGCGGCGACCTCGACCGGGCCGTCGCCGTCCTGAAGGAGGGGGCGGAGCTGTGCCGGGCGATGGAAGCGCCGGCGCGTCTCGACCTGTTCACCGCGGCTCTCGCCCAGTTGGGCCGCCCGGGCCGGTCGGGTCGGATGGTGGCCACCGTCCCTTCATGAGAGCGGCCGCCGGACCACGTACGTGTTCGTTCCCTCCCTCATGCGCAGGACGGCCTGGCGACGGGGTCCGGCGGTTATCTGTACGGTCCTCTCCTCGCTCCAGCCGCGCAGCCGGAACTCGCCGTCGCCCACAGCCGGGCCCCTCGCACGGGCCCGGGCAGGCTGTCGATGACCTTGCCGAAGTACGGCAGCCGGCGCAGCCAGGGTGTCGCGCGGAAGCCGTGGACGTTCGGACCGCCCGCGTCCGTCCGCCGAGGGTCCCCGCCCGGGCTGCGCAGGGGCAGGACCCGGCGTCCGCCGGCGGCGCCGAACGCGGTGCCCGAGCCGGCCGCGAACGCGGCGAGCTCCGCGCGCATGCGTGCGGCGTCGTACCGGCCTTCCAGCTGCACGGCGTTGGGCAGAGTCGCGTCCTGGGGATCGAAGGCCCGCTCGGACATCACCGACTCAGCCGAACTGGTCGAAGGCGAGCTTGACGACCATGCCGGCCACCGCCACGAGCAGGACGGCCCGTACGAACCCGGACCCTCGGGTCAGGGCGGTCCGGGCGCCGAGGGCGGCACCGGCGATGTTGCAGACGGCCATGCCTGCCGCGAGGGTCCACAGCACCTGGCCCTGGGCGGCGAAGACGCACAGCGCCCCGAGGTTGGTCCCGACGTTCACGACCTTGGCCAGCGCCGAGCTCTGCAGGAATTCGAGCGACAGGAGGCCCGTGAACGTGAGGATCAGGAAGGTCCCCGTTCCGGGCCCGAACACCCCGTCGTAGAAGCCGATCCCACATCCCGCGAAGGCGATCACGAGGATGCGCCTGCGCCGGCCGACCATTCCCTCGCCCTCGACCGCACCGAACCGCGGACGCATGGCCACGAAGACGGCGACGGCGACGAGCAGGGCCATGACCACGGGCCGGAACCAGTCCTTGGGGACCATGGACGCCGACAGCGCTCCGAACCCGGCGGCGGGAACGGCGAGCAGCGCGGCCGGCAACGCCACCGAGTGCGGCAGTTTCGTGCGCCGGGCATAGGTGACGGCGGCGACGGTCGTCCCCGCGATGGCCGTCGCCTTGTTCGTGCCCAGGGCAACGGCCGGCGGCAGGGAGGGAAAGGCCAGGAGGAGGGCCGGGATCAGGATCAGCCCACCGCCTCCCACGACGGCGTCGACCCACCCCGCGCCGGCCGCGACGGCCAACAGGCCGCCGACATCGATAACGTCCACGTCCACGACCTCTTTCTGATTCGGCCTCGGTTGCGTCTGCTGTCTGGGGGCCGCTCAGAACACGCCGGAGATCTGGGCCAGGTCGGGGACCACGCGCCGCGAGTCCATCATTTGCTCCTTGGTGAATGGAGCGGGTCCCCACGGCCCCGCTCGCTGCATTCACCCTAGGAAGAGGCGATGTCGAACCTCTGCCGAAATCATGTCATCCACATGTTCCCGGATGTTCTTGACAGGCGAATGGCCGGCGCTCCTGGCTTTCAGGTGGTCGGTCGCGGCGAATTCCGCCTTGTGAAACCGGAGAAGGAGACATCTTTTTGGGCGCCCTGCTCCACGGTGACGGCAGACGTGAGCGCGTTTTCGATCGCGCTTTCAAAGTCCTCGGTGTCCTACGGGAAATGGGGGCCGGCCCGCATGCGCTGCGGTCGATTGCCAGCCGGATCGGACTGAGTCGTTCCACCGTGCAGCGGCTCATTCGATCGGCGGACGGGGCGGGTTCGTCCCCGCCGGCGTTCTCCCCCCGGCAGTGGATTCCGGCGTCCGGGACCGCGCTTCGCGCCATGGGCATCGTGGCGGAGGAGTCCGGGCACACCGCCGGCCTGCACGCCGCGGTACTCACCGACGTACCGGTCCAAGTGTGCGTGGGCTGCATGGACAACCCCGGCGGTATCCCGCAGGAGGCGTCTCTCGGGCTGCCCCGGCGGCTGGGAGAGGACGCCGCCGGGCAGGCCTTCCTGGCCCATCTCGACCTGCCGCACCCGAGGCCCGGCGAGCGCGCGGCGGGGCGGCTCCAGAGCGGCGCAGGCCGTTCGTACGCCCAGGCGCGGTGATCCCGTTCCGCTGATGAACGAACCGGTCTTCCGCGAGGTCCAGCCGTTCTCGGTCACACACTCCGCCCAGGCGCGCACCTGGCGGCCGCAGGGGTTGCTGCTCACCCTGACCGTCACCGTGTCCCCGCCCGAAACGGTGGCGTTCGCAGTGGTGATGCAGCTGGGGTCCGCGGAGGCCGTCGAAACGAATGCGGGAAGCGCACTGAACGCCACCGCGGCCGCAAGGCCGAGCAGTGACTTCTTTGACAATTCCCTGGGGCGCCCGATCGGCCAAGTGGCGGGCAACGTTGATCGTCGAAAGGGGCACCGGATGACTCGATGGGGGCGGAAAACCCTGTACATGCTGCGAGGCCCGCCTCCTCCCTTGTTGCCGGGCTGGGGAGAGAGACGGGCCTGCGGTCAGCGGCTGCGGTCAGTGGCCGGGGTCAGCCGGCGGCGCCCAGGGGTGAGGCCAGCCCTGGGGCGAGCCAGCGTTGGTTGTTGCCGTAGGCGCAGTCGTAGATCTCCAGCCGGTTGCCGTTGTCGAGGCGGGCGCCCGGGAGATCGAGGCAGCGGTTGGAGGTCGGGTTGTAGAAGCCGCCGGTCGCGGTGGGGAGCCACTGCTGGTTCCAGGCGCCCGTGGCGCACGTCCACAGCAGGACCTGCGTGCCGTTGGCGATGCCGCCTCCGGCGATGTCCAGGCACATTCCCCCGACGCGGAGTTCACCTTCTTCCGTGACGGTGATCTTCTGGGCCAGGTCTTCGTTGGTGTTGCTGCAGTCCCAGATCTGGACGCGGTTGCCGTTGGCGCTGGTGCCGCCGGCGTTGTCCACGCACTTGGCGGAGCTCAGGGCCGAGATGAGCTTGGTGCCGGTCGCGGTGGGGACGGTGGAGTGGTTGTAGACGGCGACGTTGCTGATGCCGCCCTCGAAGAACGAGGACGGCTTGCTCGCCGTCTTGTACCGGCCCATGACCAGGGGGCCGGTGGCGTTCCAGGCGTTGGCCTTCGCGTGGTAGCCGGTGCCGGCCAGGGTGCCGTTGACGTAGAGGGCGATCAGACCGGTCTTCTCCTCGTAGGTGGCGGTGAGCTGGGTCCATACCTCGGGCTGGACCTTGGCCGCGTCGTTCATGGTGGTGGTCTGGTCGTAGTCCCAGTTGTCGTCGTCCTTCTTGGACATGCCGAACCGCCAGGTGCCGTCCTGGTCGTGCCAGAGGATGAAGCCGCTGGCGTGGGCCCCCTCCTGGCTCAGCAGGACTCCTGTGGGCTTCTTCGACCTGGCCCAGGCGGAGACGGTGAAGCTGCGGCTGGTGTCGACGGCGGCCTTGGCGGCGGTGACGGTACCGGTGGCTCCGTCGAGGATGACGGCCTTGGTGACGGTGCCGGCGACGGTGTCGTCGGCCCGGGTGGCGCCGGTGGCGCTGAGCGTGGCGTTGTTGCGGCGGCGGAGGTCGATGGCGCTGTTGCCGGCGTCCTCGTTCAGCTTCCAGTGGGAGGTGGAGATCCGGGCGTCGCCCATGGTGTGGCCGGCGCGGAAGCCGGTGACCTTCCCGGAGGTGGCGACGCCGTCCCAGGTGCGCAGCCGGTGCTGGCTGTCCAGGGCCCACAGGTCGGGCACGCCGTCGGCGCTGGTGTCACCGGAGGTGCCGACGACGGGGTGGGTGCTCGCCTTCACGCCCGAGCCGATCTTGGTGCGCTTGGTGTGGTCGCCGAGGGCCGAGGGGTTCCCGGCGACGTTGGCGTACTGGTAGACGTCACCGGTGGTGTTGTCACGGGCCCACAGGTCGGGGAGGCCGTCGCCGGTGGCGTCGCCGGGGGCGATGAGGGTGAGGTTCTCCCAGCCGGAAGGACTTGAGGCGAGCACAAGTGGTCTCTCCAGGACGCCGGCGGCTCCCACGCCCTGGAAGAGCAGCAGGCGACTGCCGTTGCCGTCGCTCTCCACGGTGATCAGGTCGTTCCGAGGGTCGGCTCCCGCTTCCGGCCTGGCGTCACCCACAGCGAGAATCTGCTTGGTTGCCGCCCAGTTCGACGCGTAGTCGAGGCTGCCACAAGGAGCGCCCGTGGCTGCCACTGTGCACGTCAAGGCAGGCGGACGCGTGACAGTCGCCTGCTTGGAGGTGGTGAAGTAGAGCCCACCGTTGGCCTCGACACCGCCGTAGCCGAGCGAGTTGCGGTACAGATAGAGCTCTCCGTTGCGATGGGTCCACAGGTCGTCGATGCGGATGCCGTTGCCGCCGCGGTGGGTGATCAGGGTGCCGTTGCCCCAGCCCTTGCCCTCTGGGCTGTTCGCCGCGTTGGAGGCGATCACACCGCCGGCCGCCGGGTCGACGGCGGTCGGGTAGACGACGAGGTCGCCGTTGTCCGCCGGTGCGACGAAGTCGACGCGCTCGTCGCCGGTGATGTCGCCGAGGGTGGTCTTGGCGTTCGGGTTGTCGGGGACGTAGAAGGTGTAGGTGAGCTGCTGCGAGCGGTTTCCCGCGCGGTCCACGGACTGGACGCGCAGGATGTTGGTGCCCCAGGTCGTCGGAGTCAGCGGGATGGCGGCGCTGCCGTCGGCGGCCGCGTCGATACGGTTGGCACCGCCCACGGGGATGGCCGAGTTGAAGGCCCACTCGTAGTACAGGACACCACTGGTGGCGTCGGCGGACTTCATGGTGAAGGTGCCGGGCTGGCCGATGTACTTGGTGGAGCCGGGCAGGGTGCCGGACGGCGGGTACTCGGCCGAGGTGACGACCGGGACGGACGGCGCCTGGGTGTCCATGCTGAAGGTGCAGCCCTTCACCCGGTTGGACGTCATGTCGTGGTCGGCGCTCTGGACCTCCCACCAGTAGCTGTGGCCGTCGGAGAGGTTGGTGGGATACGCGGCGGCCCAGTGCGTGCCGGTCGCGTCATTGCCCCACCCGCTGTCATAGGCCACGGCGCCGTTGACGTCGTGGACCAGGAAATGCGCATCGTTGGGCTGGTCGTCCGGATCGCCGACCCACGCGTCAATGCGGAGCCCGCCGTAGCCTGTGGCGCCGACCCAGCCGCAGCCGTTGCCGTTCGCGTTCTGCGGCGTGGGGGTCATGCCGAGGGCCCACGGGTCGTAGGGCGGCCGGTTGTACTCGATGTACAGGAACGGCAGGTTGTTCTTGTCGCGGGTGAACCGTTTGAAGGAGTTGTTGCCGGTGGTCTTGGACTCGTTCGACGCGAAGAGGGCGTAGGTCAGGCTGCCGCGCCATTCGTTGGCGGCGAGGTGGTCGCGTACGTCCCACTCACCGCGGGTGGTCGAGCCCGGGCAGCCGGAGCCGCCCGCGCTGTTGAGGGAGGTGGTGCGCAGGACCTCCCAGTCGCGGGGCTGGGTGTACCAGGTGATGTTGGAGAGCAGCGGTTCGGTGGAGTGCAGGTCCACGTTGTAGGTGTTGGAGCAGGTGGCGTCGGCCGCGTACGACTGGGTCGCGAAGAAGGACGCCTTCTTGATGCTCTTGTCGTGCAGGTCGCTGGTGTCGAGCTGGACGTAGTAGCGCTCCAGGCCCGTCCTGGTCCGCCAGCGCTGGTAGCCGACACCCGGGTCGTAGGTGTCGCCGTAGTCGTCGTAGCTGGTGGTGGTGGGGTAGGCCTCCTGAACCCAGGCCCAGTGCTGCGTGCCGCGGCTGGTGGGCGTCCAGGCGGGGTCGATGTACACCGGGTAGGCGGTGGCCGGGTCGGTCAGGAAGGCCTGGTCGGGGGCGAGCGCGAGTGAGTCCTTGCCCAGCTCGGTCCGGAGGCGGGTGACCTTGGCGGAGTTGCCCGGGCCTTCACTGGTCGAGGCGGACTTGGCCGGCTCGTGGTCGTCCGCGTGCTCGGAGGCGGTGGCCGCACGGGAGAAGGCGGTGGCGCCCGGTTCCTTGGCCAGGGGCGCCTTGAGCTCGGCGGTGGAGTCCCACATGGTCGGGGTCGGGGCTTGGAAGACCGTACGGCCGGAGGCGTCGGCTGCCTTGAGGTTGCCGTTGGCGTCGGCGGAGACGGTCAGCCCCCGGCCCTTGAGGCCGGTGGTCAGCTTGGCGAGTTTCGGGTTCTTGGCCGCTTCGGCGCTCTTGACGACGAGGACCTGGGAGATGCCGCCGCCCTCGTCGGCCGTCACCTTGAGGTCCGTGCCCGGCACGACCTCGCGGTAGAGGGCGCTTGATCCTTCGAGCGTGGGTGCGGGGAGCGGCTCGGGCCAACTCAGCACCAGCTGCTTGCCGTCCTGTTCCAAAGTGGCGAGCGGCGCGGTGCCGCCACCGGACAGGGTCAGTCCGTTCGACGTGGCCTTCGGGCTGATCGTGCCGTCGGCGGCCCTGACCAGGGTCGGGTCCAGGGCGGCCCACTTGCCGTCGCGCCGCGTACGTTCGGGCGCGACGCTGCGGGTCAGCCCCAGGGTGCCGTTCGGGTTGGCCACCACGGTGTCGGTCTCGGTCGTGGCCAACGGCACGGGCACGGGCTTTCCGGTGCGCTTGGCCTCCGCGAGGGCGGCGGCCTCAGCCCGATCGCGTTCGGTCGTCGGCCGCTCCGGTGGTGTCTGGGCAGATGGTTTCGACGGTTTGTCCGCGGCCGACGCGGCCGACGCAGCCGACGCGATCGGCGCGGTACCGACGGACGTGACGGACAGGGCCAGTGCGACCAGTCCCGCCAGCGCGACCGGCCGACGGGCCGGTCGCATTCTTCGAACTATTCCCCCCACGGGAACTCCCCAGTGTGATCGTTTGCGCCAACTGGGCGTGAACGCTAACAGGCCGTCCGATCAGTCCACCGGTGGTCGAGAATTCGGAACTCGGCATTCCTGGGAACTAATTCGAAGTATCGCGGCAAATCGATCGGCGCAATCCGGCCATCGTGTCGTCGAACAGTCGGGTTTCAGGCAATCTTCAGGTCTTTCCAGGTCAGGCAGAGGCGTCTTGTCCGGATTGGTTCACGTATTCGCGAACGCTCAACAAGCTAGGCTCTCGGGCCAATTGATCCACTCGGCGACCGTGGGGGGAATGCCGTGTCGGCACCACCAATTGATCTTCGGATGACGAGAAGACGCTCGAAGATCAAAAAGCGCATCGCAATTCCGGTGTTAGTGACACTTTCTTTGCTGGTCGGCTCGGGAACCGCCCAGGCCGCGCAGTGGCGGCCAAAAGATCAACGCCGCTGGTCACCCGGCTCGTTGAAGAAGACAGAGTCGGTGCGGGGCAAGGACGCTCCGAAGCCTGAGGTGCAGGCTTCGGGAGAAGGCGGTGCCGCTGCCTGGCATCCCAAGGATGTGTACTGGCCGCCCGCCGCCCATGCGGAGGTGGATCTGGGCGCCGCGCTCCCCGTGGGTCCGAAAGGTTCGCTCTTCACGGCAGCCACTCATTCGGCCATCCCCTCCGCTCCCGCCGCCGACCCGAGTCGCGCGGGTGCCGCTCCCGTCTGGGTGAAGCCAGCGTCGGCGAAGGACCCGCTGAGCACGGGCAAGGCCGCCGTACACCTCATGGACAAGGCCGCCGCCGAGAAGGCCGGCGTCCAGGGCCTGCTGCTCGGGGTCCGTCCGGCCGGGGGCGCGGCTGCTGCGGGCGGCCGCGTCAAGGTCTCGGTGGACGTCTCGCACATCGAGGGCGCCTTCGGTGGTGACTGGCTCTCCAGGGCCCGCCTCGTCACACTGCCGCAGTGTGCGCTGACCACACCCGAGCGCGCGGAGTGCCGTACGCAGACCCCTGTCACGACGGTCAGGGACGGAGACCGGGCCGGACTGCTCAGCGCGGAGGTGACCCTCGGCGGCGGACCCGCCTCAAAGGGCACTTCGAGCGCCGCCGCGGACGGGGCCGTCGTCATCGCGGCCGACGCGGCTCCCGCCGGCAGCACCGGTGACTACAGGGCCACCAGCCTGGCCCCTTCCGGCACGTGGAGCCAGGCCGGCAGCACGGGAGGCTTCGCCTGGTCGTACCCGATCAACGTGCCTGACGGGCTGGGAGGCGGCAAGCCCAGCGTCTCCCTCTCCTACAGCTCCCAGTCGATCGACGGCCGCACCGCGGCGACGAACAACCAGGCCTCCTGGATCGGTGACGGCTGGGACTACTCGCCCGGCTACGTCGAGCGCCGCTTCAAGCCCTGTGCCAAGGACGGACAGTCCGAGTCGAGCGAGCAGTGCCTGGCAGGTGAGAACGCCACCGTCTCCCTGGGCGGCAAGTCGTCGACCCTGGTCCGCGACGACACGTCGGGCACCTGGCGACTGGAGGGCGACGACGCCTCGAAGGTCGAACGGCTGACCGGCGCGAACAACGGCGACGACAACGGTGAGTACTGGAAGATCACCACGACCGATGGCACCCGGTACTACTTCGGCGCCGGCCGCAAGCCCGGCAGCACCACCGCCCCGGCCACGAATTCGGCCTGGACCACTCCCGTCTACGGCAACAACACGGGCGAGGCCTGCCACCAGTCCACCTTCGCCGCCTCCTGGTGCCAGCAGGCGTGGCGCTGGAACCTCGACTTCGTCGTCGACCCGCTCGGCGGCGTGATCACACACTGGTACGACACCGAGACCAACCACTACAAGCGTGGTGCCTCGGCCGCCACCCCTGAGGGAACGCTCACCCCGTACATCCGGGGCGGCTACCTCAGCAAGATCACCTACGGCTCGAAGCTGGCCGACGCGGACACCGTGAAGCCGACCGCCCAGGTCCTGTTCAACACCTCCGAGCGCTGCATCCCGGACGCCGCCTTCGACTGCGCGGCGGACAAGCTGACCAAGGAGAACGCCGCCACCAAGTGGCCGGACATTCCCTTCGACCAGAACTGCGCCTCCACCGGCACCTGCGAGAACTACTCCGCGACCTTCTGGACCAGGAAGCGCCTCACCAAAATCACCACGCAGGTCCTGAACAGCACCGGCGGCTACGACAACGTCGACTCGTACGCCCTCACGCACCAGTTCCCCGACCCGTACGACAAGACGGGCCGCAACCTGTGGCTCGCCTCGATCACCCGAACCGGCTACCAGGGCGGGGCCACGCTCGGCACCAAGCCGGTCCTCTTCTACGGCAAGACGCGGAACAACCGCGTCGACACCAGCGACGACAACCGGCCCGCGATGAACCGCTACCGCATCGTCAAGATCAAGTCCGAGACCGGCCAGATCACCGACATCGGCTACGCGGACCCGGACTGCGCACCGGGAACCGGTCTGCCCACGGCCCAGGATTCCAACGGCAAGCGCTGCTACCCCGTCTACTGGAACCCGGACTACAGGAGCCCGAACGACCCGACCCTGGACTGGTTCCACAAGTACGTCGTCACCCGCGTCACCCAGACCGACCCCTACGGCGGCTCCCGCCCCCAGGAGGTCCGCTACGAGTACGTCGGGCCTGCCGCCTGGCACCGGGACGACGAGGAACTTACCGAGGACAAGTACCGCACCTGGAACCAGTTCCGCGGCTACGAACAAGTCATCACCCGCTCCGGCACCGCCCCCGACGTCATCTCCAAGACCGCGACCTTCTACCTGCGCGGTATGGACGGCGACACCAAGGCCGATGGCAGCAAGCGCACCGCGACCTTCACCGGCATCTCGGGAAACACGATCAAGGACTCCAACCCGTTCGCGGGCACGGTCCGCGAGACCCAGACCTTCGCCTCCGACGGCGGCGAACTCGTCTCCTCGTCCAAGACCGACCCATGGCTCTCCAAGGAAACCGCCGGCCACAGCCGCGGCACGAAGCTCCCGCGCCTCACAGCACAGATGCAGAGCGCGCGAGCAACCCAGACCAAGGCCCTGCGCGCGGACAAGACCTGGCAGTCCACATCGAAGACCACCGAGCATGACGAGACCTACGGCATGCCGACGTGGACCCTCAGCAAGGCCGACGGGCTCCCCGACATCTGCGGCATCCCCACCTATGCCCGCAACACCGCTGCCTGGATGGTCGACCGGGTCTCCGAGACCGTCGAGTTCCAGGGCAGCGACTGCGCCGCGACCAACGCGGCCACCGAGGCGAACACCCTCAGCCGCAAGCGCACCTACTACGACAACCAGCCCCACGGCACGCTGACCGGCCCCGGACTGGTCACCAGCACGGAGGAACTGGACCGCTTCGAAGCCGGCCAGCCGAAGTACACGCTCAAGTCGGCAGTGACCTACGACCCCTACGGGCGGGTCACCAGCTCCACCGATGCGGCAGGCGCGAAGACCACGACGGCGTACGAGCCGGCCGCACCCGCCCGCGCCACCACCCTCAAGGTCACCAACGCCAAGAACTGGACGACCACGACCACCGTCGACCCGCTGCGCGGCAGCCAGATCAAGACGGTGGACCAGAACAACCGCACCACCGAGGTGGCCTACGACCCCCTCGGCAGGATCACCTCGGTCTGGCTCCCCGGCCGCGCACGCACCGAGAGCGCGAACACCGTGTACACGTACGACCTCACCAACGCCGCCACCAGCTCGGTCACCACCCAGAACCTCCGGTCCAACGGGTCGTACGCCACCTCCATCAGCATCCTCGACGCCCTCGGCCGAGAGGTCCAGGCACAGTCGGTACCGCAGAACGACGCGGCGGACACCCGCCTGATCAAGGACACCTTCTACGACAGCCTCGGCCGGGCCTTCAAGACCAACGAGACCTACGCCAATGCCACCTCCGGCCCCGTGAAAACCCGGTTCATCGCCGACGAGAACACGGTCCCGGGCCAGAGGACGACCCTCTACGACGGCACCGGCCGCACGGTCGCCACGGTCTTCTCCTCCAAGGCGATCGAGCAGTGGCGCACCACCACCACCTACCCCGGCGCCGACCGCACGGACACCACCCCGCCATCGGGCGAGACGCCCACCAGCGTGATCACCGACGCGCGCGGCCGCACCGTCGAGCGGCGTCAGTACAAGGGCACCAAGCCCGAAGGCACCTACGACGCGACCGGCTACACGTACGACACCACCGGAAGGCTGACTCGTCTCACCGACGCGGCCTCCAACACCTGGGCGTACGAGTACGACCTCCACGGCCGCAAGATCCGATCCGTGGACCCGGACAAGGGCACGACGACGACCACGTTCGACGCCGCCGACCGTCCGATCACGGCCACGGACGCTCGCGGCACCACCACCGTCACCACCTACGACATCCTCGGCCGCCCCACCTCACGCAACCTCGGCACCGCGGGCGGCACCAAGCTGGCCACGTACGAGTACGACACCCTGCTCCTGGGCCAGGCAACCGCCTCCAGTAGCTGGTTGGGCGGCAAGGAGTGGCGACAGGAAACCACCGGCTACGACATCGCCTACCGGCCGACGGGCACCAAACTGACGGTCCCTTCGGGAGAAGGCGCCCTCAGCACCACCTACTCCTCGTCCGTCACCTACGACCCCATCACAGGCCTTCCTTACTCCACTGAAGTGCCCGCAGCGGGCGGCCTCCCCAAGGAAACGCTCTACACCAGCCGCAACGTCAACGGCCTGCCCGTCTCGATGGGCAGCAGCACGGTCGACTACGTCAACTGGACCGACTACGACGAGTTCGGCACCGTGCAGCGCACCACCCTGGGCGACATGCCGAAGCAGGTGAGCTTCACCAACGTCCACGACCCGGCCACAGGCCGCCTCCTGCGCACGCAGCTGGACAAGGAGGACTCGACCACTTCGGTCGACATCACCGACTACACCTACACTCCGGCCGGCGATGTCACCTCCGTCACGACCGCACAGGGCGCGGCGCGCGACACGCAGTGCTTCACCTACGACTACCTGCGCCGCCTGACCCAGGCCTGGACGGACACCGGCACCATCACGGCCAAGCCCGGCCCGTCCGTCCCCGGCATCGGCAACTGCGCCAACACCGAACCCCAGCCGGGCAAGATCGGCGGTCCGGCCCCGTACAGCCAGTCCTTCACCTACGACGTGACCGGCAACCGCACCTCCTCCACCGACCACGACCCCGCGGGCGACGCGGCGAAGACCACCACGACCACGAACACCTTCCCGGCCCCGGGCGCCGCCCGCCCGCACGCCCCGACCTCCACCACCAGGAAGACGGGCACCGGCGCGGCCGTCACCAGCGACATCACCTACGACGCCACCGGCAACACCCTCACCCGCCCCGACGCGGCCGGCGCCACCCAGACCCTCACCTGGACCGACGAGGGCCGGCTCGCCTCGGCGACCTCCGCCGCCGGAACCTCCACGTACGTCTACGACGCGGCCGGCAACCGCCTGCTGCGCAAGGACCCGGGCAAGACCACCCTCTACCTCGGCTCCATGGAACTCACCCTGAACACCGCCACCGACACGGTGGCCGGTACCCGCTACTACCCGACCCCCGGCGGCCCGACGATCGTCCGCACCTCGGACGGCAAGCTGTCCTACGTCGCCACCGACCATCACAACACCGGCACCACCGCCATCGACGCCACGACCCTCCAGGTCCAGCGCCGCGCCACCAAACCCTTCGGCGAAGACAGGGGCTCGGCACCGGCCGCCTGGCCCGGCGAACGCGGATTCGTCGACGGGACCAAGGACAAGGCCACCGGCTTCACCCACCTCGGCGCCCGCGAGTACGATCCCCTCACCGGCACCTTCCTCAGCGTCGACCCCGTCATGGTCCTCGACTCCTCGCAGGGCCTGAACGCCTACAGCTACGCCAAGAACAGCCCCGTCACCACCTCCGACCCCACCGGCCTGTGCCCCGAGGTCGACTGCCCGACCCGGCCGAGCCCCGACCACGAGAACACGACCCCGGGGCACACGCCAGGGCCTCCCAAGCGCACGCAGACGTCCCAGACGAAGAGTCCGAGTCTTTCTTCACCAGGTCGTACTTCCCCCAAGACGCCCTCGGGAAATGCGGAGTTCAGGTCGAAGTGGCACTGGTACAACGCGTACAGCCCCGTGCTCGGCGCGAAGGTGGCGGAGTTTGACGCATTGACGATGGGCGCCTGTGCTGCGGGGCTGGATTTGACGTGCGAGCTGTGGGGGTATTATTCGACAGGGGAGGGTGGGGAAAAGAGAGTAAATGTAGACAAACTCCTGGAAACGGATGAGGGATTCCGTACGGGAGAAGGGGTCGAAAAGAAGTCGATTGGTGTTGAGCAGATGCTCGGCATCTGGGCGGAGGAAGCTCGGTCGCGTTGCGGATCCGGGGATTCCTGCTCATTCTCGGCCGACAGCATGTGGATGGGGGCCCAATTTACCGGAGCGGATGGATCCGTAGCGATCGGGCACACGCAGATGCGGATAGTCGGCGAGTTCCAGGTATCCGGACCGGAGGCCGAGAGAAAGGTCACCGGAGATTATCAGGTGAAGCTCTACAAGGACTGGAACTTCGATAAGGGGGAGACGGCCAAGGGGATCTCGCTCACTCCATTCGCCGAGCTTCACGAGTACGGAATCGTGAGAGAGTTCGCGATGGTCGGAGAAAGCTCTGTTCGGAAATATCTGGGGTGATGGCAGTGTGGTGTAGGCGGTCTTTCGGAGTCTTTGCCTTGATGGTCGGCCTGGTCGTGCTTACTGGCTGTACAAGTGCCGGCGAAGAAGGGCCGCCGAATTCGTCATGTGCCTCCACTCCGATGTCGCCATCTATCCTCAAGAAATATTCCCTGCCCGGCATTCCCGAGGGGGATGATGTTCGGTTCTGTGAGGCATCGGACAAGGACGGGTTCTCCGCGCAGCTGACCTTTCGGGGTGACCCGGGACAATCAAGCTCGTACCTGAAGAGCCTTGGCATGGATCCCGCATCCTTCACCAAGGTGCCCCCTGGTAAAGTCGAGCGGCTGGCGGAGTCGGATGGTGATGGATGGTCTCTGACCAAAGGCCTGGAATATCGATGGGGGCAAAAGTCGCGGGATTGGAATGGCCAATGTCTCGTGGACTATGGGGCCTACATTCGGGATCCATCGGATTGGGATGGGCGAGTGTACATCGCCATGTACTGCCAGTCTTAGTACCGCCCACCGGGTGAGGATCGCTCGCCCAGGCCGACGCCGAGGATGACCTCGACTCGGTCGTCGCGGTCGACTCCACCGTCGTCCGAGCCCATCAGCACGCCGCCGGGGCCCGTCAAAAGGGGCCCCGGCGGCGAGCCGCACGACCATGTGCTCGGCGGATCGGCTACCCCAGGATCACGCCGGATACGGTCCTGGCCGACGGGGCCTCGGCGTCCGCCGGCCTGGTGACCCGAGAGGGGCGGCCTATGCATTCCGCCAGTTGACGAAGGACGCCTCACCCAAGGTGACGCTGATCCTCCCCTGCTGGAAAGCCGCATCGCCCAGGACCTTGCGAAGGAACTCGGCCATCCCGAAGGGGTGCAACCGCATCTTGTCGGTGTACCTCACATATGTCAGGACGGGCCATAGATCCGGGTCTTCGTTCGTGGTCACCCAGCAGTAGATGTCCGCGCCCGACGTCACGCCCCAGGCCACGATGGACTCAAGGTCCACATCGAAGTCGGCCTCGTCGCGGCACGTCTCCCAGAGCTCTCGGGCGATGCTCGTCTCGTCCTCCAGGCCCGGGCCTGGAGGGTACGCGTGGCCTTCGACCGGCAGTGACGGCAGCAGGATGCTGATCCCGTCGCTGATCACCCCCGACCCGTACACCTCCATGAAACGGACGTAGTCCGATGGGAAGCGGGTCTCCCAGGCTGCCTCGACCTCACTCCAATCGACCCGCTCGTCAACCCCGTGAGCCACCGGCATGAACTCGGCAAGTGCCTCTACGGCTTCCATCCCGCGCATCCCCACACCCCTCGTCCTTCGAACCGCACGGTGCGGAGCGTCGTCTTGGAAACACCCAATCTACGAGGGCCGGCCTTGCGATGGATCCGCGGGCTCCACCTTCGAAGCTTGGCAAGATCCGAAAGAGGCCGGCCAATCCCCCTGGGGGGATTCGGCGTCTGGGCTCCAGCCCCGCAAGTACCGCGTGCAGGCGGCGGCCTGGTTCGCCGCCCCGTCAAGTGCCGACGCCATCGGCGTCAGGTCTGTCAGCCATTCGACGGGAACCTCCGCGTCATCCGGACCCCATCGCCACAGGGTTCGCCCCAAGGTGTTGGGGGACCCGATCGACGCGAAGGACGGTATCCGCCCGCCCGCCCGGCTGGACCAGAACGATGGCCCCGCCTTCCTGCGGTGTGGTGCTGCCCATGTCCATGCCCTCCTCGTGCAGGAACAAGTAGGCGAGTCGTACCCCGCTCCATGGCACCCGGAACCGGCCGATGAACACAAGCGGCTCACCGTACGCGGATGCACCGGCCACGCCGGGCCATACAGCCGGACAGGCTCCTGCCGAACTTCGACACCGGTCCCGTGACGGCCCCAAACGGATCCCTTCTCCGCATCCTGCCTGACCGGCAGGATCCGCAAGACACGGCCCAGAGGGTCCGGGCGGAGCAGGAAGATCGAGGGAAGTCGAAACAGGAAAGACCGATGGCCCTGCGGGGGAGTCGAGCCGGGACCGCGGGATCAGTGCCGCGGTCCAGGCTCGGGTTGCGGTCCCTCGGAGGCCCGATGTCCGAACGTACCGACGTACCTCTGAGGCAGATTCCCTCACCCCGGGCAGGAAAGCGGGGCGAGGCCCTCACTGGTGAACACGTAGCTGACCGACCGCTTGTCCGGTCCCGGATAGGAGACGACGACGGCGGACCCGTGGCTGTTGGTTCCGCCGTACTGCGGTGTCATCTGCGTGTACGCGCGCCCGCGCAGGTCGGCGGCCCACGTCGCGGTGGAGTCGGTCCAGGTGATCACATCCCCGGCGACGTGGACCCAGTCGATGGGCGCCCCCTCGACCACCACGATCGGCGCCGGCCATCCGGCCCTCCAGGCGTACAGGTTCTTGTGGCCCACTCCGGTCCACGCCCAGGTGGTTCCGTCGCTCGCCGAGGCCGGTGAGCCGTCGGCGGCGGCCAGCGCCTCGGGGAGGCCGCCCGGCTTGCCCTGTGCGGTGCCCGCGGTGAGCTTCGTGGGGGTGTCGATGGCGAAGGCCTCAGGCCAGACCACTGTGTCTCCGGCGAAGAACGAGGGCGCCATGTGCCCGGTGTGCACGATCTTGTCGGTCGCCGAGGCGAGGTCGTAGAGATGGACCTGCCGCTGGACATCGGTGAGTTTCTGGTTCTTGGTCCCGTCGCTGACTCCCTGGACCCAGGTCGCCTTGCCGTTGTTGACCCACGGGATCATGAACGGCCCGGGTACCGGGTTCCCGTCGGGGCCGACTTGGGTCTTGGCGATGCTCTTGGGGGCCCCGCCGGCCCGGGAGTCCCAGGCGAACAGCTCCCACTTGGAACCCACATCGTTCGAGGCGAGGGTGTTGAAGACCAGCCAACGGCCGTCGAAGTCGGCCAGGCCGAGGCCACCCCGGCCGGAGTCGGCGACGGTGTGGATCGTGGTGCGCTTGCGACCCTGGTCACGCAACCAGACCAAGGTCACTCGGCCATCGCGCCGGCTGGCGGCGATCACCGAGGAACCGTCGGGCGCCACGGCCATCGGGTCCAAGGATTCGCCCTGCTCCGCCTGGAGCGTGCCGGCGGTCTGGGCCTGCTTCCAGGCGGCCGGGGTCTCCACCTTGCAGAACGACTTGCCGGAATCGGTCGGGGCCAGGGAATCGGACGGTTGGGAAGGTGCTGCGCTGCTCGGGGTAGGAGACTCTGCTGTCGCCTTGGAAGTGCGCGGCGCCGACGAGCACCCGAAGGTGCTCGCCAGCGCCACGCCCACCGCTGCGATCAGCAGCCTCCTACCAGTTGTAACCACGGCCGCCCATGATGGTCACGAGGGTGCTGTTGGGCATTCCGCTCCGCGGAGGCACGCTGGACCACACGGTGGTCGCCGAGTCCATGTAGGCCGCCCAGTCCCCGTCGTAGCCCTGGAACGGGAACCAGTGGTAGATCGTCGAGCCGTTGTTGGGGTGGCCGACGAGGTGCGGGCCGTTGTAGACCTCCATCGCGTTGCCGACCAGGGAGGCGTTGGCGTCGGTGTCGCCTATGAGACGGTTCTTGAACGCGGCGACGTCCGAGCTGCTCGGGGTGTAGGGCAGGTTGATCCTGACGTAGGGGAAGCCGCCCGCTTCGTCGTTCAGCTGCTTGCCCATCGCGTCCACGCCGGTACCGCCGTTGTTCGGCGAGATGCCGATCCAGCGGGCGAAGGTCCCCTGGTCGTTGCCCCAGATACCGCGCATGCCCAGGGCCATCACCAGCGTGGCGGGCCCGCAGTAGTTGTTGTACCACTGGCCCTCGTGGACGTACGGGAGCATGTTGGTGGTCGCGGAAGCGAGGCCCTTCGGCTTGTGGGCCGCCATGTAGGCGTCCTTCGCCTTGAGTTCGGCGGCGGTGGCGTTTCTGCCGCCCCAGCCGTCCTTGGACTTGTCGTTCCGGTCGTCGTTGGCGGCCTTGAGCGCCCCGACCTCCTGCGCGGATAAGGTGCTGCCCCCGGTCTCCTGCGCGGGTGAGGTGCCGAGCGCGGTCGAGGACGGGGAGTCGGCCGAGGCGGCCTGCGGGGCGATCAGTCCGGCGAATACGAATGCGGCCAGCACTCCTGCCGTGGTGGCCTTCGCTGAAATTGTCATGACGTCCTTCGGTTGGTTGGTGGGCTGTGAGGATCGGCGTGCTGAGAGACGGAGCCGTGCCCCCGAAGTGCGGAAGGGACTGTCGTACTGGTGGCTGTTGCGGTGGCGCAATTTCTCTTGCCGATCCAGGTTTGACGCAGACAGTGACGGAAGGACGGGTCGTCAATCCATCACTCATCCACAGGAATGAGATGGCGACGCCCGGGATTCCGAACGAATCACGGCGCCCTTCCGGCGGAGGCGCAGATCTTTGCACGCCGAACCACTTGAGGGGGATTTGAGGTTGACTAATAAACTCCAGCCACAACTGGCCGGACTGTCCAAAAGCGATGAGTGTCGATGGCCCTCGCCCGCCCCACGCCGCCCCCTCGTCACAGGGGAAGCGGAGCTTCCACGGTTACCGCCCACGATCGACTCCGGATGAACCCGTCAGTAGACATCACGCCACCCGTGTCCACGGACACGGTGACATCCGGGTGATCGGCCTCCGCCCGTCGGGAACTTCATCGGCCGAAGCCGGGGTCACGGAAGAGCGCGAGGAGTGGCGCCCTGCTTGCCGCTGCCAAGCCGCACCCCTTCAGGCCCCCTGGCCCCGGAGCACTACTCCAGTTCCTTGAGTGCACGGCTTCATCTGGACGGGGCCGGCGCGGTACGACGGCCCGCGCCGGTGGATCTTCGCGTCGTTTCCGGCGTTGGAGTCGACGAGCCGGCTTGACGGTCATGGACATGACCGAAAAGCGTCGGGTGGTCCGGCGCGCGCGGTCCAGGCTCGGCCGACGCGATGCTCCTGATGAGGGGCGGCTCCTCGTGCCGTGAACGGCCGTCGACCGGGTTGTGGGACACCGGCCGATTCGGCACCCGTCACGCGGGGGTTCCGGGACCTGCGCGGGCCCCTCGTGTACGTCAGCCCGCTCCAGGACCCAGACCTTGAGGAGCCGTCACCGGATCCGCGTCGATATCCTCGCGGACGTGATCTATGAGGGAACGATGGGCATGGATGAGGGCGCTCCGACGACGGCGCGCCTCCGCGATGTACTGGACCGCGCCGGGCGCGTCGTGATCGTCGAGGCATCTCCTGACGAGGCGGAGTCCGCCGGCGCGGCACGGATCGTGGTGACCGATGCGGAGATCGCGGACCTGGCGGGAGTGCTGGCCCTTGTGGACGGCGGCACCGGCGACCGGTGCCTGTGCAGCGGCTGGCCGACGATCACGGTGTACGACGTCAAGGGCGAGCCGATCGCCTGCTGGACGCTGCACCACCAATCCGGCCTTCGAGGCATCGGTGACTGCGACGCCGACCTTCTGGACGGTCCGGCACTCACCGAGTGGCTGGCGGAGCGCGGCCTGACCGGATCGCGGGAGGTTCAGGCAGAGCTGGCGGTGCAAGAGGCGGAGGAGGACCAGCGCCGACTGCGTTGGCTCCAGGCCGCGCCCGCCGAGCTGCGCGACGCGGCCATGGAGGTCTCCAACCCGCCTGGGCGGGACTTGGAAGCCTGGTCGGATCGGCTTCGCGAAGCCACGGCCCGGCTCGCCACCCTCGCCCAGGACCGCTTTCCCGACGGGATCGAGCGGGCCGGTGCCCTGCTGGCATGGGCCGGGGTCGCAGCCCGGGAGTCCACCGGCGGCCTGAAGTGGTACGACATGGCGGTCCAGCAGCTGCTACTCGCCGAGGGCCCCGACATCATCGTCGCGGCGCTCGCCACCGATTCGCCGAGCCCGGGCCGGCTCGACGGCGCGGCCGAACTCTTCAGTTCCCTCAAGTGGACCGGAGCGCACGGCAAGGACCTGCCCGAGCCGCTGCGGTCGATGCTGATCGGGCACATCCAGGCGTACGGCACCGACCCCATGAGGTTCCGGATGCGCCACGGCTACTACGGCGCCGAACGATCTGCCTGACCGCAGGCCGCTGCTCCCGGAGGGGAGGTCGTCGAAGGCGAGGACGGTGAGCAAGCCGGTCAGGGCGAACTCCAGGCCGGTGACGCTCTACGGGACGAGAGAGCCGAGCAGGGCTCCGGCCGTCGCGCCCGCCGCCCCGGTACAGGTGCACGGAGAACTGCAGCCACAGGATGCGCTGACGGCAAGGCGTCAGCCCTGGTCGAAGCCGCTGAAAGTGCCTGTGCCATCAGCGGCGTCGGCGAACTCGGCAAAGTCCATGTTGGCGATGCTGAGGTTGGCCGAGACGTCAGGAAACCACTGAGCAGGGAGCCTGAACGTCCGCCCGGGCTCGTCCCAGAGGTCCACGGCCAACAGCGGGTGACCTGAGACCTTCATCGTTTCCGCGTCAGCCAGAAAGACGTGGATGATCTGGGCGTCTTCATCCGCGGCAGCCTCTTCATCCATCAATGCCCGGACCTCCACGCCGGCGAAGCGAAGATCGCTGACATACGTGGCATGGGGGTACCCGTCGGCCGCGTCGAGCGCGGCTCGAACCGCGTCCCAGGCACCGTCGTCCCCGAAGTCGGTACGCAGGACCAATGAGGTCAGATCAGCAGGCTGAGGCAGAGGCATCCCGTGATCGTCTCACCCGACACGGACATCGACCGTCACCGACAGGGCCCCGGCCACGAAGGCACAACCCCTCCGGCAACCCGGCGATGCGGCGGTCACCTCCACTCTCCCCGCATCGCCACCATCCGGTGCATCACCTCGGGGTCCAGCGCCGGGTTCGCCGCGGCCACGTGGGCCAGTTCCTCGTCGTCGAGGAGTTGCCCCAGCCGTTGCTGCGGAAGGTTCGGGTGGCGGGCGAGCGCGGCTCGTACGGCAGGGTCGGGGTCCCGGGTGAGGCGTGCGACGGTCGCCGGTGCGGCCTGGGGATCGAGGGCGGCCAGGGCGCGGAGCTCCGGGTCGTCGTGGTCGGCGTAGGCGGCCAGGCCGGTGGTGGGGAAGTTCGGCCGGGTGGTGAGGTGCGCGCGCTCGTCGCCGTCGTACTCGAGGAAGCTGCGCAGCAGGAGCGGGGCCGGGGCGTCCGGATGGTTCTGGGCCAGCAGTACCCGGACGCCGAGGTCGTCGTCGGAGGCCAGGCGTTCCACGAGGTCGGGCGGTAGGGAGCGGTCCGAGGCCGCCCGCCGGCGCAGCAGCGGGTGGCGGGAGTCCGCGTTCCGGCGGACGTCCCGGGGGTCTCGGGGCGTGTAGGAGTCGCGATACGGGGGGAAGTAGCCGCCGCCGGGGACTTCGTAGTCGATCGCGTCCCGTTCCTCCTCGCTCAGTGCGGGGTGCACGGACAGGGCGAGCCGGACCTTGGGGTCGGGATCCGTGGCGAGCGCCCGGAGCTCGGCGGGCCGCAGGTCGGTGCGGCGGGCGATCTCCTCACGTACCTTCGGGTCGGGATCGGCGGCCAGGAGGACCACCACGTCGGCGGGCAGGCTGGGGTTGGCGGCGATCGCCGCCCGTTCTCCCTCGGCGACGGGGGCGGTGAGGACGCTGTCCACGACGGCTCTGCTGAGGGCCCGGTTCAGCAGCAGGTCCCAGCGTGCGTGGCAGGAATGGGCGGGCAGTTCGCGCTCCACCCACGCCGGATCCTGAAGCCGCACATGCCGCTCGGCGCGGTCCCTGACGCCCTCGTCGTCATCGGCCAGCAGCGCGGCCCGGGTGGTGGCGGGCAACTGGTCCCACATTTCGACCCCCAGGCGGCGGACCTTCGCGACCGGATGGGTGGGCATGGACCGGCGCAGCTCCGGTGAGACGTGCGGGTAGATGGTGCCGTGGAGGAGCTCGTCCTCGTACGTGTCGATCATGTACACGGTGGTTTCGTCGGGCAGTGGCCTGGGCGTACCGCCGACGGGCACCTTGGGTCCCGCGGCGAGGTGGGCGCGGACGAACCATTCCGGATCGTCCACCAGCCGTGCCCGCTGGGCCGGATCGACATGCGGGTTGCGGGCGAAGAAGCTGCGGGTGCGCGTGTCGGGGTGGTGGAGCGCGGCCTCGACGACGGCGTCGGGCAGGATCCGGTCCCGGCACAGCACCATCCGTACCGCCTCCGGCCCGTCGGCGAGCAGCCGCAGCAGGACGTCCTCGGGAGATGACGGATTGAGCGCCACCCCGGCGAGCCGACGTGCGGGCAGGTCGGCGGCTGCCCATATTTCCTCGGGCGTAGGCATGTGTCGTGTCCCCCGTGTGTCCACCCGGCCCCAGCCCTCTCGGGGCCACCGGGTCACAACCCTACCGACCTCGCCCCAAGCCCCATGGCGAACGTGGGCCGCGACCCCCGCTGTTCCCTGCGCCTTGCGGCTGACCACACGCCGAACGGCCTCCTCGACTACGCGCCGGGCGAAAGATCACACCGTCCGCCTGCCGTCACCCCACAGTGGTGACCATGACCACGACCACGACCACGACCACGACCACGACCACGACCACGCCGAACCGAATCGCCGTCCTGTCCGACATCCACGGAGTCCTGCCGGCCCTGGAGGCGGTGCTCGCCGAACCGGACGTCAGCGCCGCCGATCTCATCGTGCTCACCGGCGACATCACCGCCGGCCCGCAACCGGCCCAGGTCCTCGACCTGCTGACCGGTCTCGGCGATCGTGTCGTCTGGATCAGCGGCAACGCCGACCGCGAACTCCTCGAATTCCGCCGGGGGCAACGCGAAACGATCCCCGATCCGATCGCCCCCTGGGCGGCCACACAGCTTCGCGAGGACCACCTCGACCTTCTCGACTCACTACCGCGATCACTCTCCCTGTCGGTTCAGGGCCTGGGAAAGGTGCTGTTCTGCCATGCCACCCCTCGCGACGACGAGGAAGTCGTCCTGGTCGACTCCCGCCTCGACCGCTGGGAGGAGGTCTTCGACGGGCTCGACGCCGACATCCGCACCGTGGTCTGCGGCCACACCCACATGCCGTTCGTCCGCCTGGCGCAGGGCCGACTCGTGATCAACCCCGGCAGCGTCGGCATGCCCTACGGGCGAACCGGAGCGCACTGGGCCCTCCTGGGCCCGGGCGTCGAACTCCGCACCACACACTTCGACCTTCAGGCCGCGGCCACCCGGCTCAGCCGGGAATCCTCCTATCCCGACATCGTGGAGTGGGCCGACTACTTCCTGCACGCTCGCGCGAGCGACACCGACGCCCTCACGGCCTTCGCCCCACGGGACGGACGCGACCCCAGCCCGTGACATCCGCTACCCGCTACCCGCTACCCGCTCCGGCCTTCGACATGAGGAAAGCCGCACCCAGCCTCTGACCTACCGACGGGAGGCCCCTCCACGAGTTCCTTCGGCCCCGTGGGTTCTGGTGCCACTGCCCTCAGCCTGCTCGGGTGGGCTTTCGCTCCGTCCTGCTCTGAAGCGGTCCAGTTCCGCCGCGCGTTCGTGATGTGGCAGCTTCGACATTTTGGAGACCAGGGCCCACATCTTGCGTTCACCCGCCAGGTCGTTCGGCAGGCGGAGGCCGAGGGCTTCCGAGAGCGGTTTGCGTGTGGTGTTCACGAGTGCCCGTACGGCTGCCGACCATTCATCGGTCGCCGAAACCGCCGCTCGATACCAGACCGGAATCAGGAAGCCGGGCACAGCGATGGCCGTGAGGAGGAGCGGCACATCGGGGCGGGCCGTTGTCAGAGTCAGGGCCGCGCACAGGACGACTGCGCAGTGGCCGTAGAGCAGCGCGACGAAGAAGTCGACGTTCGCGCGAGCCAGGTCGACCTGGCGGCGCACGGGCTCCGCGGCGCTACCGGTCAGTTCGTTCCACAGCACCTGGGTGTCCAGGCGGAACCGGTCGTGGCCGTACTCTTCGAAGCGGCGAATCGCATTGCCCAGTGTCGTCGGTGCCAGCTGCCCGTCGTCGATCGGAAAGCGAGCGAGCCGCTCGCGCAGCAGGGCACGCTGGACCGCGGTGCGCCGCCGGTCCTTCCGGGCAGGCCGGGCAATCCGCGGGTTGGCGCGCAGAGCGGTCAAGAGGGTGGTGTCCTCGGGGGACAGGGGACGATCCCGTTCCTGCCGTTCGAGTCGGAGCAGCAAGATGCGGTCCTGCAGATCTTCCTTGGCCCGCCGCCGGCGAGCGCAGCCGTGTGAGGCGAGCGCGCTCGGCCAGAGGGCGTAACCCTCAAGCACGCGGTAGAGGGGGTTCCGGAGGGCGTTGAGCGCCAACCCGAGCAGTACCGAAACGGCCATCACCCCGAGGGACAGGGGTGCGACATCCGATGACCACAGCTTCGGCGACCATCCGGTGCGCCGCAGACTCGGCCAAACGGCCACGACGAACAGGCTCACGTTCAGCGCGGTCGGCAACAGCCACCCGACGAGTACCGTCCACGCTCCGCCGAGGGCGCTCCTGGCGATGTCACCCACAGGTCACCACTCGTCGTCATCGTCGTCGAAGGGTGGTCCGGGCGGTGTGGCCGACTCGGCGGGCGACGGGGGGTGCATCGGCGCGGGTGGGGAAGGCCTCGCTGCGAGCGGCCCGGAGGGGGCTCCGTCAGGCTGCTCGGCGACACGGCGCATCGCGGCCACGAACTCCAGGCAGGAGTCGTAGCGGTCCTCCGGGGCCTTGGCCAGGGCCTTGGCCAGCACTTCGTCGGTGGCGGGCGCGATTTCCGGGCGCCGCCCGGTCAGCGGCGGAGGCTGGTCGTACAGGTGCGCCCACAGCAGTGGCAGGTCCTCGTCGCGTTCGAAGGGCGGCCCGCCGGTGAGGGTCTCGTACACGACGCAAGCGAGGCTGTAGAGGTCGGACCTGCCGTCGACCGGACGGCCGGAGATCTGCTCGGGCGCCGTGTAGTCGAGCGTGCCGGCGAACTCGCCCGCGGTGGTGAAGCCGGTGAGCGCCGGCGTCCTCCTCGTCGATCCGAAGTCCGTCAGGTACGCGTGCTCGGGGTGGCCCCGGTCGGGCCCCGTGTCGACCAGGATGTTGCCGGGCTGGACGTTGCGGTGCACCAGATGGTGCTCATGCGCTACGTCAAGTGCGGATGCCACCTGAGCGGCGATGCGCAGGGCGGTTTGAACGGAGAGGGGGCCGGCCTCCCGCACAAGGGTCCCCAGGTTCGGACCGGGGATGTATCGCATGGCGACGTATAGGACGCCTTCGGCCTCACCGACGTCGTAGATCGGGACGATGTGCGGGTGGTCGATGGATGCCACCTCCCGCACCTCGTGGGTGAAGCGGCGCCGGAACGAGTCATCGCGGGCGAGCTCGGGGGCGATCAGCTTGAGCGCCACGGTGCGGTTCAGGAGCAGGTCCTCGGCGCGGTAGACGAGGGACATGTCCCCCTGGCCGATTTCGCGTTCCAGCTGGTAGCTCGCGATCCTTCGACCCTCAAGAAAGTCTCGGCGTGCCTCCATCGAATTGCCACCACCCTCACGCGGGAAACTATCGGGAGCTCGGAGTCCTCACCGCAGCACCGAAACGAGGAAGCGCGGCCGGCCCGACGAACGTCCGGGGGCCTGGGCCATCGGCTCAGCGCGTGCGCGAACATGATGATTCGCCGAGCCGGGCGGATTGACGAATCTGCCGTCCGTGGGCGCGGCGGTCGGCGTACGTCCCTGGCTCCGACCTCGGGGAACACGGCTACAGCGGTGATCGGCGAGAACGACCACGGTCCGGTGTCGGCCCCGCGGGCGGGAGCCGACGGGTCAGCAGGTGGCGACGGCCGTGCCGTCGGGTCCGATGAGGGCGGTGCCGACGCCTCCGCCGTCCCGCCTCCACCGTCCCGCCCCCGCCGGGGCCGAGGCCAGGAGATCCAGGCCCGACCGTGCCTCACGTGTCGAGGAGGCCCAGTTCGCTGTTGGGCCGGGACAGCGGGCAGGCGACGGCGTGTCAGGGGCGGTCGGCAGGATCTCCCGGACGCTCTGCGCGATGCGGGCCGACCGGCAGGCTGACCAGCCCGAACGTAAGATATTCCCGGCCAACACGGGTCTCGCCATCACCAACACCTCCAGCACCAGCCCCACCCGGCCAGCGCAGTCTCACTGGCCAGTGATCGCACCCGAGACGCCCGAGATGCTCAGACTGTCCAGGAGGCCGAGGGCGGAGTCGGCGCGGCAGACTCCGCAGGCGTGCTCCGGGGTGTTGTGGAGGGTCCGGAAGCGGACCTACACATGGTCGTCACTGCACCGTCTTGCTCGCTGCGGCACAGTCACCCGCTCCTCATTCGTGTTCTCGACACGGAAGGCTCGCGTGGGCTCTCCAGAACTCAGGGTCCAGTGGTCCGGCGAGCCGTTGGATGAACCGATGTGTCACAGCCTCGAAAGCATCAGCCAGCGAAGTCGATCCGATGACTGTCCGTTCGACAGGGTCGATGTAGTGAGCGTTGTGGTCCACCTCGCACCAGCAGGCCACGCTGATGGCTGACCAGACATTGAGGAGGCCCTCCTTGGTCCACTCCACGTCGAGTGAGGCCTCAAGCCAGTCAGCGTCTTCGTCGTAGAGGGAGACCTCAGCCAACAGGATCTCCGGTGTTCCCGCCATAGACTGCCCCGGGAACCTGACGTGCTGTGGGAACCACTCCCAGAGCTGGGGTTTCCCCGGTGTCCGGACTCGATCGATCCCATCTGCTGAACGTCGAAGGCGGCCGAAATCGGCGACACTGGCTTCTGGGAAGAGGGCCTCCAGGGGCACGGCATCGAAAGTCCCGCTTCGCGAGTTCATGAGCCTAAGCATGATGAGCAGCTGGTGCAGGGGCAAGGCTCGGAGCGCCCCTTGACCAGAGACATTGCCGTGTCCGGCCCATCGTCGAGCGAGACCCTGGGGCTGTCCGCGAAGCCTCAGGTGCCCCTGCCCGCCGCTTTCGGCGGGCCGAAGGTATAGGTACCGGCGAGTACCGGGAAGGGGCGCGCCATGGCACAGACCACCGACCACACCCGTACCCGCCGGGAAGCAGCGAAGCTGTTCCCCCCCGGTTCTCCTCACCGCCCCACCCGACTGCGCCCGCTGCCAGGACTACGCGCAGCGCCGTGACACCGCGACGCGCCGGCTGCGCGGCACGGTCGTCACCGGCATGCCAGTGCTCATGAAGCGCTGCGTGAGCGCGGGTCACCCGTGACGGGCCGAGGGTTCAGCGTCGGGCAGAGGGCGTTCGTCCACGACTGCCAGGCCGGCGGCGAAGCATCAGGGCTCTATCTGTCCCCGCTCGTGGTGCGCCTCGCGGACACGGGAGGGTTCCAGTGGATTGCCCGGACCGTGGCTGGCGAGGTGCCGGGCACGAGCCCGGTGGCGCGCGAGAGGGGGCTGGGCGCGGTGCGGGTTCCGCCGGAGTATGCGGCGGTGGTGGGGTGCGGTGTCGCAGCTGCCTCACTGAATCTGTGAATGGGTGCGGTGGTGGCACCGGATGGGCGTCAGCCGGAACGGGTGACTGATTGGAGTAATGGATTGTGGACCGGGCGACGACGGGGGCTTCACCAGCCTGTCGGGCGCTGAGCCGGCCTGATAACGGAGGACGTGTCGTTCGGCTGGTGCAAGTGAGTGTCGTTTTGCGGGACGGTGGCATGGCGCCCGTGGAGGGCAGGCGGCCACGTTGTGCGGCCCCGCGGGGTTTACCACGCCACTGCATTTCGAGGTGGGCGAGGGCAGTGAGCCGGCTGGTGTCGAGTCGGTTGCGGCGTTGTTTCCGGTTGGCGATCCAGGAGGTCAGGTACTGACGTGACAGCGAGAGATCGCGGCAGGGCGATCGCTGACATACGTCACTTCCGGGCCGTGCGGTCGGGTCTGAACCTGAGAGGGACGACGGAGCATCGCCGGGACGGGGAGAGCGTGTGACGGAGCAGGAGCGGATGATGGGCACCGTGATGGACAGGCCCACGTTGGCTGCGATCGTGCGGGTGTGGGGCGTCTGCCTGGTCCGGTGGGTGCTCCTGCGCCGGGCCGAGCCGGGGCTGCGGCATTCGGCGTCGACGCGGCAACTGGTGTTGGTCATGGCGGTGACGGAGGTCGTGACGGCCTTGGTGCTCTCCTCGTTGCTACCGCCCGCCGTACGGCTGGTGCACGCGGTGTGCGAACTGCTCGTGATTCTGGCGGGGCTGGGCCTGGTGGCCGCGCTCCTACGGCATCCGCACACGGTGGACGACGAGCATGTGGCGCTGCGGACCGGGTTCCTGGGGGACCTGACGTTGCCCCGGGCTGCGGTGCGTTCCACGGCGCCGGCCATGCGCACCGTGCCGGGTCGGGGCCCGCGCCTCGTTCCGGGCGAACCGGGCGCCGTGGCCTGCTCGGTGGAGGCCTCCCTCAACGTCGCACTGCACTTGGACCCGCCCGTCCATCTGGACCTGGGCCGTGCAGGGCGGACGGAGGTGACGGTGGTCTACACCTCGGTGGACTCTCCGTCCGACCTCGCGGCAGCGCTCCGCGCACCCGTCAGGGGGCGGGCCGGCCCGGGAACGTGAACGCGTAGCCCTGAGACAAGAGCCAGGGGAGGACTGCTCCAGGACGGTCGCCGCCGCCGTTGTCCAGAGTGTTCATTTGGGTGGGTCAGGCCAGCGGGGGCTGCTCGCGGGGACAGCCTGATGCGGTGCAAGTGGTGTCACCGGGATGAGTTGAGCTGGACAGGGGGACGAGATGTCGCAGGAGTCAGAACCTTTGCACCGGGCCGCTCGGCGCAGTTCCGCGGAGCGGCGACAAGTGGTTTGAGGCGTTGCATGTCTGGGGAACTGGCCCCTGTCCATTCCTAGAAGCCGTTGCCATACCGATCATGGAGTCTGTCGATCGAACGGGAGTCTCGATCGGGTGATCGCGGCCCTTGCCCGGCATGAGGGCAGAGCCTGGCGGTATGCGGGGAAAATCCAGGGGAGCGGACGGCCGCGTGCTGCTACGGTCGGACGCCATGAGCTGGCTTCCCGATGACTTCGTCCACCCCGTCCTGGTACCACTGCCGGGCGGTGGTCATCACCTGCGGCCGATCCGGGAGGTGGACACCCCGCTCGACTATCCGGCTGTGATGGGTTCGCGCGAGCGGCTGTGGACCATTTTCGGCCCGGCCTGGGGCTGGCCCGCGGCCACCATGACCTACGAGGCCGACCAGGCCGACCTTCTACGGCACGAGAAGGAGATCGCCGCGCACCAGTCCTTCAACTACGCGCTGTTCGATTCGGCAGAAACGGTTCTGCTCGGCTGTGTCTACATCGACCCGCCGGAGAGGGCCGGCGCGGACGGCGAGATCGCCTGGTGGGTGGTGGACGAGCTGGTGGGCAGCGAGGTCGAGCAGGCCTTCGACGCGCTGGTGCCGCAGTGGATCGCCGCCGACTGGCCGTTCGAGCGGCCGCGCTTCCTCGGCCGCGAGATCTCCTGGTCGGACTGGCTCGCCCTGCCGAAGCATCCCGACTCGTAAGTGGTTGTCACCCGTACCGATCTCGAAGGCTGTCGGTCGAACGGGAGTCTCGATCGGGTGATTGCGGCGGTTTCCGCGCGTGGAAGCAGGGCCTCCTGGTGGCTCGGGGTTGCGATCCCATTCCGAGTGGTTCCCGGTGGCCCTGTTGTCCTTGTTGTGCGTGCCCGGGCGCGTTGACTTCAACTCGCCCGCGGTGGCGAGCGATTGTCTTGCCCATGTGTACGGCAACGCGGCCGACCATCCGGACCGGGTGCGCCGGTATCCGTCGGACATGACGGATACCGGCGTGGGCTGCCGCGCGAGGCAACGGCATCCGACGACGAGCATCCCCTGGAACAGCACCTCATCCAGCTCTGGCCCGTTCCCGTCGCCGGGCGCTCATCTCCCACAAGCTGAGCGACGCCACCGGAAGGTCCCATCGCTGACAAGCCGACGCTGCCGAGGCTTTGGCGGTCGACGACCGGACCCGAGAGCGGTGAGCGGTACACACCGGACGATGTCCCGACGACGTCGAGTTGATCATCGAGGTCACGCCCGGTCCCAGGCCAAAGCAGGGGCAGAGCGTGCACGACGTTCTGGAATCGCTTCGGGCCTGCGGATTTCGCATGTACCGCATCCCCAACGAGTACGACCCCACCAGCTATCCCAGGGGTGTCCGCCGGCCTGCCGCCCCGGTGCGTCGGGAGGGCCCGGTCAACGACATGAACGACCTGATCTTCTCCCGTATCGACGCCGATCAACTGCTCTGGATGATCAATTCCGCGGATGCCTGCGGAGGGTGTGGGGTGGGCGGCGGCCAAAGCCACCCAGAGGCGTCAGGCGGCGGGCGGTCAGGCGTCAGGGTCGACTTCGGGGTGCGTGAACCGCACGGGCCTGCCCAGCGACCGGGCATAGGCGATTTCGGCTCGGGTGCTGTCTCCGATGTAGTCGCCGACCACGAGCACCTCATCAGCGAGCCGGATCTTCGCTTGGTGCAGATCGTCGAGTCGAGCCTTCAGCGCCTCGGCCTCGACGGGATCAGACCAAAATTCGTGCGGCGACTTCATGTCACACCCCGGTTTGACGACGATCCTTCCGGCTTTGGTCTCCCGCAGATCGGCCTCGTTCATCTCCGCCATGAAGCGGGTGGAGCCGCAGATCGCAACGATACGCGGGAGGCCTAGCAGCTTCTTCGCGTCAGCGAGCTTCTCTTCGGGGGTGAGCAGTTGCGGATATGACACCGGTTCCTCCTGGTGGTGTAGTCCAACGGCGTCCTGCGGAGACGAGAACGAGGTTGCGTCGTGGCGAGGGTGACCAGTTCGGCATCGCTCAGGTGGGGGGTAATGCCGACCGACGGGTGGCACGGTGCCAGGTCGGGATGTTCCTTCACCGCGATCCGGCACAACGACGCCACCGGACGGACCGTCCGACGCTCACTGGTCGCCTACGATCACTGTCCCCTTGGAATAGATCATCTAGGCCCGGCACCGGCCGGCAGGTCACCGCGCGCGGACGAATGCTGCGATCTCGGCCGTGTCGGGCCGGTAGCCCTCGGAGGTATCGACGAGCAGGGTGGGGGCGTCGAGGGAGATTTCCGCGAACCGGTCCGGGCTGTAGATGCCGGTGGAGATGTCTGAGAGGAGTCTCCCGTCCGCATGGGCGGCCCGGTGTCGGTCGGATTCGGCCCGGTCCTTGACGCGCTCGACGATGGCTGATGTGGGGGTCGTGCAGCGGATGATCCGGAGGTCCGCGACCCGCAAGAGGGGTTCGAGGCCCGGGCGCCATAGGCGGTCCTGGTAGGCGGCCTCGGCAACGAGTGTGACGTTGGCCTGGAGGAGGACGCCGAGCGTGTCGAAGAAGGCGTGCATGGCCGGGATGTTGAGTAGGTCGTCGCCGTCGGGCTGGTGGTCAGGGGTGTTCATGACCATCCCCTGCTTGATCTCGTCGCGGACGATCGCGGGGCAGCCGAGTTCGCGGGCGAGGCGATGTGCGAGGGTGGTCTTTCCGGTGGCGGGGGGACCGCTGACCGCGACGAGTACGGGCCGTCGTGGCATTTCGTAGACCTCCTGATTGCTGTGGACCGGAAGGCGAAGCACCCCGGCCATCGGCTCGGGTTCGCCTTTCCGGCCGGATGGGATGGGGCCACGAGCCGGCGCCCCCGCTCTGGCCTGGAGTGCCCTAGGCATTCAGCTGTGTGAACCCGCGGACCGCTGCTGAGGTGTAGAGGCGGGTGAAGTGCTCCGTGCCGATGATCCTGTTCCGGGTCTCCTCTGGGAGGCGGGACAGCAGCGCTGGGAGGGAGCGTTCCTTGGCGACCTCGCTGCGGTGGGCGAGGATCGCGGCCCATTTCGCGGAGAGCCACGGCTGTACGTCAACGGTCGCGGTGATCATGTCGTCAGGGACGCTCAGGAGCGACTTGCCCACGCTCGTGAGGGCGGGGCCCAGGTCGCCGAGGGCGGAGTGAGGGTGGGTGGCCGCGTACAGGGCCGCAGGCTGCCAGGGCTGCCCGGCGTCGGGGTAGAGGTGTTCCAGCCCGGCGGCGGTGAAAGCCAGGGTGGTGGTGCGGTGGGTGTGGCGGTGGTCGGGGTGGCCGGTGAGCTGGCCGTAGGCATCGTGGGTGACCACGATGTCGGGCCGGAACTGCCTGATGTGCCCCACAAGCGCCTCGATCACCTCGTCGAGCGGTGCGTCGCAGAAGCGGCGGCGCCCTGGGGCGGAGTGAGGGATGCGATGGTCGGCGTACCCCAGCATGCGGGGTACACCGGCGCCCAGCGCGGCGGTGGCGTCGGCGAGTTCGGCGGCACGGTGGCTTCCAGGGGCCCAGGTGGCCGTGACGACGGACGTTCGGGCTCCGGAGTCGGCGTGCTGGGCGAGGACTCCGCCGGCGACGAGCGCTTCGTCGTCGGGGTGGGCGAAGACGCCGAGCAGGCTGGGCAGCGGCACGGTGGCCTCCAGGGTCGGGGATCAGGCGATGGGTGTGGGTGCGGGTACGGGCGTGCCGGTGGGGTATTGGGCGAGGCGGGCGAGGTGCGGGGCGAGTTCGGGTTGGCTTCCGCGGCCTGTGACCCGGAGGATCCAGTCCTCCCAGTCGAGGATCACCTGGGGAGCGGGGGTGAGGTTGCCCCAGTGGAGGTCGCCGTGGCCGGTGATCGAGGGCGGCTTGCAGGAACTCGTCCGCGGTTTGCGTGCTGGTCTCGATGACCTGGCCGGCGCGTACATGCAGGTCTCGCCCGCCGTCGTGTAGTCCGGGGCACGGCGCCGCCGGTCGGCGCGCACGGACTCGCTGCGGGTCTCGTCGCCCGGGCGTTCTTCGCTTGCCGCGATGCGGGTCCCGAGCGTGTCCGGATCGACGTGGAGCACGAGCTGGTCGAGACCGGACCCTGTGTCCAGAGCATCGAAGATTTCGGCTGCGTAGGTGGCGTTCAGGACGGTCATGGGCACGAGGACGTGGCCGCGCAGGGTACGGCGCAGCAGGTCACCGATCTCCTCCGGGTCTGCCACCACCGAGCCGGGCAGAGCGCGGGCCCGTAGAGGGCGGTTGGCCGGCCGGTCATCAGGGCCCAGTAGCGGTCGCCGAAGGACCAGTGCCACCACTCCGTGCCGTAGTTGACGAGCCCTGCGGCCGTGAGGGCGCGGCTCAGGGCCGCGCGGTACAGCCGGGCCCGATGGGAGAGGCCGTCGGCGAGCGTGTAGCAAGCACCCGCGCTCTCCTCCGGGCCGGCGTTGACCCGGGTGCCCATGTCCAGCTCGGTGCCGTCCGCATCGACAAGGGTCAGGTCGACGGCGGCGCCGGCGCTGTGCGGGGCGATCTCCGGTGGAGACACGTACCGGCTCGATCGCACCCGCAGCTCCTCCACTGGCCGGCTGGGGTTGGCGGTGCGCAGCTCGGTCGCGTACTCCTCGAAGTACCGCTGTTGCAGCGCGGGTGGCCGGAACCCCTCGACGATGAGGAGGCGTAGGCCATCGGGCAGCCGCGACCGGGCGTGCAGCAGCCGGTCCAGGCCTCCGGAGCGCAGGTGGGCGAAGGCGTACGCGGGATCGGACCGGCGGCCGTCGAGGAGGAGTCGGCCGCCGGCGCGGACGTCGGCGAGGGGCTCGCCGTTGTCCGCGACCGGGATCGCGGCGACACGAGGGTCGGACATCAAGACGATGTTCATCAGGACTCCCAGTCCAAGATGTCGAAGTACGCCGGGATCCCCCCGCGGCGGCCATCACGGCCTCGAGCCGCGTGTGGTCGCCTCCCGGCATCAGCTTCTGCCACTCGGGCACGGTCAGGGCGCGGACTTGGTCGTGCCCGTCCGGGTCCGGCACGATCCCGGCCAGCTGACCGGGGGTGAGCCGGCCATCGTCGAAGACGAACCCGACCGTGGCCAGAGGCCAGTCCTTGCCCGGCAGCCCGAACACCGTGGCCGGCAGCTTCGGGGGTCCCGGCACGTGGAGTCCGGTCTCTTCCCGGCATTCGCGCACGGCGGTCTCCCAGGGCCGCTCGCCGGTCTCGGCGACGTCGCCGGGCCACTGCCAGGGGTGGGCGCCGGCGTAGGTGGCGCGCAGCTGGACAGGCCGGTCGTCCTCGTCGGTGAAGAACACCGCTGCGAAGACCGTGGCCTTGGGCGGGGTTGCGGCGAACTCCTCCGGCGGGAGCCACTTCCCGCTCACGACGCGCTCCCCTCGGCAGCGCCGGGGAAGCGGGTCATGCGCATGAGTGCGGGGTCGGCCGCGAAGCCGAGTCCCTGATACAGCGGGGCGGATCCGGCGCTGGCGTAGAGCTCGTAGAGGGTGACTCCGTCGCGCTCCAGGTGGCCCAGGAGGTCGGCGAGTGCGGCCCGGGCGTGGCAGCGGCGCCGGTGGGCGGGGTCGGTGGCCACCGCGTGGATCCGCACGGCCGGCCCCTTGGGGTATTTGGGGCCGGCAGGACCGCGTGGACCAAGCCGAGGGCGCAGGTGGCCAGGCCACCGTCGGGCGCGTCGATGACGTACGCGCGGGCGTCGCCGCCGTCCTGGAGGCGTAACGCGAGCTGGTCGGCGCACGTGGACGGCCAGGTTGCGTCGAGGGGTTCACCGAGGATGTTCTCCGACCGCGGGCGGGCGATCACCAAGGCATCCTCGGGAGTGGCGAGGCAGGGTCCGGACACGGAACTTCCTTTCTCGAAAGGGCGGGCAGGCCCTCGGGCTACGGGCGGTGAGCGGCGTGGAGGCGGCGCAGGGTGCGGTGGCCGCGCTCGGTCACCTCCGGGTCGTCGTGGCTGGTGCCGTAGGCGATACCGGAGACGGCGTCGAACGCCGCCTCGCAGTCCAGCCTCAGCTCCTCGACGGGCGTGAGGAGGCGGCCGTAGCCGTCGAGGAACGCGGCGCGCAGGTCCGGCCGGCCGGTCCATGTGTCGCTGAGGCGCACCAGGTCCCGCGTCACCGTTGCGTACTCGGACCGCTCGAAGTCGAAGAGCAGTACCTGGCCGTCGTCGCCGAGGAGGACGTTGCGGTACTGGAGGTCCCCGTGGGTGGGCACGAGCACCGGCTTCGGAAGGCCTGCGTAGGCCGCGGCAAGGGAGAGGACCAGGTCCTCGTCGCCTTCGGCCAGGTACGGGCGGGCGCCTTCCAGATGGCGCTTGATCATGTCGGCGGCCGTCGCGGACTCGGCGGGCTGCTCGGGAGCGCTGCCGTGGAGGACGCGGAGGAGACGGCCCAGATCACGCTGGACCCGTGCTTCGTCGGCCATGGCGAGGGCCATGCCGTGCAGGAGATGGCCGCCAAGTGTGGTGACGACAATTGCCTGCGTCGTGGGGTCGGCCGCGACGAGGCGGGGGGCCCTGTGTCCCAGTGCCGGCACCCACGACTGGTAGGCGGCGACTTCCCGGTCGTGGAACTTCCGCCCGCGGTGCCGCTTGAGGTACCAGGTGCCGCCGCCGGCCCCGGTGAGCCGCCACACCCGGCTGCCGGAGCGCACCCAGGACACATCCGTCGCCTCCGTGATCCGGCCGACCGCCATTTCGGCGAACACGCGCAGCCGGTGCGGCAGGTCGACGGCACCGGTTGCCGGGCCGGGCAGGAGGAGGGTGCGGTCGGGCCCGTCCGGGTTGTGTTCGACGGTGTCGCCCGGCTGCTGGAAGTGCACGGCGCCGGGCAGGCCCGCGCGGTAGGTGTCGAGCCCGGTCCGGCAGTACGCCACCATCGGCGCGGGCAGGACATCCAGCGGGTACCAGTCCATGCCGTCGCAGCGGTCCGGCTCCATGACCTGGGGCTCACCGCTCCACTGCCGGACTTCGAAGAACACCCCGAGCCGCGACCGGGTTCCCGTCGGCGGGTGGTGGTGGACGGTGACCGCCACGGTCACGTCCCGCGTCGCGATGAGCACGCCCGTCTCCTCACGCGCCTCCCGGATCACAGCCGCGACCATGTCCTCGCCGGGCTCCAGGTGCCCGGAAGGGAGATGCCACAGGCCCGTCGCGTACACGGGCCCCGCCCGCCGGGACAGGAGCACCTCCGGGCCGCCTTCGCCTTTGCGGCGCAGGATGAGGTGGACGTCAACCGGCACGGTGTGCCGGGCCCCGCCGCTCATCGCGACACCTCGGGGCGGCGGGCGAGGAGCACCGTGAAGACGCCGTCTTCGCGCAGGACTTCGTCCTGGGCGTGGTGGAGGAGGAGAGCATGGGCCTGTTCCTCGAATGCGGTGTGGTCGGTGAAGAGGTCGGGCCCGGCGAAGCTGGTGGACCGGAGGTAGCCCAGGACGGTGCGGGCCGTCCAGGCGCGGGTGAAGGGCACGCGGTGCTCGGTGATGTCGCTGAACGCGGAGTCGATCAGGTCGTCTTCGTAGCGGCGGTCGGGCTCGCGGTAGGTGCTGGTGGTGCCGGCGCGCCGGTCTTCGCCGAGGTGGAGTTGGAGTTCGTCGAGCGCGGTGCGGAGCATGCCCGGGTCCTGGTCCACGAGGTCCAGGTGAGCCGTGGGAGGCAGTGCGGGGAGCATGGACAGGGCGACCTGTCCGGTACCGGCGCCGAGGTCCAGCAGCGTGGGCGCCTCATCTCCCTCCAGTTCGTGGGCCAGGAGCTGGACTGCCTGGTCGGGCAGCCGGGGGCGGTGGCGTGCGTAGTGGTATTCCACCGAGTCGAACAGGGACACTGCTCTCCGATCTCGCGGTACGGGCGTGGCGTTCAGCTGCGGGCGCGGGCGCGGGCGCGGGCGCGGGCGCGGGTGTCGGGGACCTGGGGCAGCCAGGGCACGGCGTTCTCGCGAAAGCTCTGGTTGACCGGGACCAGGTCGGGCGGGTTCCCCAGCGCGGGCAGGGTGACCGCGATGCTCGTGGCTCCGTCATCGAGGGCGCAGACCTGGCTGCCGCAGTTCGGGCAGAAGCCGCGCTTGGAGTCCGGCCACGTGTAGTGCCACGACGGTTCTCCGCTGCTCCACGCCAGACCGTCGAGAGGGAAGGAGACCCACGACATCATCGGTGCCCCAGACAGCCTCTGGCAGTCCGGGCAACTGCAGGTGTGGGGGTAGTCGGGCTGCCCGGCGACGGTGAACTGGATCTGGCCGCACCGGCAGGCCCCGGATCGGGGCGTGGTGACAGCGGGGGCGGGCGGGGTCACGGGGTGGTCTCCTTCGGGGATGGGGCGGGGGCGTGAGCTTGCGACGGGACGGTTGTCGCCGGCTCCGGGGCGGCAGGCAGCGGCCAGGACAATGCGGTCGGCCCGGTGCCGGCGCCGGCCCACTGGGTTCCGTCCGATTCGAGGTGCAGCCGGTAGGAGGACGGGGATCCCGCCGCCTGCCAGCGGGTGGCGGTGTCCTGGACCTCCGCCCAGATGTCGCGGGGCCCGCAGACCGTCACCGACCAGGTCCCCGTGTCGTCCGGGCGGGCGGCGACCCAGGAGCCGCAGTCGGGCGCACCGATGACCAGGTGGTCGGCGGCCCAGTTCCGCACGAGGCCGGGGTACAGGTGGTCCAAGGCCAGCCACATCCCCCGTGACTCATCCGACGGCGGACCGGTGCGGGTGGCACGGGTGCTGCCGCCGTCCGCGGCGTCGATCCTTTCCCGGAAGCGGGCGTTGAGGAAGATCTGCTTCCAGCCGTGGCCGGCACGGGTCCCCAGCTTCACCGCCTCCAGGCGGGCCCGCGTCCGTCCGGTGGCGTCCTTGGTGATGACGGCCAGACCCGGCCAGGACGGCGAGGACGTCGACAGGCTCGCCAGAGCCAGCCCGCCGGCAGCCGGCTGCTGCGGCCAGGCCTCCGGCACCCGGGTCACGGCGTACGACACGAAGATCCGGTCGTAGTCGGCCCCCGGGAGCCAGCCGTCCTGGCCGTCCCCCGTCACGACCGTCGGCCGGTGATCGAGCAGAGCGAGCCGCTCGCGGGCGGCGGCGGTGACGTGCTCGTCCCGGTCCACGGTGACCACCCCGGCATCCCCGGCGATCAGGCACGCCACGGCCGCGGTCACCCCAGCGCCGGTCCCGACGTCCAGGACCCGCTGGCCCGAACGCAGGTCGAGGTGCTGGAGGCGGGCGACGGTCATGCCGACGGTGCTGGACATCGCCGTCATCGCCCCGCCCGACCGCGGGCCCGCCACCCGGCCCAGAATCGGCTCGCCATCGTGCTGGATCAGCACGCTCTCCCCGCCGTACAGCAGGGCCCGCTTCCCGTGCCGGTCGACAATGGCTCCGGCCGGCAGGGCGAGGAGGAAGGTGGGCAGGTGGGCCAGGGAGGCCAGGGAGGCCAGGAGCGCGGCCTGTCCGGCCGTCGCGTCCAGTTCCAGCACGGCGAGGGCGGGCAGGGCAACCAGGTGCACCGATGTCCCCAGCAGCCCGGACGCCTCGCCGCTCAGGTACAGCCCGAACCCCGGCCCGAGTACGGGTCGGGCCACCACCGCGGCGGTCACGCGCGGTCCCGCGCCTGGGCGCCGTCGTGGGTGCCGTCGTGGTCGCCGGCGGGCTGGGTGGGGATCGTGGCGTCGAAGGCCGCGGCCTGGACGAGGTACGCCTCGCGGAAGTCTCCCGTGCCCGTCGCCTCGTCCATCAACTCGGCGAAGGTGCCCGATTCCGCGACCCGGCCGTCCTTCAGGACGTGGATGAGGTCCGCGTGGCGCACCGAGTGCAGGCGGTGGGTGATGAGCACGATCGTCTGCCCGGTGGTCGCGGCCAGGGCGCGGATCTGGTCGAAGACCCGCTGCTCGGCCACGGCGTCCAGGGCGCTGGTGGGTTCGTCCACGATGAGGATCTCGGCCTGCCGGTACTTGGCGCGGGCGATGCCGATCCGTTGCCACTGGCCGCCGGAGATCTGGTGGCCGCCGCGGTAGCCGCGGGCCAGGAGGGTGCCGAGGCCGCGCGGCAGGTCGTCGAGGACCCGGTCGGCGCCCGAGAACGCGGCGGCCTCCTCGACGGCGTGGTCGTCGATGGACGTGCCGGGCTGTCCGATGCCGACGTTCACGCGGAAGGTGAAGGGCCACTGGTAGAAGTCCTGGGACATCAGGGCGACGCGGCCGAAGACCTGGTCGCGGTCGGCGGTGCGGGCGTCGACCTCGTCCCACCGGATCGTGCCGCCGCCCTCGTCCGGCAGGTACAGGCCGGCCAGCAGCTTGACCAGGGTGGACTTGCCGGAGCCGTTCTCGCCCACCAGTGCGATGATCTTCCCGGTCGGGAACGTCAGACTCACCTCGTGCAGCGTGGGCTCCGGTTCGGCGATGCCGCTTCCGCTGCCGGGGTACGTGAACGTGACCTTCTCGAACCGGACCTCCCGCAGCCGCTCGGGCAGCGGCTCCCCGCCCGTGGGGATGGCCCGGGTCTCCGCCTCCCGGCACAGCCGCTCGAAGTCGGCGACGAACAGTGATTCCTGGTGCAGTTCGGTGACCTGGAGCACCAGCGTGTCCAGGCTGGCGGCCCCGGTGCGGATGGCCAGGACGGCCGTACCCGCGACCGCCAGGTCCATGGCCCCGCCCCACAGCAGGGCACCCAGAGCGCCGTAGGTGAGGAGGGTGGCGACCCCGCCGGCGCCGTCGGCGACGAGTCCGATCCGGGCGGCCCTGCGGGCCAGCCGGGTCTGTTCGCGTTCGCTGGTCTCGGCCATGGTCCGGAAGTGTCCGAGGAGGAAGGGACCGACGCCATGGACGCGTACTTCGGCCGCGGCCTCCTTCTGGGTCAGCAGCTGGCCGAGCAGGTGCCCGGCGCGGGCGTGCTGGACGAAGGCGTGGAAGGAGATGTACCGCTGGCGGGAGATCATCAGTGAGCTCCACGCACTCGGCAGGGTCATGAGCACGAGCAGCGGCAGCAGCACCGGGTGCAGGACGGTCAGCACTCCGGCGGCGGCGGTCAACGACACTGCGGCGTTGAGGGTGTTGGTGCAGTAGCGGATCATGCGCCGGGCCGAGTCCGCGCCGTACCGGGCCGCGTCCAGGAGCCGGTGGAACTCGTCGTCCTCGATCGCGGACAACTCCGTACGGTGCACCAGCCCCAGGTACTGCTCCGTCGCCACGCGCTGCACCTTCGGCTCCAGGGCCCCGGTCGCCGCCGTCGAGGCCGAGCGCAGCAGCGATCCGAGGAACGCCGTGACGGCCACGACAGCGAGCGCGGGCACCGCCTGGGAGAGACGCTGGTTGGTACTCCCGGCCGCGAGGACGTGCCCGAGAACGCTGTTGACGGCGACCAGGCCGACCGCCTGGGCGACGCCACGGCCGGCCTCGGAGGCCAGGACCACGCGCAGGGCGCGCGGGTCTGCGAGGTGGGCGAGCCGCAGGCCAGTGCCCACCAGGCGGGGGAGCCGCCGTGCCATGGTCAGCAGCCCGAGCCGCAGCCAGGCGCCCTCGTGCTGGTCCCAGCCGAGGTCGTACGCCAGCTCACCGCCGAAGAGGAGCCGCTCCGAATCCGACACCCCCGCGGCGCCGGGTCCGGTCGTCGAGTCCTTGGTCACGCGGCCCTCCCGGTATCCGGTCGTGAGGCGCAGGAACAGGCGGAGGGGGCGTCAACTCGGGAGTGGTGCGTCGGTCGCGAGCAGAGGGCGGAACCAGGATGTTCGATTGCGGTGGGCGCGTCTGGGTGCTTCGGCAGAGAATTCACGGAGTCCTCCGGATGGGTGCACGGCTGGTACTGGTGCTCTAAGAACGGCTCCCGATCGGGTCAGTCACGCCCGGATTGGGGGCGGATCGTGAACGCATGTTCTGGTCGGCTCTGGTGGGCCTGGTGGGCCTGACGCGATGGCGTTGAAACTCGCTCGAACAGGTTCCTGTAGCCCCTATGGGGGATTGCCCGCTCCAGCTCGGTCACCGGGGACGGGGGTCTAGGGACCCTTGGCAAGAGCGGCCTCGGGTATGCGTGGTTCATCGACCGGACCGCCGGGGCGTTGTTTCCAGGTGGACGATCGCGATGCTTCGACCCGAAGTTGGGTCAAGAGGACGAAAGGCTGTCACGGATTACGAGGCCACTCGGCTGAAGCGCTCTCTCCAGGGTGCGAAGCAGGGTATCCGGCGTCGCACCAGCTTCCAGAGCGGCGGCCTCGCCGAATTCGCGGCAGGCCGCACACGTCGGTACGGCACCGGATCCCTCTGGGGTTCACGACCAGGGCCTCATCGCACGGAGGCGCCTCGTGTGTCGGAACTGCGGGATGGCAAAGGACTGGCGCCCCGGCGGTGTGACCTTGCATCGGGACCGGCATGCGCCGGCCACAGACCCGTACTTCGGTGTGCGTCTCTGGCTGCAGACCGAGACCCGGCACGGGTGGGTATGGGCCTACAACCTGGAACACCTGGACTTGATCAGGCGATTCGTGCAGGCACCGCTGCGGGAAGGGATTCCCTGGCACGACCACGGCCGGAAGATGACCGTGGTGGCCCGCCTGCCCGCATGGATGCAGCAGGCCAAGAACCGCGACGACGTGCTACGGGCCATCGCCCGCATCCACGCCTCACTGCTGCGCACCTGACCCTGTCCTCAGCCAGTTCGGCGCGGCTTCATGCCGACCCTGTGGTGAACAGGACGGCTGAACGCCTCGCCGGTGGCGAGGACCCGCCCGACATCGTGGCGGGTGCCCGGTCGCTGGTTCTTCGAGCCTGGCGGCCTGCCTGGGCCGGGGCGCGATGGTTTCGGTGCACCGGCCGGGGTGCCGGTCTTCGCGTGCAGGTTTCTGAACGCTCTGCGGACGCGGGCGGATGAGTCGGAGCTGGGCGTAGGCAGCGATGACGAGCCAGGTTCATCGATCGGCTGCTTCCGAGCTGCGGAGTAGGGGCTTGGTCCCGCCGAGGGTCTGCTTGAACAGGCGGAATGTGTGCTCGATGTCGAAGCGGCGGAGGAAGGACTGCGAGCAGCGGACGATGTCCGTTTCCGTGGCGCCGTTGCCCGACCACCACCACAGCCATGCCGGCTTGTTCCAGTACGTTGATCAGAAGCAAGGGTCTGGCACTCGGTAGGGCGGAGATCAACCTCTCGGGACGGTGACGAAATACTGATCCCGGCGTATCGGGGTGATGGTGTGCGACGTGGGGATTGGTCCCGATTCGCGTCCGACGGCTACTCCCATCTGCCTGGTGGACGGGCCTTGCTGCTCCCACGCCGGAGAGCTGATCATGACGCCGTTGACGGAGCAGACCGACAGCAGAAGAGGGGGGATCTGTGGACGGCTTCTATGATGTGGCCCCCTCACGGGCCGGCTCGTAGTGCTGGAACCCTTGAGCATGGAGCATGTTCCTGGCCTGGTAGCAGCCGCTCAAGAAGGTCGGGATCGCTATGCTCTGACCGGGGTGCCTGCGGACGAGGCGGAGGCACGTGAGTACGTCGCGCGGACGATCGCCGGGCGCGAGACGAATTCCGTCGTGGCATTCGCGACCTTCGACCGTCGCACGGAACGAGTCGTGGGATTGACAAGATTCTGCAACTTTGAGCACTGGCGGTGGCAGGAGAAGCACCGACGGCGGGCGGCAGCGATCCCGGACGCGGTTGAGATCGGCGGTACGTGGCTCGCCCAGGACGCCCAGCGCACTGGTGTCAACAGGGAAGCGAAACTGCTGATGCTGTGGGTCGCATTCGAACGATGGGCAGTTCACCGGGTGCGCCTGCGCACCGATGCGCGCAACGAACGTTCACGTGCCGCCATCTCGGCCCTTGGCGCTCACTTCGATGGGGTGCTTCGCGCGGAGACTGCCGGATACGACGGTGCAATCCGCGACACCGCGACGTACTCGATCCTCGATTCGGAGTGGCCGAACATCAGCAAGACGATCGAAGCTGCCCTTGGCCGTCGGCGTGGCTCCATCGAGCCACTCGCCGCCGGAAAGTGATGAGTTCGGCCGTCAGCGGGGGAGAGGGTGAGGGTGAGGCCCGTTCCGGAGCTGAAGCCGTCAAGGATCTCGGACTGGTACTGGAGGCGTTTGAGCCGGTTACGGACGAGTGCCTCCAAACGGTAGAGGGCGATGACTGTGAGGTTGGCCAGGCTGCGTTTAACGTGCGCCCAAGCGTCTTCGACCGGGTTCGGATCCGGCGAGTAGGCAGGCAGCAGGAACACCGCCGGCCCGTCACGGTCGGCTGCCAACTCCCGCATCCTGCGCGAGACGTGGGTGTTGAGCCGGTTCCACACCAACACGAGCCGCTCCTTGATGAGTTGGTGGATACCGTCGATCAGTGCGATGAAGTCGCTTTCGCCCCTTCTGCGGCGCTTGCCCTTGCCCGCAGGGTGAGAGATCAGCCGGTGGCACAGTGGCGGAGAATGCTCCAGCAGCACGGCGCGAAGGGAGCGAGACATGGACTGGTACGGGGTCCGGTGCGTGTTCGAGTGGAAGACCCGGGACGGTAGGAGCTACGAGGAGCGAATCACGCTCTGGCAGGCCGCGTCGGCTGACGAAGCGATCGCCCTCGCCGAGGCGGAGGCCGAGACTTACGCGGCCGACAACGGCTTCGGCTTCCTGGGTTTCGCCCAGTCCTACCACCTGGGCGGCACACCGGGTTCGGGCACCGAGGTCTTCTCGCTGCTCCGGGACAGCCCGCTGGAGCCGAACGCGTACCTCGACGCCTTCTTCGACACCGGGACCGAACGTCAGCAGCAACACTGAGCGTTCCTACCTCGTTGGCAGGAGATTGTCTGCCGTGTCGCTGCTCCGCCGAATCCCAGTGGTGGTCTGCGGCGGCTTCCTACTGGCAAGTGGCAGGCCGTCGATTCTTCGAACCGGGCGGGAGCGCCCGGGCCCGGTCGAGCGGGATTCGGTGCACGGGCCGGGGTGCCGGTCTTCGCGTGCAGGTTCCTGAACCCCCGGCGGACTCGGGCGGGGTGAGTCCGTGTGGTTCCGATGGGGGTTCCCAGGGCCTGCGGAGGTTCCGCGCGAGGGCGCGGGCGAGGCGCGGAGCTGGGCGTGTGCGGCCAGGACGAGCCAGGTCCAGCGGTCTGCCGCTCCGGAATCCCGCAGCCGCGGTCGGGTCCAGCCGAGGGTCTGCCTGAGCAGGCGCAAGGTGTGTTGCAGGTCGAAGCGCCGCAGGAAGGACTGCCAACACCGGTCGATGTCCTGCTTGGTGGCGCCGGGGCCGGACCACCACAGCCAGACGGGCTTGTTCACCCCGCCGCTGGGCGCCTTCTCGACCGTCAACCGGATCACGGCGCCCTCGATGATCGGCAATGGACCCTCGTGGTCACCCCACGCGGCTTGCCGCGTCAGCCGGGGGTGCAGCCGGTCCCACGCCGGCGCGGTCGCCGCCCCGTATCGGTCGGTGTTGGTCACGGTGACCGCGGAGGCCTCGCCCCACGTGGCCGGGTCGCCGAAGACGAACTCACCGCCGTGCTGTAGGCAACGCGGGGCGCGTCGTAGCCCGCGTCCAGCACGACCAGGATGTTCGGGTCGACCGTCCGCCACTGGCTGATGTCCACCAGGCGTCCGACGACGTCACGGACCTGTCCGGCAGTGACCGCAGCGACATCTGCGCCAGGCTCCAACCGGATCGCGTCCAGCAGCGCGGTCCACGACGTCCGCCCGGTTTCCAGCGCAGCGACGATCGAGTAGGGGCAGCCGGGGACCATCCGGTGCTTGCCCAGACCCCGGCCAAAGGTGTGGCGGAAGGAGCGTTCCGAGGAGGTTTCGGCGTCGGGCGCAGGCACGGGAATCGTCCACCGCCAGCACCAGCCGACCGTCGGCGGTCCGGGGCAGCGGCACACCAGCTAACGCCCGCCGCAGCCTGGCAACGTCGATCCGGCCCCGGTCGATCCCGGTGTACAGGGCCCCGTGGCCGCGCCGGTGTTCCGGGGCAAGCGCCAGGTCTACGAGGATGCGAACTGGACCCTCGGTGCACAACAGCGCGCCGCACAGCGCGAACAACGCGTCGCTACGAGAATCCAGGCACGCGTACAGTTCCGACCGAAGCTCCGCCACCACCGCCAGAGCGTCTCGTTGAGCACCCTGCTCGACCAGTCCCACGAGCCAGGCCTCCGTGCTGCGTTGTCGCTGAGCACAGGATCGAGCCGCATCCCCTCACACGTCCGATGAACTGGAAAAAGCCGACCAAGTTCGACTCTCGTTCGACGCCTGGTGTTGCAACGTCAAGCTTCGCACCTGTTTCTGAGCTGCTCATGGCAGCCGGCCAGGTCTGATGCGGGTTGCGGCGATTAGCCAAGGGCGGCCCAAGGACCTAGGTACAGTCGGGTCCTTCGGCGTACAGGCCGTCCACTGGGAGTTGTTCGGTGGTTGTTTCGGTGCCGCGCTGGATGGTGACTGTGATGGAGCCCTTACGGCGTTCGGTGAAGGCCACGCTGTAGAGGGTGCGTTTGCCGCCTCCGGTGGTCTGGAGCTCTCGCAGGGCGAGCGGTGCGCCGTTGCAAGTGGCGGAGAGGGCCTTCTCGTGGTCGGCCGCGAAGTACTCGATCCAGCCTAGCCAGGGGTCGCCCTCGTAGCGGACGAGCTTTGGCGTCTCACTCACCGGCGGCCGCTCGGGACGGGAGTCGCACGCTATCTCCGAGAAGCCGCCGATCGTGGCGTGGCAGAAGCGTCCGTCTTTCGTCAGCCAGGTCAGGGCAACTGCTTTGCCCTGCACCGCGGCCACGGCGAGGCGCTGTTCGTCAGGCGCGTCCTTGCCCTGCACATTTGCCTGCGAGAGCACGACGGAGCGCGCTTCCTCGATGGCCGCAGCCTCTTCCTGCGCGCGGGACTTGGAAGCCACTGGTGACGGCGTCGGCGAGGAAGCAGCGGTCGTCGACGGCGTCGGCTTGGTTTTCACATCTGCGCTGGCACTACAGGCGGCCAGTACAGCCAATCCGAACCCTGCAATCGCGGCTCCACGAACGCTTCTTTCAGATCTCTTCTGCATGTCCGCTCCCCCCGTTTCCCCATCGTGTCGAAACGATCCTTCCAGTGTCGCGACCCGGCCAACAGCGGTTTGCATCATCCGTTGCGGTGGTGTGCGGGTGAGATGCCGACAGGCTGTGCAGCTCCGTGTGAAGTGTGTGAGTCGAAGAGTGTGGTTGGCGGTCACGGTGGTGACCGCAGTCAGTCTCGTGTGTGTTCGCGGGAGGCGGGCCGGCACGTCCGGCGGGAGGTGCGGCGGGTGATTCGCCGGGTCATCAGCGTGATCGCGGCCCAGGTGATGAGTGACTCGGAGTGCTGGACCAGCCGTTCGTAGTCACGGGCGTGCCTGCGGGCGGGCATGACCCAGGCGATCGACCTCTCGACCACCCAGCGGCGGGGCAGGACGACGAACCCTTCGCGTCCTTGGGCCGGCTCACCGTTTTGACCGTGAGGTTCAGGTACTTCCTTGCCCAGGTCACAAGCCGTCCAGCGTAGGCAGAATCGGCCCCGACGATCGTGATCTCCGGGTGCATCAGACGGAGCCGGAACGGGACTTCCTTCGCCGCGTCGCGGTCGGTGATGTCGGCCGGGGTGACCATCACGAACAGCGGCAGACCTTTGGTATCCACGACCAGGTGGCGCGTGCGGCAGTTGATCCTCTTCGCCGCGTCGTAGCCGCGTGAGCCTTGCCGACGGTCTCGGCGGTCTTCACAAACTGTGAGTCGATGATGGTGGCGACCGCTCCGGGTGATCGGCTCATGTCCCGGCGGACGCGTTTGCGGAGCTGGTCACGGATCTGTGCACGCCCGCCGCCACGCCCGCGACTCCGAGCGGCTCGTCCAGCACTCCGAAGCCCTGATCACACGGGTCGCCATCACCCTCATGACCCGCAGGATCGTCCAGAAGAAAATGTCCAAGGCCCGACGCGAGGACAAGCGAGGATAGGGCCTCGTGAACGACGCCTCGAAGTGGCCCACAGACAAGCTGACCGCACTCCGTCTCGGGAGGAGACTGGTGGCGGAGGTCCCGGCAACACGGACGGACCGCCGGGCATTCGTGGACATCACTCCCAGACAGACCCCGCGTGATTCCGAGGCACGCGAGCAAGGTTGGGTCCACAACGACACGGACCGCGCCTTCCGGTTTGAGCACTGGGAGTACGACGGCGAGCGCATCGACGGCTTCGACTACGACATCGGGGCAGTGCTCGTCGCCTCCGCGGAGGCAACCGATGAGTCTGAACTGGTGGACGCACTAACCGAGTGGCAACTCACTCCGCACCAGTTCGTCTACCCCTGGGACAGCGAAGACCCCAAGTAGCCGCGGGGGGCTTCCGCTCAGCGAACCATGTCCTCACTGATCAGTTGCCATGAGCGGCTCAGACGCAGGTGCTGAGCTTGTTCTTTACGGTCTGATCCGGTCCCGTTCGATGCTGCTCTCGGGGCGCCGGACGGTTCTACCGACGTCGTAGCGGGTGGCCGACCACTGGTTCTTCGAGCCGAGCGGCCTGCCAGGGCCCGGGCGTGGTGGTTTCGGCGCACGGGCCGGGCAGGGCAAGGCCGGGCGGAGGTTTCTGAACCCTCGGCGGACCCGCGCCGGGGCACCGGCCCGCCGCCCCGCAGGCCGCGCTGTGGCTCCTCGCCCGCTGGGACGGCCGTCACCCCGGACTGCCTGAAGGGCCGCCCCCGCCATTCCGTCGCCGTTCACGCCCCTCACCGACCAGCACCGGACCCGTCGGCTGCGGCACCCGGGGCCCGGCTTCCCTTGGTCACGTGCAAGGTGTTCCGGGCAACCCCGAAGGACTCGGCGGCGCGGGTGCCGATGTCGGCCACCGCGCTCGGTGTGCTGTCCGTGCGCGTTGCGGAGCGGGGCGCGCTCTGGAGCGCGGCGGCATTGCAGACCTTGGCCGTCCGTACGCATGGGGACAGACCGGGGACCGAGTCCAGACAGGCGTCCGGATCGGCGGCCAGGCACTGTGGCAACGCCTTTTGGCCGACGCCGTTTCACGGCCGAAGCCACCGCCGAGACGGCGGCGAGCAGTCTTCCCCGTAAGTTCAAGGTTCCCCCTGCAACAGCAAGATCATTTAGGTGGTCGGGGTGAACCTATCGAATCGATGCACGCAGCAACCGTTTGCCGTCGACTTGACCGGAACCGGAGGAAGGCCGGCTCAACCACCGCCCAGGGCCCCGGGAGACCCGGGCAGACGATGGCTGTCGGGCGCGAACTCGGCCGGCTCGCAGATCGCGGTACCACTCGGGGCGCCTGGGCGAGGCGGGCGCGGGCGACCCCGCGAGTCCTTTGTACGTCTGAGCCCTGCCGCTCCGTGTCCCTGACAAGCGCGGGTTTGGACGGGCTCTCTCTTTTGCCTCTTGGCGCCGGCCCGGCTCGGCTACCGGTTCATGGGTCGTCAGCTGTGGGTGCGATGATCCCGGGGGCGTGCGTGAGCCGCCGATGTCTCGACTCCGGGGTGGCTTGATGGACACGTGGCAAGACTTGGCGGCGGCGGTGGAGGAGCGCCTGGCGGCCATGTCGTCAAGCGAGCGTGGAGTATTCGCTGCCGGCGCCGCCGAACGGCTCATGCGCCGGCATGAAGCCCTGCCCGAAGAGGAACGGGCGTCGTTCACGATGAGCCTGCGGCCCCTGCTGAACTCCGTGTGGGAGGCCGTCCTCGGGGACTCGACCGCTTTCACGGCCGTGAAGCGGGGTGTGGCCGAGTACATGCTCAGCGACTACTGCCACAACGACGGCCAGGATGGCCCCGACGATGCGGACGAGCACGCGGCAGCCGCGACGCTCTATGCCGCGCACGCCTACCTGTTCGAGTGCAAGGACTTCGCAGTGTGGGCCGGCCGCCGGGCCGTGGACGCTGTGGATGAGCACCTTGAGTACCTGGCCGAGCTGGAAGAGGACATACCCGACCTCGACGAGGCAACCGTTGCCGAGCTCCAGCGGCAGCTGCGGGATCTCGACCTCGTCGCGAAGTACTCGAAGGACCTGCGGTTCGCCTCCCTGGGACTGCCCATCGACACGTCCATCCGGCTTCGCGTGGAACTGCGTACTCCCCTCTCCAACCGGGATTGACTGACCCGGGCGGCTGTCAGGTAGCACGCCGTTCCGCCTCGGTGATGCGGAAGCGGTAGGACTCGGTGCCGGTCTGGATGAACGTGCAGCGGAAGGTGATCCGGTCGGCGATGGCCGCGCAGAGGCACGGGGCGTCGAACGTCTTGTCCCACTCGGCGAACGGGGAGTTCGTGGCGGCCGCGGTCGCCTTGCATTCCTCACGCTCAGTGAAAATCTGGGACGGGAGCTTGGCGCCCTTCTTGTCGAGTACGGCATCAACGCCCAGCACCGGCCCGAGCTCGTGCACACTGGCGACTGCGCATGGCCTCCGGGCGCTCGCGGCCCGCCACCCGCGCCCAGGCCGTCGAAACCCTGCAGAACACCCCGGCGCGCGCCTGCGGAATCTGCCGCGCTGACTCCGCCCTCGGCCTCCTGGATGCCTGAGCATCGGGCGCCTCGGGTGCGATCACGGACCGGTGGGTCTGAGCTGGAAGGGGACGGCGGGGAAACTTCATGGCCATCAGTGGGGCGATGAATGGCTGCCTATGGGGAGCTTGGCACGGCCACCGTCACGGGCGGCAGGCTTGCAGGTGCGGCTTCACGGACTGAGTCTTGACGGGCTCCCGATCGGTCGGATTCGGCCACCCGTCGGATGACCGAGGCTGACGTCGACTGACCCCCGGCTGCACGAGTGCCCTGCCAGGACAGCTGTCCGGGCAGGGCACTCGCACATGGCCGACTCCCCGGGTGGAGGGGAGACAGCCATGCAGCAGGGCTCCGTGCTAGGTGATGGGTACGGGCAAGGGCGCGGTGCCGAGAGTGGGGATCGTCCAGCGCTGGGCGGGCAACGCGTTGCAGTCGTAGAGCCAGAGCTGGGTTTCGGGTGTGGTGTTGAACGCATTGAGATCCAGGCAGCGGCCTGAGACCGGGTTGTAGACGGCGCCGTTGGCTCGGGGAAGGAAGCGTTGGCTTGGTGCGCTGCTGTCGCAGGTGCGGAGTTCGATGAGGGTTCTGTTGTCGACTCCGGCGCCTGCCGCGTTGATGCACTTGCCCTGGACGCGGATGGTTCCGTCGTTACGGACCTCGAACTGCTGGGCGGGAGTGCCGTTGCAGCCCCAGATCTGGATCTTGTTGCCGTCCTGGGTGCTTCCGCCGGCGTTGTCGACACAGTTGCCGGGGGCTTCGGTCAGGTTGATGGGGCCGTTGGCACCGGGGGCGGTGATGGAGGCGGCGTACGGGTAGACGGCGAAGTTGCTGACGTTGCCGGTGAGGCCCGGGCCGAAGGGGTCGGGCTGTCCGTTGGACTTGTAGCGGCCCATGACGAGCGGTCCGGTGGGGGCGGGGCTGGTGGAGGCCTGGTGGTGGCCGGTGCCGGCGAGGATGCCGTTGACGTAGAGCCGCATCAGGCCGGTTTCGGCGCTGTAGGCGACGGACAGCCGTGTCCAGGCACCGCGGACGAAGCGGGCGGCGTCATTGACCCCCTGGTCGGTCCAGTCGTAGTCCCAGCCGTCGGTGTCACCCCTGGCGAGGGCGAACCGCCATGCCTGGCCGGTGGGGTCGGCGTAGAGGGTGAAGGCGCTGCTCCTGTTGCCGTCCTGGCTGGCGACCAGGCCGCTGGGGCCGTCGACCTTGGCCCAGGTGGTGAGGGTGAAGCTCTTGCGGGTGTCGACGGCGGGCTTGCCGGTGGTGATGGTCGACGAGGTCCCGCTGAAGGCCGGGTAGGTCGTGCTGACCCCGCCCACCGATCCGGTGGTCCAGGTGATGCCGGCCGGTGTGCCGGGGTTCTTGTTGGCCACGGCGTCCTCGGTCAGGCCGCTCGCGTTCTTGCCCGTGAGCTTCCACTGGGCGGTGGGGCTGTTGAGGTTCCCCAGCGAGACCGCGGCCGGGTTGATGCCGGTGACGGTGGGGTGCGGGACGGTGGTGCCGTTCGGCGCGGTGCCGACGCCGTCGAAGGAGACCAGTTGCTGGGCGGTGTCGACTGCCCACAGGTCGGGGATGGCGTCGCCGTTGAGGTCGCCGTCCGATCCGACCCGGGGGTAGGTCTTGGGGTCGATCTTGCCGGAGATCAGGCCCGCGGCCGGGTTGGTGAAGCCGGTGAGATCGGGGGCGTCGGCGGTTCCCTTGACGGTGAAGGCGTGCAGGGTGCCGTCCGACTTGGACCGGGCCCAGAGGGTGGGGAAGTTGGTTCCCTGGGCGCGGCCGGGGGTGATCAGGTCGTAGCCGCTCCATTTGGTGTCGTTCCCGGAGAGCAGGATGGCCTGGAAGTCGAGCTGGTCCGGTTCTCCCGCGATCCCGAGCCACAGCCGCCCGTTCTCGATGAACAGCAGGGTGGTGCGGGGCAGGGAGTTCGGCTTGGTGACGGTGTCGCCCGTGTGCGAGCCGAAGGCCGCGATCTGGGTGACCTTGGACCAGTCGGAGCCGCTGTAGCCGTGGTCGGCGCAAACCAGAGGGGTGTAGGCGGGTGTGACGCACTCGGACGGTTTGGTCACGGGGATCGGGTCCCGGCTGTCGAAGCGGCCGGTGGTGCCGTTGTTGAGGTACAGCCGGAGGTCCGGGGCCCCGGGGGCATGGGCATAGAGGTCGTCGACGGTCTTGTACCCGAGGCTGCCGTGGTGAGTGGTTTGGATGCCGTTCCAGCCGTTGGTGCCGGGCGCCGAGGTGTTGCCGGCGTTGGGCGCTGCGGCCGGGTCGGAGCCACCACCGATCACGCGCAGGGCGCCGGACGTGTCGGGGAGGAGGACGTCTGCCTTCCTGTCCCCGGTGAGGTCACCGAAGACCGGTGCGGTGCTGTTCGGATCCGAGGGCGCGTAGTAGCTGTAGACGGCGGGCTGGGACATGTTGCCCGCGTTGTCCTGCGTCTGGAGATACACGAAGTTGGTGCCCCAGCGAGGCGGTGTGATCTTGACGGTGGCCTTGCCGTCGGTCAGCTTGGTGATGGCGCTGTCGGTGTCGGTGCACTTCCATCCGGTGGCGGCCGCCTTGACCGGGTCGGTGGTCCAGCGGGCGCAGGCCAGGCCGGAGGTACGGCGGCCGGTCATGGCGTTGGGGTCGGTGCCGGCGGGGACCGGGTCGGTGCCGGTGAGGGTGAAGGTGCCCTCCTGACCGGCGAGCTTGGGGTGGGCCCCGATCGTGCCGGAGGCGGGGAAGTCGGTGGAGGTTACGGCCGAGGTGGGCGGGGTGCGGTCGACGCGGAAGTAGCACATCTCGGTGGTGCCGCTGGTGAGCGTGTCATCGGTCGTGCTGGCCTGCCAGTGGTACTGGTGACCGTCGGTCAACGCCCCGATGTCGACGAAGGCGTCACCGTAGCTGCCGTTCCACGGGGTCGGCACCTGCGCGTTCTGGCCGTTGTCGTCGTCCCAGTACTCGAACGTGGTCATCAGTTGCCGGCCGGTCGGTGACCAGGTGGACGTTGTCAGGGTGACGTCGTTGTTGGCTCCGACCCAGCCAGGGTTGTCCCAGGGGTTCGCGGTTCCGGGGGTGCGGCAGTCGGAGTAGGAGGCGGTGTCGGCGAATCCGGGGGTGGGGCGGGTGCGGGGCCACCAGATGGTGGGGGTGATGTCGTACGTGACGGCGATGTGGGGGCTGTTGCCGAACCGCTGCCGGTAGGTCTTTTCGTACTCGTTGTCCGGAGCGAGTCCGAAGGTGAAGTTGGACCACCGGTCCCTGGCGGCGTACTTCATCTGTGTGGTGACGTCGTACTGGACCTCACCTGTGCCCGAGATGTTGATGCCGCCGATCTTCGCGCAGCCGCCCATGACGGAACCGGATCCGCAGGGCTGGTTCCTCCACGTGGTCGGGTTGCCGATCGGGCCCGTCCAGTACAGCCCCATGGGTGAGGGCGTGCTCGGGCTGGAGGAGGAGACGACGGTCGCGTACAGCCGGGCGTCGAGGACTTCCGCGCCGTGGATGACCGAGTTGATTCCGACCTGGAAGTAGGCGCGCTCCCGCCCCTGCCTGGTGCAGGTCGAGGCGTAGCCGCAGTAGCCGGCCGCAGGCGTGTTCTGACCGTCCGTGGTGCCGTTGTACTCGTTGGTGTCGAGGTAGGCCTCCTGGACCTGCGACCAGGCCTGGGTGCCGTTGTCGGCCGATGGGTTGATGCCCGGGTCGATGTACCAGGGGCCCGTTCCCTGGCCGAGGAGGGTCGGGTCCGGGACGATCTCGATGCTCTGCCCGTTCGCGGTGACAGTCACAGGTGCGACGCCCGCGCCCGCGCCCGGTCCGGCGGGGGAGGACGTGGCGGAGCCGGACGTCTCAGGCTGCCCTTCCAAGGGGTCAGCCTGAGCACTGTTCGTTCCGGCGGATTTGGCCGGGGCCGCAGGTGATGTGGTGGCTGAATCCCACATGGTCGACGGGGGACCGGAGAAGCGCTGTTTGCCCGTACCGTCGGTGATCTTGATGTTCCCCGTAGTGTCGCTGGTGACGTTCAGCCCTTCGGCTTCGACGCCGAGGCGCAGCTTTCGCAGGGCCGGGTTCGCGGCTGCCCGGGACGTACGCACGATCAGCACCTGGCGCCAGCCGCCGAGGGTGTTGGTGCTCAGCTCGAGGTCCACGTCCGGCAGGACGGACTTGTACAGGGCGGCGGCTCCGTCGAGCGTGGGTTTGGGGAGCGGGAAGGGAGCCGTGATGGCCAGTTTCTTCCCGTCGGTGGTGGTCATCGTGACCATCGGTCCGGTACCGCCGCCGGAAAGGGTCAGCTTGGACGGGACGGCGTTGGGCGTCACGGTGCCGTCGGAATTTGCGCGCAGTGTGGTGTCCACCGGCTGCCAGCGCCCGTCCGTGCCCTTGACCCGCTCGATGGCCGGAGCCGTCTCCGTGGTGAGCGTGCCACTGGGGTTGGCGAAGGTGCGGGAACTCTCGGTCGTCAGGTGGTCGACCAACACGGGCTTCTCGCCGGCCTTCGCCTGCTGCTGAGCGTTGCGGATGGCCTGTTCCTGCTCGCTGAGAGGCGGTCTGGCCGGTCTTGGCCACGCCGAATCCGCAGGACCGTGGCCACGGTCGCCGGCAGCGGCGGCGGGCGGGGCTGCGAGCAGGCCCGTTCCCAGGGCCAGCGCCGCGATACCGGTCACGGGGAGCATCAACATGCCGGAGCCGCGCCGCCGTCCGACGGTCCGCGGTCTCGGGGTCCGTGAAGGAAAGAGTGACTGCCTCAAGGTGGAGGTCCTCGCTGTGAACTGTGCGCGGACAGAAGTCAGGCGCACGGTTCCCTTCACGCATGCAATTTGTCAACAGTTTGTAAGATCGAACTGTCCGGTTTGAGTGTCAACCATCCGACGCGTCCCCTGAGTGATCTGAGTCACGTGAGAGGAATCTGAGAATCCTCTGACTTTTTGTAGAGGGGCTCCGTAGGGTGCGTTCGACTTGGGGCCTGCCGGTTCGGCGAGGTCGCCTTTCTGTGTCCTGTGGGGGGGATCCGGATGTCTCGTCGAAGTGGCTTCTTCGTGCGCTCACGCAGGGCGCGGATGCGGGTTGCGGCTGTCTCCGTGTTCGCAGTTCTCTTCTCGGGACTGGGCTTACCGGTGGTCGAGGCCGTCCAGAAGCCGCCGAAGGTGTGGGTTCCGCCCAACACCCCGCTGCCCGACTCCAAGCCTGTGAAGGGCTCGGACGCGAAGCCCTCGACCAAGCCGACACCGACCGGTCAGAAGTGGAAACCGGATTCGAGTGCCGCAGCCCCATCCGGTGTGGCCACGGTGACACTCGGAGGCGGAGCGACCGCGCAGGCCGCCGACAGCACCGGCTCGGTCAAGGCCGGATCGCTTCCCGTCTGGATTGCGCCAGGGAAGGGCGCAAACCGGCCGTCTGGCGGCCCGGGTACAGGTCCGGCCTCCACGGGCGAAAGCACGCTGCGCGTCGAGGTGAAGGACGAGGTAGGAACCCGTGCGGCCGGTGTGAACGGCGCGCTGATCTCCCTGAGCGATACAGGCCAAGCGGCCTCCACCGGCAAGGTCACGCTGAACTTCGACGTCTCCGCATGGGGCAAGTCCGCAGGGGCCAACTGGGCCGATCGCGCCCGTCTGGTCCGACTCCCGTCCTGCGCCCTGACCACTCCCTCGGCTGACGGCTGTACGACACGCACTCCCGTGGCCGCCCAGCGCGACGCCGCCGGACATCTGGTCGCCGAGGTCGACGTGCCGAAGGCCCCCGCTGCGTCCGTGCTCAAGCTCCCTCCCACGGGGAAGTCCGCCAGTGACGCCTCCGGCTCCGCCCCGCTGGCCGCACCCCAGAGCGTGGTCCTGGCAGCCGAAGCGGGCCCATCCGGCGCCGCCGGCGACTACTCCGCGACCCCGTTGCTGCCGTCGGCCTCCTGGCAGGCCGGGGCGAACGCGGCGAACTTCACCTACGGCTACACCGCCGAGGTTCCGTCGTCCATCGCGGGAGCCGGCCCGAGCATCGTTCTCGGCTACGACTCCGCGTCGATCGACGGCCGTACCGCGTCCACGAACGCGCAGGCCGGCCCGATCGGTGACGGCTGGGAGTGGAGCCCCGGCTCCATCTCCCGCTCGTACAAGGGCTGCAAGGACGCGGGCATCAAGGACTCGGGTGACGAGTGCTGGGCCGGCGACATCCTCTCCCTCTCGCTGGCCGGCCACGCGGGCCAGATCGTCCGCGACGACACCACCTGCGTGTACCGCCTGCAGGGTGACGACGGCACGAAGATCGAGCGGCTGACCGACCAGCGCAACGCGGCCTGGAAGGGCGAGGCCTTCAAGGTCACCACGACCGACGGCACGCAGTACTACTTCGGATCCAACCGCCTGCCCGGCGGCGACGGCACCGACCCCGAGGCCAAGTCCGTCTCCACCGTGCCCGTGTACTTCAACAGCGGCCAGGACAAGTGCCTGGGAGCCCAGACCCCGGCGAACGGCACATGGCAGCAGCTGGGCTGGCAGTGGAACCTCGACTACGTCGTGGACCCGCACCAGAACCTGATCTCCTACCGCTACGAGCAGGAGGACAACCACTACGGGCGCGGCGGCGGCCAGAACAACGGCACCGGCACGTCGACGAAGTACCAGCGCGGCTCCTACCCGACCTGGATCGGCTACGGCCAGCGCCTGCCCGAGCAGATCGCTGCGAAGGGCGCGGCCAAGCCCGCCGCCCAGGTGATCATCAAGAACGCCGAACGCTGCGTCCCCGAAGGCGCGATCACCTGCGACCCGGCACAGCGCACCAAGGCCAACGCCAAGTCGTGGCCGGACACCCCCGTCGACCAGGAATGCGCCTCCACCGGCCAGTGCCTGAACCTCTCGCCGACCTACTTCACCACGAAGAAGTTCACCGAGATCAGTACGGAGGTCCTCGACGGCACCGCCTACCGCCAGGTCGACTCGTACGTCCTGAACCAGTCCTTCCAGACACCGGGCGACGGCACGTCCCCGAGCCTGTGGCTCGACTCCATCCAGCGCACCGGCTCGAACGGCAAGACGAAGATCACCGTCCCGGCCGTCTCCTTCCAGCCGCTGCAGATCCCCAACCGCGTGGACGGCGTCGTCAAGCGCCCGGACGGCACACAGGCCTCGGCTCCTCCCTACCGGCGACCGCGTATCCAGGCGATCACCACCGAGACCGGCGGCCGGATCAACGTCGTCTACAAGGCTCCCGAGTGCTCCCGGGTCAACGGCACGATGCCGTCGTCCGAGGACGGCAACACGATGGCCTGCATGCCGGTCAAGTGGTACCTGCCCGGTCAGTCCTACCCCGACCCGGTCAACGACTGGTTCAACAAGATCATCGTTCAGTCCGTCACCCAGCAGGACATGGTCGCGGGCCAGGTCTCCACGGTCACCGAGTACGAGTACGGCGGCGGCATCGCCTGGCACCGCAACGACTCGGAGTTCACCGACCCCAAGACCCGCACCTGGGACCAGTTCCGCGGCTTCGCCACGGTCACCACCCGGACGGGTAGCGGCAACGCGGTCGAGGCCCCGCGCACCAAGTCCGTCGCCACCTTCCTGCGCGGCATGGACGGCGACGTCCTCGCCAACGGCACCAAGCGCAGCGTGAACGTGCCCGACGCACAGGGCGGCACCATCAAGGACGAAGAGGTCCTCTCCGGCTTCGTCCGCCAGACCGAGACCTACGACCGTGACGGCGGTACCGTCATCGCCGACGAGGTCTCCACCCCCTGGCTCGGCGCGATCACGGCCACCCGCGCCCAGTCCGGTGGCATGCCGGCGATCACCGCCCGCGCGACGAACACGGGCAAGGTCACCAGCCGCGCCAAACTCGCGAACGGCACCTGGCGCACCGGCGAGCGCACCTCCACCTACGACTCCACGCTCTTCTCACGGCCGCTCCAGGTCGACGACAACAGCGACATCGCGCGCTCCGACCAGCGGCTGTGCACCTCCTTCGAGTACGCCGGCGGCCCGGGAGGCGCACTCACCCAGCTCGCCTCCCGCACCCTGATCCTCAAGGGGGCCTGCGGCCAGACCCCGACCGCCGCCAACACGGTCGGCGACACCCGCGCCTACTTCGACGGCCTGGTGCTCGGCCAGAGCGGCGCGACCGCCGACCAGACCGGCACCGAGGTCCTGGAGAAGTACGACGCCGCGGGCAAGCCCGTCTACCGCCTCAACATCACCTCCGCCTACGACGCCTACGGCCGCGTCACCACCTCGACCAACAAGGTCCGCAAGGACGCCGCCCACCCGGACGGCGCCGTGACCAGGACGGAGTACAAGCCGGCCACGGGCGCCCTGCCCACCGAGGTCGTCCACACCAACCCGCTGGGCTGGAAGACGACCACCACCCTCGATGCCGGCCGCGCCCTCCCCCTGAAGACCACCGACGAGAACAACCACGTCGCCGAGCGGGACTACGACGCGCTCGGCCGGGTCGTGGCGATCTGGCAACCCGGTCAGGAACGGGCCAACTCCTTCCTCCCGGTCCGCAAGTTCTCCTACTCCATGAACGGCACCAACGCGCCGACCACCGTCCTGAGCCAGGCGCTCATGGCCGGACTGCAGACCTACACCTCCAGCTACACGATCTACGACGGTCTCGGCCGCGTCCGCCAGACCCAGGCCAGCACACCCGCCGGCGCACCCGGCCGCATGATCACCGACGCCCTCTTCGACTCGCACGGCCGGCAGGTCAAGACCAGCTCGCCGTACTACAACGACGAGACCGCTCCCGGCGGGGCCCTGTTCCTGCCCAACGGCGGGGTCAACCCGGACAGCAAGATCCCCGCGCAGACCGTCTCGGTCTTCGACGGCCTCGGCCGTACCACGGCCTCCGTCTTCCAGTCGTACGGCATCGAGCAGTGGCGTTCGAAGACCGAGTACCCGGGCGCCGACGAGGTCCGCACGATCCCGCCGGCCGGCGGCTACGCCACGGCGACCATCACCAACGGCACCACCTCCGTCCTGCGCCAGTACAAGGGCAACACCCCCACCGGCGCCTACGACGAGACGACCTACGTCAGCAACACCCAGGGCAAGGAGGTGTCCCGCAAGGACTCCGCCAACAACGAGTGGACCTTCACCTACGACCTGCTCGGCCGCACGGTGAGAACCACCGACCCGGACTCGGGCATCGCCACCACGGTCTACGACGACAGCAAGAACCTCGTCACGGTCACCGACGCCCGAGGCAAGAGCGCGACGACGGTCAGCGACATCCTTGGCCGCACGATCGCGACGTACGAGGGCACGGCGGTGGACCCGGCCAAGCAGGTCGGCGCGTTCACGTACGACACCAAGGCACTGGGCAAGCCTTCGACGAGCACCCGCTACACCGGTGGCGCCTCCGGCAGCGCCTACGTCACCGAGGTCACGGGCTACGACGGCGGCTACCGGCCCCTCGGCACGAAGGTCACCATCCCCGCGGCCGAGAAGGAGCTCCAGGGCACGTACCAGACCACCAACACCTACGACGCGTACGGGCAGCTGAAGCGGACGGCCCTGCCCGCGATCCCCAAGGCCGGCCTCGGCGCCGAGACGCTCTCCTTCGGCATCAGCAACTTGGGCAACCTCTCCTCGCTGGGCGGCAACATCGCCGGCATCAGGACGCCCTACGTCGTCGACATCCAGCGCGACCCGTACGGCCGGATCATCCGCACCACGGTCGGTGACACCGGTAGTCAGGTCGTCTCCACCGCCGACTACGACGAGGCGACCGGCCGGCCCATCCGGACGCTCCTGGACAAGCAGACCGCGCCCACGGCCCATGTCGACGTCAACGACTACACCTACAACAAGGTCGGTCAGCTGACCTCGATCAGCAACACGCAGGACGGCGCGGCCCGCGACCTGCAGTGCTTCACCACCGACTACCTCGGCCGCATGACCCAGGCCTGGACCGACACGGGCACCACCACGACGGCCGCGCAGCCCAGCGTCCGGGGCATCGGCGGCTGCAACAACGCCGGCGGCCCCGCGGTCGACGGCACCGGCAAGCCGAGCGTGGGCGGCCCGGCCCCGTACTGGCAGAAGTACGAGTACGACAAGATCGGCAACCGCACCAAGCTGGTCAGGAAGGACGTCACCGGGAACGCGGCCAAGGACACGACGGTCACCCAGACCTTCGCCACCGGCCCGAACACCCCCTCCACCGACCCGAAGACGGGCGGCGGCACGGGCGGCCCGCACGCCCTGACGACCTCCACCGAGACCAGTACGACCGGCACGAAGGTCACCTCCTACACCTACGACGCCACCGGCAACACCGCCTCGATCACCAGCACCCCGGGCACCAAAACCCTGACCTGGAACGACCAGGGCAAGCTCGACAAGATCACCGGCACCGGCGAGAGCGCGGGCACCAGCTACCTCTACGACACCGGCGGCAACCAGCTCATCCGCCGAGACCCGGGCAAGACCACCCTCAACCTCGGCACCGACCAGATCACCCTGGACACCGCCACCGGCAAGGTCTCCAACGTCCGCACCTACGCCGCCCCCGGCGGCCTGTCCATCACCCGCAGCACCTCCGCGGGCGCATCCACCCTCGCCTACCAGTCCTCGGACCACCACGGCACCAACAGCGTCCAGTTCGACGCCAACGACCTGACCCACATCCGCCGCCCCACCGACCCCTTCGGCAACGACCGCGGCACCCAGCCCGCCGCCGGCGCCTGGGCCGGAGACAAGGGCTTCGTCGGCGGCACCAAGGAGAAGGCCACCGGCTTCACCCTCCTCGGCGCCCGCGAGTACGACCCCACCACGGGCCGCTTCATCAGCCCCGACCCCATCATCGACGCGGGCGATCCGCAGCAGTGGAACGCATACGCGTACGCCAACAACAGTCCGATCAACGCGGCGGACCCGACCGGGCTGAAGCTGGACGACTGCACGAGCCAGGCTGCCTGTGCCCGTAACGCACAGTCATTGGGCGTCGATCCCGCGACGATCACCCACGAGGAGAGCGGCTCCAGTAAAGAGACGACGGAGCTGAACAACGCCAACCACGAGCTCAACCAGGCCAAGAGGAAGCGCGACGACCTGAAGCACGAGGTCGTCGACCTGATCGGCGACCTGATCGGCTACAACGACGCCCGCGACTGCTTCACCAAGGGCGACGTCATGGCCTGCATCAACACTGCCCTCAACGCCGTCCCCTGGGGCAAGCTCTTCAAGGCCATCAAGGTCGGCATCAAGGCCTTCAAGATCTACAAAGAGCTGAACAAGACCTACGACGCCATCAACGCCGGCGAACGCAGAGCCGCCAAGGCCATGGAAGCCTTCACCAAAGCCAAGAAGGCCGAGAACGAAGCAGCCGCAGCAGCCGCCAAAGCACGAAAAGCAGCAGACGAGAAAGCCGGAACGGAGAAGGCCAGCGACTCCGCGGGCACCGAGTCCAAGAGCAGCAAGGGCGATGCCGACGCCGAGAAGAGCGGCGGAGGCTCGGATTCACGGGCGGGCGACTCCGAGTCCGGCGCGTCCTGCTCCGTCCAGAGGAACAGCTTCCCCACCGGCACGCACGTCCAAATGGCCGACGGCACGACCAAAGCGATCGAGGACGTCGAGGTAGGCGACAAGGTCCTGGCGACCGACCCGCAGACCGGCGCAACGAAGCCCAAGACCGTCACGGCGACCATCACCACCCCCGACGACAAGGAATTCACCGACCTCGCCCTCACCGACGACGCCAACCCCCGCGGCCCGCCGGCCACCCTCACCTCCACGTCCCACCACCCGCACTGGAGTGAGACACGCCGTAAATGGCTCGACGCCGGCGACTTCACCCCGGGCGAGCAACTCCGCCAGCCCGACGGCACAACCCTCACCGTCCAGGCAACCCGCAACTACCCCTACGCCGTCACCACACACAACCTCACCGTCGACGACTTCCACACGTACTATGTGCTCGCAGGCGCCACCTCAGTCCTGGTGCACAATTGCGGCGGCGCGGCAGTCACCAATGGTAAGACCCACTCGACAAAGTGCACGTGCGCGGATGGCGGTAAGCCGCGTATCCCTATGAATCCTTGGGGTCGTAAGGGTGGGCCGCGGCATCAGGCGGTAATTGACCAGGTTGAGCGGGATCTGCAAAGCCAAGGTTTCATAACGAGGCGGGAAGTGGCATTCGACACCCCCGGAGGATTCAAATCCACGCGTGCGGCTGACGTTGCCGCCTATGATGCTGACGGCAACCTCGTCTCTATCCACCAGGTGGGGTTGCAGACCAAGGGTGGGATACCGGTGATGCGGGAGACCGAGGCCATGTCGGATATATGGAGCGTAATCAACGACGGGGTTTCCATCAATTTCCATCCATACGGGACGAGGTAGGCGGTGCGAGGCAAGCAGCTCAAGGTCTACCTTCATCCAGGTGATCATTCAGCGGTCTACGCGTATGTAAGGGATGATTTGGGATCACTCGTGCTCCGGGAGCGGGCCAGTAATCCGGAAAGCTTCCAGGTCGCGGAAGCGGAAGAAGTCGGAGCAGGAAGGTTCATCTGCCCTCTCTCGCTGGCTGACGACCTACATCCGCGCCATATTGCAGCGACTGGCGAGTGGATGCTGGATATCCAGACGAACCCTGTCGTTGAATGGTGGTTCTCGAAAATCGCCGACGGCCTCCTTTATCCGGGGCGGTTCTATTCCATGCCTGCTTCGTCGTATGCTGATTTCGGCAATCGCGGGCAGTTGGACGACTTTTCCGAAATGGCGAATCGGCTATTCAAATGGGCGCGCTCCTGGGCTGTCATTGTTGAAACGGAGTGGGGAGTCGAGAGGGTCGGACCCGTGGCGGCGGAACTGTTGCGTAGCGGCGATATTGCCCTTCGGAGAAATCCGCCCGGCTCAAGATTGTGAACTCGCATCATTCGGGTGACTGGTGGAATGAAGAGAGGTTCTTCCTGTGCCCGTCTGAGGAACACCGCCGAGCTTCGATGAATCGGCGGTTCTGTGGAAGGGCGAAGCCCCGTCGCTGTACGGGGCTTCGCGAGGCCGTCGCCACCGCTGCCAGGTTGGGGCCGAACAGACGTGATGGAAACCGGCTGTTCAGACTTTCATGCCTTGATCAAGGCGGCCCGCTGACGCGGCCCGCGCTCCGGCCCCTCAGGGCCGCCGCCCGCTCCTGTGTCCGCCCCGCTTGCCGGCGCTCCCGCCGGTCCGGGCGCGCAACTGCCAGCAGCGGGGATGGTTCTGGGGCTTTGCTCCAGGCCCCGGCTACCCCGTCCCATGGCCCGTGGCGTTCACGCCGGCCGTGCCGGGCGGGCCGGTGCTGCTCCAGACCCGACGTGGCACTCGCCATCCCTCACCGTCCGCGCCTGGTCGGCAGCGGGCGACCGTCGCCGCGCGTGACCCCGAACCCGCCCTCCGGGGAAGCCTCGGGGCCGGTTCCGTCTCGGCGTTGTGGAGGGGTGCAACCGTCCTGGGGCGGTTCGCGTGTTTCCTCCCGTAGTGTTGATCAACGGTGAGGAGACGATGTGAAGCGCGTGGCAAGCCGTCCGTCTCGGCGTACGGTCCTGGCCCTCGGTACCGGGGTCCTGGCCGCCCTCGGTACCGGCGCCGCCGGTCGGGCATCCGCGGACAGCCGACCGGGCGTCGGCCCGGGCACCCTGCGCCGGCTGCGGGACATGGAAAGGGAGCACGGCGCCCGCATCGGCGTCTACGCCCGCAATCAGTTAACCGGCCGCACGGTGGTCAACCGGGCGGAGGAGCTCTTCCCGGTCTGCTCAGTGTTCAAGCCGCTGGCCGCGGCGGCGGTCCTGCGGGACCTCGACCGCGACGGGGAGTTCCTGGCCCGCCGGATCCACTACACCGCAGCCGAGGTCGAGGCGGCCGAGTGGGCCCCAGTCACCAAGGACCACGTGGCCGACGGGATGACGGTCGAGGCCCTGTGTGCGGCTGCGGTGAGCCAGAGCGACAACCTCGCGGGCAATCTGCTCCTGCGCGAGCTGGGCGGACCGACCGCGATCACCCGCTTCGCCCGGTCCCTCGGCGACCGCGTCACCCGGCTCGACCGCTGGGAACCGGCCCTGAACTCCGCCGAACCCTGGCGCACCGAGGACACCACCAGCCCGCGCGCCATCGGCGAGACCTACACCCGGCTGCTGCTCGGCGGCGCACTGCCCCGCACGGACAGGGACCGGCTCACCGACTGGCTTCTCGCCAACACCACCAACACCCAGCGGTTCAAGGAGGGCCTGCCGGGCTGGAGGCTGGCCGACAAGACCGGCGGCGGCAGCGCGTACGGAGTCGCCAACGACGTGGGCGTGGTCTGGAGCCCGGCCGGTGTGCCGGTGGTGATGGCGGTCCTGACGACCAGGCCGGAGGCACCGCAGGGGCCGAACGACAGCAAGCTCGTCGCCGACACGGCTCGACTGCTGGGCGAGGCCGTCCTGGGTTGAGCCGCTCCGGCTGCGGGACGGGCCGACAGGGCAGGCGGCGACGATGGGTTTGCCTCCGTGGTGGAAGCGGACGACGGTAGCCGGGACGAGAGTGGTGTCATCACGCTCCATGCCTGGCTGCCGGGCCGGAGGCGGCGTCTGGGCGGGTTCTTCGCCCAGTGCGGTGAGCCGCTTCTGCTGCTCGGGGAGGAGGTCGGGCCCAGGTGGTCGGCTGCCTCTGCCGGTGGAGCCACCGTCCGATGTCGTCGCCGTCCATGAGCACGCCGGGGTCGATGTCGGGCAGGTGGCCGTCGGCGTCGACCAGGTCGGCCAGGATGCGGTGGTGGCGCTGCCCGTCGATTGGCCAGGGGCAGGTCCAGTCCTTGTCGATCGCGCCGAGCGCGGGTCGTCAGACGCGGGATCAGCTGCACCATCCCCGAGAGGTCCGACCAGATCCGCAACCGCAAGAAGCGCGGCATCCGCGGCGGCGGGCCTCCCAAATTCGACGAGGTCGACCCTCCTTGGGCATCAAGGGACGTGCTGTCTGCAGGGATTCCACCCATACGATCGCCCGGCTGGTCGTGGCGGACATCAAGAAGTTCCAGACCGCTGCTGAGACGAGCGAAGACATCTTCGGCATCGGCGGGAACTTCGCGGTTGTCCCGGTCGGCGACGCACAGACTCGAGCCCTGTACTGGTCCGAGACGACCTGCCTGACCTGCGAACCGGACTTCGCGGCGCCGAGCGGATCCCGCAATGGCAAGGCACTCGCCTCAACTGCGTGTTGTGTACAGATAGCGAAGACAGTTGCGTCGGAAGGTGTCCAGATCCGGCTCGGTGCTGTCCAAAACGCCCGAGGCGTCCAAGTGCGGAATCAGTTCTGCGTACATCGGCCACTGCTCCGGGTCTGAAGGATTGCCCGGGTCTGCCATCGCCAGCGCCTGCCGGGCCAGTCCGGACAGCGTGCGCCGTTCGTCGTCGGAGAGCCGGTTGCGGACGACCGCCTGCACCAGTCGATGCATCTGCAGGATGGCCGCGTCGGCAGTGCGCTCGGCTGCATCATCCTGCTTGTAATCGAGGCGGACCAGGGCGTAACGCGCCAGCTCAAGCAGTGAGGCGTGAAGGGCTTCGGGGTCAGCGTTCCAGGCCGAGTATGCGATCCGATGAAGCAGACTGATGCGAATCCCGGAATGGGCGAAGAAGGTGCCAAGTTTGAGTAGCGTGAGAGCTTCTGGCATACGTTCCTCGAGATGGTTTATCGAGATATTCCATGCCTCGCCGACAGGCTTCTCAGGGTCGGCTGGATCCTTCGCATCTCTCAGTTCCGTGAGTTCCTTGATTTTTCGCTCGATGAGCGTTATGTATTCCCGGACCGGCATGTCGGTATTGTTAATCCAAGCGGCCGCCTGTTCGATGGCCAGCGGGATGTCTCCCAGGGTCTCGGACAGGTTGTGGGCGTCCGTGATGCCGATTCCTGGAATTCGGCTTCGGAGGTGGTCGATGCTCTCCTTCCGTGCGTACACCGGGACGGGGAGGTGGGTGACGGGTTCACTCTTCCAGCCCTGCCGATGTGACGTGACAAGCACGTGTCCAGGGCCGGAGGGAACGAGGTCGCGGACACCTTCTGGATCATCGGCGTTGTCGAGGACGATCAGCCAGCGGAGTCCATCGTGTCTGCTCAATTCCGCCAAAACGCCGCGAATGCGGGACTCGTGGCTCGGCCCGATCATCAGCCCAAGGGCAGGCGCGAGAGCGGCGAGGTGCTCCCTTACCATGTCGCGATTCTGAGCCGGAATCCACCACACGAGGTCGTAGTCGGACAAGTTCTGATAGACGTACTCAATGGCAAGCTGGGTCTTGCCGCAGCCGCCCATGCCGGTCAAGACGCACGCAGCGGACTGCCCGGCGGTGCCGAAAACGTCTCGCAGAGCGCCAAGGAAATGCTCTCGCCCCGTGAAATGGCGGTTGCGTGGAGGAATACCGTTGCGAACGGGGAGCCTGACGCCCCGTGGCTCGGTGCGGGCTCTCTCCGGCAAGGCCGCCACTGGATGGACATCGGAAAGATCGCCCGGCGAACGCACGACTTGCCCACGGACCACCGTCATAAGCGGCTCGGTGAACTGTGGGGCAGGTCGGGTTGTCCAGCCAACATGCTCGGCCGCCTCCCGCACTGCCTCCTGCTCTCGGTCAAGAACGTCGCGCGCCTTGCGCAGAGTTGCCTCGACAGCATCAAGGGCGGCATCGCTCACGTGCGTCTCCAGTCCGAGGGGCTGGACATCCACCGCGGGAGCGTTGACAGACTCCACCTGTCCGTCGAACCGGCGGAGGGCGCTCTCGAGTGTCGCGATGTGCCGGGCGGCGCGATCCGCTACTTCCTGGTATCGATCGCGGTCCCTGATCGCGCGTTCCAGTTGCTCTCGAAGGTCGAATTCCTGCCCCTGGGCCCGCTCCAACTGCTTTCGCATCATGTCCAGTTCACCCGTTGCAGACAGCGCTCCCACCGCCCGCTCCACCTGCCGGGACAGAGCGGCGACCTGCGCATGGGCCTGTCCCAGCTGCGCAAACATCACGGTGGCGACCTGCAGGGCATGTTGGCGTCCCTGCTCACTGACGTGGTAGGCGTTCTGTACTCGGATCAGCTCTTCGTAGACACGGATCGTGCGTTCCTTCTCAGCCAGCAGTTCCTTCGAGGACCCGTTCGGCTCACCCAGCGGTGTGGGCTCGGCTTGCGCCTTGTCCCATATCGCCCGAGCGTCGCGCCGCCGCTGATCGGCCAGGTTGCCGATCTCCTCGGGGAAACACACATCGGCAACAGCTTCAACCAGATCCCAGGTCAGCTTCTCGCCCTGCAACATGGTCCGGAACACACGCAGATGGGGCACACGCCGGTCTTGAAAGTGTTCTGGCAGGAGCCTGTCATGTGCCTCCTGTACCGACAGTCCCGTCTCGCCCAACCACCGGCGAATCTCCTGTACCAAGTCGTTGATCTCCACGCAGTCCCCACGTGGAGGGGACCACGGCCTACCCGGTCTCCGCGTGCTGCGCCCCATCCAGTCCCCCAGTTGTTCCCGGACAACCCCGGGTTGTTCTCGGACAACGCCGGCTTGTTGTCGGTAGAACCCTCGCCGCCTGGATTGCTGCATTGCGCGGCGACACAGTCGTACCGTCCTCGGTCCGAATCCCTCCCGGACCATCACGCACCCAGTTCCCCCAGATGGGAGAGTGCCCAGTCATGAACCCGACGCACACCGTACTGCTCGTCACAGTTCTTGCCGTTTGCGTCGCCCTGTCCGCACTGGTCGCTGCAGCTGCGGCAGTCCTTGCCCGCTGGGACGGGTGCAGCGTGCCGGCATCCATCAGCCGGGGCGCCGTCGCCTTTGGTGGCGCGATGACTCTGAGCTGCGCTGTCATCGTGCTCCTACTCGGCTCGGTGCGGTAGGCCGGAACGCTGCTCGGGCCGACCGGCTTTGTCGGTGAGTTTCCAACAGCGTCTGATGCCCAGCGGCAGGAACGCCCCGTTCACGGGAGAGTGATGTCGCTGAGTTTCGGGTTCTGGCACAGATCTTGGAGATCGGAACGCGGAGCGATACCTCGAAGTTCGAGGAGGTGCTGCCCGGACATCAGGTGAGCGGGTCAGCCGTCCAAGGGGCGAAGTGCTGAGCTGGACGCTGCCGCCGCTCATCGAGCAGTCAAACACGTCGGCCGAGGCCAGTTCGGCCACGCCACCCCAACCGTGCTCCAAACCGGTCGCTCGCTCCGTCAGCGTTTCTGTGCTCGGTACCGCTTGAGGAGAGCGGTGAGCTTCGCGGGTTCGGCGGCGCCGTTCAACTCCGTCAGGAGGGCGTCAGGGCAGAGCTCGTAGTGGTCGCCCCACCACCGCTGCCCTTTGTTGTCCCAAATGCGATACCCGCCGGGTACGCCCCTGGCCACGTACCGTCGCTTGCTTATGACGATCACCCCCTCATGACAGTCTCCCCACACTACAAGCTCCTTCTGGAGCAGGATCATCTTCCGGAGCAGGTGGCAGCCGGCTCGTCCGTATGGCTGCCTCTTGATCTTTCCGAGCGATTGACCGCGCTTGCGATGCTGCCGGAGCTCCAGCGAGGGGTGAGTCCGGCGATCTCGGCGTCGAGGTCGCGGAGCATGTGGAGTGCGAAGTCGGTGGGGCCGGGCAGTTGGCCGGCGTTCCTTCGCGGCTTCCACGGCGGCTACACGATCCTGGCGGGCTGGATCCGTTATGCCCTGCCCGCTGCCCATACCGTCCCGCCGACCCCCGCGCCTCCGTCCATCCGGCAGGTCACCGGCCGGCTCACTCGGCACCCCGCCAACCTCGATCCGGAGGGGCGGCAAGCCCGCAACACCGCCGCCGGGACGGCACGGCTGCCCGGCATCACCACCTTCGCGGCCAGACTCGCAACGGGTCTCACCGCGGGTCACCGCAGGGCTGACCACCCACTGGAACTCCGGACCCGTAGAAGGAGTAACGAACCGGATCAAGATGTTGAAACGGTAGGTGTTCGGCCGTGCAGGCTTCCCCCTCCTCTGTGAACGCGTCCTCCTCGGGTGACGCTCAGCGGCAGCGATCGCGGAACTCGTGCCAGACCCCGGAACAAGCTCGACACGTGCAGAGGATGAGGGATGACCTCGGCGACGCCTCCTGTGCCTCCACGGATGGCGAGGGAGGCAGTGCCTCGTCCCGCGATTTCATGTGGGGCACGCGCGGGGTAGGTGGGCGGGGCGCTCAGACATGTGAGGCGTTGTCGACCGCAACCGTTTCGGAGCCCTCACGGCGGATGCGCTCGACTCCCCAGGCGCCGAGCGGCCCAAGCGCTTGGTTGAGCGTGCGTCCGTGTTCGGTAAGGGAGTACTCGACCCGCGGCGGCACCTCGGCATAGACCTCCCGGTGTACGAGGCCGTCCGCCTCCATCTCACGCAGGTGCTGCGTCAGCATCTTCTCGCTCACGCCGGGCAGACCACGACGGAGCTCGGCGAAGCGGAGTACACGGCGTGCGTCCAGCTCCCAGAGGATCAGCCCCTTCCACTTGCCGCTCACCACGTCCAGCGCGGCGTCGATGCCGCAGATGTAAGGCCCGCTCCTCGGTGCCCTGGCCATCACGGTTCCCCTTACTAAAAGGTAAGTACCGCAGAAAATAGTGGGTACTTCCGAGAATGGTCGCACTTTCCGAGCATGGAGGGGTGAACGAACGACAGAAGCGCACCACCAGCCAGAACAGCCCTGTGACCGTGATCGGACTCGGCCCGATGGGCCAGGCGATGACACGCACCCTCCTCACCGCCGGCCACCCGGTCACCGTATGGAACCGCACCGCGAGTCGGGCCGACGTCGTCGTCACCAGCGGAGCCGTGCTCGCGGCGACACCCGGTGAGGCGGTCGAGGCGAGTGGCCTCGTGATCCTCAGCCTCACCGACTACCAGGCGATGTACGACGTCCTCGACAGCGCCGGCGAAATGCTCGCCGGCAGGACGCTGGTCAACCTGAGCTCCGACACTCCCGACCGCACACGCGAGGCGGCAGCCTGGGCAGCCGGCCGCGGCGCCGCTTTCCTCACCGGAGGTGTCATGGTCCCCGCGCCGATGGTCGGAACGGAGGACTCCTATGTCTACTACAGCGGGCGCGCGGAGGTGTTGAAGAGCCACCTGGCGACCTTGACGTTGCTCGGAACACCGAGGTACCTGGGCGAGGACCCCGGCCTCGCCCAGATGATGTATCAGGCGCAACTCACGCTGTTTCTCTCCAGCTTGTCCGCCCTGATGCACGCCACCGCGATGCTGGGGACCGCAGGGATGAAGGCCAGGGAAGCGCTGCCCGAACTGCTCTGGGCAGCAGACTCGATCGGCGCCATCCTGAGGGCGGGTGAAGTGAACCCGGGCACCGCGCTCGATGCAGGAGAGCATCCCGGTGAGCTCAGCACGGTCACCATGATGGGTGCGACGTCGGACCACATCGTCGAGACCAGCGCGTCGATCGGCCTTGACCTCGCGCTCCCACTGGCAGTGCAGGCCCACTACCGGCGCGCGATCGAGGACGGATACGGCGGCGACAACTGGACTCGCATCATCGACAGCATCCGAGGACCACGCTGAGGGTCGCGGCGCCGTCGACCAGGCATGGGGCGGCCACGGCCGGTCTCGCAGCACTACTGCGGCGACGGCGTCCGGCCTGGCCCTGCGCTTCGGTTCGTTCCGACCGGCCTGCTGGCGCGTGGGCGAAGACCGCGCCGCTGAGGCCCTGTGTATGGGGTGGTATTGAGCAACTCCCTCTGCGGACCGCCTTGATGGCGGCGCCCGCACTGTCGTCTGGACGGGGTGCGGCAGGGCCCTGTAAGGCCCGTAGAGGCCTTCTCTGCGGTCAGAACGCGCCGAAGAGGTAGGCGGGACTTCCTCCGCTCGTCGCCGGCGCAGTACCTCTGCGCCTTCGCGATCACCTCGTCGGAGTGGCGAGGCGTCGGCCCGTAGGGTGTGCCGGGACACGTCAGATGTCACAGGAGAGGGGTGACGGTCTGCCTCTCTGATGCTGACGGGACGCGGTTGTTGTCCCCGGTTGGGCAATTCCGTCGTCACGTTGTGGTCTGGCCCTCGACACGGAAAGCCCCCGGGGAGACGAGTTGATCACGAAGTACCAGCAGATGCTGCGCGAGCGCTACATCGCAGCGGCCGTCATGCCGGCGCCGGAGCCGTGGGAGCCGGTGCTGGACCGCAGGACCCCCATCGGGGGTCTGCTCGGCATCGGCTTCGCCGTGCATCCCGACACCGGGCACGAACTTGTCATGGTCGTATCCAGCGACGGCCATGGACTCTTCGACACGGTCACCGGCGAGAAGGTCGCCCGCGATCGGGACCCGGACCCCGACACCAGCACTCCCGATGCGTCGCCGGATCTCACCTGTCCCGGGATCGGCCCGATCGAGGGCACGCCGGTGCGTATCGCCGGGCTGTTCGGTGGTGGCCTGCACAGCACCACCCCAGATGGCTGGACCCTGGACGTCGTCAGCCCCGAGTGGCCCCACGACCGCGTCATCCTCTCCACCGATGGCCGGCCTCACAAAGGTCAGGCGGGAGGGACGTGGTGGCACATCTTCCACTCCGAATACTCAGAACTCCGCGCAGCCGGGTTCTCTCCCTCCGGACTCACCCTGGCGGTCGCCACCAGCAGCGACCTCACCCTGTGGACGCGACCTGAACTCCACTTTGACGACTGAGCGGACATCGGTTCAGCAGGCGAACGCACCATTCCCAAGGCCCTGTTCGAGGCGGCCGTTCCCGTGCGTCGTCAGGCTCTCCGTATGGCCGATACCCAGCTGAAACGCAACTGCGTGGCCCCCGAAGGGCTCTCCTGACGCCCTGGAAGCGCGTGTCTCCGAGGCTGTGCCGGTACCGGATCACCGGCGCACGCGACATCGGAAGGCAATTGCCGTGCTGAGCACCCCGTACCGTTCTGAGGCCACTGGGGAAGAGGAGCCGCCAGGCCCGCTTCCGCCTCGTCCCGCCGGCCGCTTCCGCGCACCCGTGGCTACCCGCCGTGGCCTGCTGATCGCCGCCGGCGCGGTGTGCGCGGCTCTGACGATGGCCCTGCACACCTGGATCCCGAACGGGGCCGTCAACCTCGGCAGCCTGTTCCAGACCTTCCTTCCCTGGGCCGGGCTGAGCGTCCCCGTCCTCCTCCTGACGGCGGCGGTACGCCGCTCCCGGCTCGCGGCCGTCGCCGTCCTGGCCCCCGCGATCGTCTGGGGCTGCCTCTTCGGCGGCACCCTCACCGACAAGCGATCCGAGCGTTCCGAGCGATCAGGCGGCGGGAACTTCACCGTGGTCAGTCACAACGTGGACGAGGAGAATCCCGACCCGGCCCGGACCGCGCGAGCGCTCGCCGCATCGGGCGCGGACGTCCTGGCCCTGGAGGAGATGTCCTCGAAGGCCACGCCCGTTTACGAGCGCGAGCTCGCCGCCGGCTATCCGTACCGCTCCGACACCCTCGGCGTCAGACTGTGGAGCAAGCACCCGCTGAACGGTGTGGAAGCGGTGCCGATCATGCCGTGGACGCGTGCCGTACGGGCCACCGTCGAGACCCCGGGCGGCCCCGTCGCGGTCTACGCCGCCCATCTCGCTTCGGTACGCGTGACCCCGGATGCCGGATTCACCACCGACCGCCGCAATGATGCGGCCCGGAAGCTGGCCGCGGCCGTGCGGGCCGAGACGCTGGCCCGGGTCGTCGTGATGGGTGACTTCAACGGGACGGCGGAGGACTCGGCCCTGCGACCGGTGACCTCCCAGCTGACCTCCGCGCAGCGCGAGGCGGGCGCCGGCTTCGGCTTCACCTGGCCGGCTCGGTTCCCCGTGGTCCGCATCGACCAGATCCTGGTGAAGGGGATGAGCACGACCTCCGCGTGGACCCTTCCCGCTACCGGCAGCGACCACCTCCCCGTCGCGGCCTCCCTCCGGCTGTGACCGCACCACAGACCCCACTGAATAGGATGGACTCCATAAATGTCCGTTTCCGAGCAGGTAGGTGGCGTGTCGGCACCCCGGGTCCCAGACCCCGTCAGCGTCCTCGTCGTCGAGGACGACGCCACCATCCGCCGCGCCGTACAGCTGTCCCTGGAGCGGTACGGCTATCAGGTCGCGGTGGCCGTCAACGGACTCGACGGCCTGGAGGCGTTCCGAGCCGGCAGGTACGACCTGCTGATCCTGGACGTGATGCTGCCCGAGCTCGACGGCATCGGGCTCTGCCGCCGGATCCGCGAGGAGAGCCTGGTCCCGATCCTGATGATGTCCGCGCGCGGGGACGCCCTCGACGTGGTGTCCGGACTGGAGGCGGGCGCCGACGACTATGTCGTCAAACCCGTCGACACCCCCGTCCTCGTCGCCCGCATCCGGACGCTGCTGCGCCGCGCCACCTTCCGGCCCGCCGAACCGGAGACGACTCCGGCGCGGGGAGCCGGACCGGCGCATCCCGCAGTCGTCTCCGCGGATGCCGCGACGACCCCCGGGGAGCTGGTCTTCGGGGACCTGTCCGTGAACACCCTCGGTCTGGAGGTATACCGGGGCGGGCGGCCCGTTCCGCTGACCCCCACCGAGCTGCGGCTGCTGCTGGAGTTCGCGGCGGCTCCCGGCACCGTGCTCGACCGCCGGCGTCTCCTGAGGGACGTGTGGGACTACGGCTGGGAGGGCGACACCCGGGTCGTGGACCTGTGCGTGTTGCGCCTGCGCAAGAAGATCGGAGCCGAGCGGATCGAGACCGTCCGGGGCTTCGGCTACAAACTCGTCCGCGGCTGAGGGGTCGACCGTACCCATGGCACTCTTCAACCCCCGCGCCCTACGCTGGAAAATCGCCGCCCTGACCGCGGCCGCCTGCTGCGCGGTGGCCGCCGTGATCGGCGTCCTCGTCCACCAGGCGATGGCCGAACGAAGCGACCGCACCTGGAACGAACGCCTCTCCGCTCGCCTGGCGGCCGCGGAGCGCGAGTACACCCGCACCGGCAGCGCGCCGCTCGACGTCGAAGTCCTCACTCCGGAGCGGCTCGACGCACCGCTCGCGCGGGCGCTGGCCGCCAAGGACCCGGCCGCTCTGTACGCGACCTGGAACGACCGCAAACCCCCCAACTGGTACTGGATGTGGGCAGCCATGCCCGTCGAGGGCGGCCGGGTACTCGTCGCCCGGACGGACATGAGCTCCGAGGTACGCGGCCTCCAGCTCCTGGACCGCAGCATCGTCAAGGCTGTGCTCGCCGCCCTCCTGGTCGTCGTACCGCTCGCCGCCCTGGCCACCGAACCGATGAACCGCAGGCTGCGCCGGGGATCCCGCACGGCCCGGGCCATCGCCGACGGAGACCTCGACGCCCGGATCGGACCGGGCGGCCGGGCCCGTGACGAGATCACCGAGATGTCGGCGGCAGTGGACGAGATGGCTGCGGCCCTTCAGCGAAAACTGGAGGGCGAGCGCCGCTTCACCGCGGACGTCGCGCACGAACTGCGCACCCCGCTGATGGGGTTGTCCACCGCCGCCGGGCTTCTCCCGGAGGGCGACGAGGTGGCCGAGCTCGTCCGGGACCGTGCCCGGGCCCTGAACGGGCTGGTCGAGGACCTCCTGGAGATCTCCCGGCTCGACGCCGGGGCCGAGCGGGCGCGGACCGACGCGGTGCCGCTGGGCGAACTGGTCACCGACATCGTCAGCCGTACGGGGACGCCGACCGCCGTGGCGGTCCGTACCACGAGGATCCTGGAGACCGACCCGCGCCGGGTGGAACGGATCGTGGTCAACCTCGTCACCAACGCCCACCGGCACGGGGCCGACCCCGTCGAAGTCGCCGTGGAGGCCACCGCCACGGGCGCGCGGATCCTCGTACGGGACCAGGGGCCCGGCTATCCCGCTGCCCTGCTCACGGAAGGCCCGCAGCGCTTTCGTACGGGAAGCCCCGAGCGGGGGCGCGGGCACGGACTCGGGCTGACCATCGCGCTCGGGCAGGCGGGCGTCCTCGGTGCCAGGCTGGCCTTCGCGAACGCTCCGGAGGGGGGCGCGGTCGCCACCCTCGACCTGGACGGCGGACGCAGTCGGTCCGGCGACTGAGTTGATGACTCGAGATCGCGTACGCCGACTGCTGCGGGTCGGAGTTCCGCGTGCCTCTGGCGGACGCCCGGGCGGTGCGGTTCGACAAGCCGTTCCCGCGAGCCGGTAGCCGCCCGGTCGCCGGTCATGTCCGAAAGCAGATGACCAAGGCAGCAGCGGTGACGGTGCCGAGAGCCACGTGGCCGCGCTTTGCGTATCCGGCGTCGACGGCTCCGCGGCTCCTGAGCTTGTTGTCGGCCCGCTCGACGGTGTTGCGTCGCCGGGGGACGCCGAGCAGAGGGTGGAACTGCCGTCTGACGCGGTGTCGCAGTGGGCAGGCACGCGCCGTTGGCAGGCCGTAGCGTATTTCCGTCCGGGGCGCCACTTCGCGACCGGGCTGTGGGGCCGATGCCGGCGGGGTCAAGGGGGCGGAGGCCAGTGCCTCCGATGCGCCGACGGGCCGTCGACCTCCCCTTACTCCGCCCGCCGCCGAGAACCTCCCGGCGCGGCGGCCGAAAACCGTCGCCGGAGATGGCTCGTAGCGGTTCCTTCGGTCCGATGAACTCCAACAAAAGCGCCCGTGCGAGCAGTTGGGCGTAGTTATGCTCCCGCCCACCGGTCAGAAGGTAACCCTTTTCCGATAATTCGAGGACGCCGATGGAGCATAGAGACATTCCACCCGGAACGGTCCACCCGGAGGTGGGAGCGAGCCGGGCGCTGCCCGCGATCGCGTCCCTGGCCGCCGTCTGCCTGGTCGGGGCGCTTGTTTCCTCCTCCGAGCCGGTCGGCACCATCCTGATCGCCGCCGGCGCGCTGTGCGCCGCCGCGGTGTTCGTCGAAGCCTTGCGGCGCGGCCGCGCGCTCGCCGCCCGCGGCGCCCGGATCGCCGCACTCCAGCACACCTTGGCCCGCCAGGAGACCGAGGCGACCCGCCTGTCCGCCGACGTACTCCCCGAGGCCATCGAGCGACTGCGCCGGGGCGAGGTGGCCGAGGAGGTGCTCATCTCCCTGGGCGGCCGCGCCGGCCACGGCAACCGCTGGGGCGACGACGCCGCCCTCACCCCCCGCTTCAGGGCCGCCCTCCAGGCCGTACTGGCCCACGTCGTCGATGCCGTCGACAACGAAGAGAGCCTGCGCGACTCGGCGCAGCGGGCGTTCGTGAACGTTGCCCGCCGCGTGCAGGCGATCGTCCATCAGCAGGCCCACGAGATGCGCGAGATGGAGGACCGGCACGGCCGCAACCCGGACGTGTTCGGCGACCTTCTGCGGCTCGACCACGGCACTGCCCTCATCGGCAGGCTCGCCGACTCCATCTCGGTCCTCGGCGGAGCGCGCCCCGGCCGGCAGTGGAGCAGGGCCGTCACCCTCTACAGCGTGATGCGCGGCGCGATGTCGCGGATCATCGACTACCAACGCGTGGAACTCCACTCGGTCACCGAGGTCGCCGTCGTCGGCCCGGTCGTCGAACCGCTGATCCACACCCTCGCGGAGCTGCTGGACAACGCCACCCGCTACTCCCCGCCGCACACCCGGGTCCACCTCACCGCCGTCGAGGTGCAGTCGGGCATCGCCGTGGAGATCGAGGACGGCGGCCTCAGCATGAGCGAGGAGGCCCGGGCTCGCGCTGAGAAGATGCTCGCGCAGGCGCAGTCCGGCATCGACCTCAACGACCTGGGCGAGACGCCGCGGCTGGGTCTGGCCGTGGTCGGCCGCCTGGCACAGGCGTACGGGTTCCAGGTGTCACTGCGTTCCTCCGCGTACGGCGGCGTCCGCGCCGTGGTCATCGTGCCGCAGCACCTGATCACCACAGCGTCCGCGGCGACGGGTCTCGCCCACGGCATCGGCTCCTCCTCGGGGCCCAGGGCGGTGGCCGCCACACCGCGCGAGCACCCCGTCGACGCGGGGTCCGCCGGCGTGTCCGTGCCCCGGCCGGCTCCGGCGCCGGGTCCGATGCCCGGGCCGATGCCCGTCGGCGGCGGGCCGACTTCCGAACGCACCTCGAGCGGTCTGCCGCAGCGGCGCCGGAAGGACCGCGTCACCACCTCCGACGTCCGGCCGGCCCCGAGGCCGCAGCCGGCGGACGACAACGGCCCCGGGATGTGGCTGGAGGCGTTCCACAGCGGACTGGCCGGTGAGCCCGGCCAGGACGCACCGGGCGCCGAGGAATCGTCGGGTTCAGCGACCAAAGGGGCGTAAACAGTGATGACTCAGCGAAGCAGCATGGACTGGATGCTCAAGGACCTGGCCGCCGGCGTGCCGCAGACGCGGCACGTGATCGTACTGTCCGCGGACGGGCTCTGTGTGGCGCAGTACGGGGCCGAGACGGACACGGCCGACCGCCTTGCGGCCGCCTGCGCGGGCCTGCAGAGCCTCGCGGGAGCGGTCGCCGCCGAACTGCCCGACTCCGGGGGCAGAATGCGGCTGGTCGTGATCGAGATGGACGGCGGGTTCTTCTACCTGATGGCCGCCGGAGACGGCTCCTACCTCGCGGTCCTCGCCGACGAGGGTGTTGACGCGGGCTTGATGGGCGCGCAGATGCGCAACCTGGTGTCCCGAATGGGGGACCACCTCAGCAGCCCGCCTCGGCATGACGGGCAGCCCGCGTGAATGAGCCGCCCGCAAGCTGGGAGGAGAGCAGTCCCGAACGGCTGTACGTCATCACCGGCGGACGCAGTGGGCCTTCCACCTCCGTCCGGCTGGACCTGGTGACCTTAGTGGTGGCCAAGGGGCCTCCCCGGCCCGAGATGCAACCCGAGCAGGCCTCCATCCTGCGGATGTGCCAGTCACCGCTGTCGGTGGCCGAGATCGCCGCGTACGTGGGCCTGCCCGTCAGTGTCGTCACCGTGCTGGTGGGAGACCTGGTGGCCGCCCAACGCGTGCACGTCCGCCCGCCCGTTCCCGCCGCGCAGCTACCCGACCTTGCTCTGATCGAGGCAGTGATCGATGGACTTCAGAAGCTCTGACCCGCCCGCCGGGCCGCGCGAGGCGGACATACTGCCGCAGACGGCCGCCGCGGCCGTGAAGGTCGTCATCGTGGGCGGTTTCGGCGTGGGCAAGACCACGATGGTCGGTGCGGTCAGCGAGATCAAGCCGCTGACCACCGAGGAGACGATGACCAGGGCCGGCGTCGGCGTCGACGACACCTGGGGCGTCGCCCGCAAGATCACCACCACCGTGGCCATGGACTTCGGCCGCATCAGCATCAACGACGAACTCGTGCTGTACCTGTTCGGGACACCCGGCCAGGAGCGCTTCTGGTTCCTGTGGCGCGGGCTGTTCGAAGGCGCGCTCGGCGCCGTCGTACTCCTCGACACCCGCCGGCTGGAGATCAGCTTCGACGTCATCGGACGGCTGGAGGAGCGTGGCGTCCCCTTCGTCGTGGCCGTCAACTCCTTCCCCGGGGCGCCCGAGCATCCGCTGGAGGAGCTGCGCGAGGCCCTCGACCTGCCGCCCGCCGTCCCGATCCTCGTCTGCGACGCCAGAAGGCGGGACTCGTCCCGCGACGTACTGCTGACCCTCATGCGCTACCTCCACTCCCAGGCAGCCACCCAGGAGGCAATGTGAGCACCACCCCCACCCCACCGCCCGAGTGCCCCGCCCACGCCGCGGCGAGCGCCGCCGGCCTGCACCGCCTGCACGGAGCGGAAGCCCAGGCGGACCCCCTCGCCCTGTACGAGAAGCTGAGGACCGAACACGGCCCGGTGGCCCCGGTCCTGGTGAGCGGCGACCTCCCGGCCTGGCTGGTCCTCGGCCACCGGGAGAACCTGGACGTCGCCCGCACGTCGTCACGCTTCGCGCGCGACCCCCGCGGCTGGCGCGACCTGAGAGAGGGCCGGGTGCCGGCCGACACCCCGCTCGGCCCCATGGTCTCCTGGGTGCCGGTGTGCAACTTCACCGACGGTCCCGTCCACGAACGGCTCCGCGGGGCCGTGGTGGAGTCCCTGGAACGCTTCGACAAGCGCGGCATCCGCCGCTACGTGACGCGCTTCGCCAACCAGCTCGTGGACCAGATCGCGGCCGAGGGGTACGCCGACCTGGTGTCCGCCTTCTCCGACCAGCTCCCCATGCTGGTCATGACGCAGCTCATCGGGGCACCCGACGAACACGGGCCGCTCCTGGTCAACGCGGCGCGCGACATGCTCCAGGGGACGGAGACGGCCCTCCAGAGCGATCGCTACGTCACCACCACGCTGCAGAACCTCGTCGTGGAGCGCAAAGCCAAGCCGGCCCGCGACCTCGCCTCCTGGCTGATCGAGCACCCGGCGGACCTCAACGACACCGAAGTGCTCATGCACCTGCGCGTCGTGCTGATCGCGGCCTACGAGACGACCGCCAACCTGATCGCCAACACGCTGCGCACCGTACTGACCGACCCGCGGTTCCGGGCGAGCCTCTCCGGCGGCCACATGACCCTGCCGGACGCCCTGGAGCAGGTCCTCTGGGACGACCCGCCGATCAACACGATCATCGGTCGCTGGGCCACCGGCGACACCGTGCTCGGCGGTCAGCAGGTGAAGGCCGGGGACATGATCCTGCTCGGCCTGGCCGCGGGCAACGCCGATCCGCAGATCCGTCCCGATCCGGCCGCGTCCGTCCACGGCAACCGCTCCCACCTGGCCTTCAGCAGCGGCCCGCACGAGTGCCCGGGTCAGGACATCGGGCGCGCCATCGCGGACACCGGTATCGAGGTCCTGCTGGACCGACTGCCCGACCTTCAGCTTGCGGTCGACGCGAGCGAACTCCAGTGGCGGGGCACCCTGATGTCACGTCACCTTCTGTCCCTGCCGGTCCGGTTCGCCCCGCGCACGCCGGCCACCCCGGCCCCGCAGTTCCCGGTGGAGCGGCCGGCCGGGCACCCCGTCCACCCGGTGATCCCGCCGCAGCCGACGGCGCCGCCCGCGGTCGCAGTCGCCCGCGCCCGCGGTCGCGGTCGCGGGCGCCGTGGTGTCAGCTGGTGGCGCCGGCTGTTCGGCCGCCGCTGAGCCCGACCCGCGTACCGAGGGCCCCGTCCGCACCGGCCGGGGCCCTCTCTGTTCCACCGCTCAGTCGCGGAGGTGCCGCCACCAGCCCGCCAGGGCCGGCAGGTCCGGCGGCTCGGTCCCGGTGGAGCTCGGGCCGTCGGCGAACCTGACCGTGAACGCGGCTTCCACGAGCGGCAGTTCGTAGCGGTTGCGCGGGCTGGCATACCGGGGTGCGCGGGTCTGCCACGCGATGGAGCCGGCAATGTAGTGGCCCAACGCCGCGAGATGACGGCGCAGTTCGTGGTCCGCGTCGTGCTCCAGGCGCGCCCGTAGCAGGAGGAAGAGGGCCATCACCCGATCACGCAGCGCCACGGCGAGCGGTACCGCCTCGGCCGGTGAGCAGCCCTCCTGGTGGGCGTAGACGTTGACGAGGTTCACCTCGCGCGGTTCCAGGTGGTCGTCCTTGTCGTAGGAGAAGAGGTCGTTGTCCGCGCTGACGACGAAGCCGGCCGCGTCCGTCAGTGCCGTCAGGGCGGGGGAGCAGAGGACATCCGCCGGCAGCCGGTCCCGGCGGGCGACGTCCGACCAGGTCAATGAGAACCGTGTGCCGTTCGCGAGCGGCCCCATCGCGACGAAGTCGTTCAGCCCCGGCATCGACCCCTCCTCCGCCCGGGCGGCGCGCCAGGCCGCCCCGAGCAGCCAGTCCCGTGTCCCCTCGACGAATCTGCGCAGCTCGTAAGGGGCGAGCAGGGCGTGGGTACGGCCGACCAGGTCCAGCAGCGCCCGGGTCATGGGCCCCTCGGGCAGCAGAGACGCACCGGGGTCCTCGATGGTGCGCAGCAGTCGCGCCCCGTGCTCGACGACGGCCGCCGTCCCCACCTCGTCGGAACCGGAATCCTGCCAGTCGTCGACGGCGTTGGCCCAGTAGTTCCACTCGGTGAACAGCAGGACCGCTTCCGTGTCCCCGTCGGGGATGACGCGGCAGGAGAAGTCGGCGCTGTGGGTGGCGAGCCCCCATGAGCGCTCGACCGGATCCGGGTACAGGCCGAAGGCGTCGAGCCACTCGACCGCCCGGGCCTCCACTTCCTTCGCGTCGGGATGGACGAGGTCGCGCGCCAGGGGGCAGTAGAAGGGCGGCAGGCCCGCGCCGAGGCGCGAGGGCCGGGGCGGCGCGGTCATCGGCCACCGCCGATCCGGAAGCGCAGCAGCCGCGTCTCCACCGCGTGGTCGCGCCACAGCCGGAAGAACTTGCTGTGCGCGATCGTCGATTGTTCGAGCCGGTCGGCGGTCCAGGCTCCGGGCTCGGCGCCCGGGTCCGCCCTGAGCCGGTCGAGTTCGGCGGTGTTCCAGGCCATGGACTGCACCCAGAACTCCGCCACCGAGTCCGTCACGTCCTCGTCCTGTACCAGTTCGAAGCCGGCCGCCTCGGCCGCGGCCAGGTACTCGGCGCGCCGGCCGAGCCGCGTCCTGTAGTAGCCGTCCATGAAATCCCGCCACTCGGACGCGCCCACGAAGTGCTCCTGGATCCCGAACCAGCCACCGGGTACGAGGGCCTTGGCGACGACCTCGAACAGCCGTGCCCGGTCGGTGTATCCGCTGCTCTCGTTGGCGTAGACGGCGTCGTACGCGCGGGTCTCGTCCAGGTCGTGGACGTCCGCCAGTACCGGCTCCACGCGCTCCGCGACCCCGGTGCGACGGGCGAAGCGCCGCACGATCGGGAGGTGTTCCGGTGCGACGGTGAGGCTGGTGACCGACGCCCCGTGCTCCTGCGCCCAGTAGAGCGAGGTGCCGCCCAGGCCGCAGCCGATGTCGAGCAGCCGCCGGGGAGGCGCCTCGTACGCGCCCCAGGACCGTGCCGCGTGGTCGACTATCCGCTCCTGCGCGTCGAACAGGCCCCGCTTCAGAGTGCTCTGGGCGACGGTGGTGTCCGGTGGGCCGTCCGGATACAGCCCCACGTGGAAATGGACACGTGGGCCCGGACCGTACTTGTGCAGGATCTCCTGTGTCTTGCGGCTGTAGTAGAGCCGCACCGCGTCGTCCGCAGCCGAGCCGCGACCGCCGCCTAAGGGCCATACGAGGGGTATGACGCGCATGGGGTGTCCGCCCTTTCGTGGGGTAGGGCCGCCCCCCGGAGACACGCCGGTGCCGCTCTCGTTGCGTCCCGAAGGGCACACTGTTGAAGTACGGACCATCGTGGCACTTCGGACGCACCACGTCAGCCCGCTGGAGCAGCACGGTACCGTCAAGATCAGTGGGTTGTGGGCTGGTTGACGGCTTGCCGGCATGAGGGCACGGCCTGGCGGTATGCGGGGAAGAGGCAGGGGAGAGGACGGCCGCGCGCTGCTGGGGTCGGGCGCCATGAGCCGGCTTCCCGATGACTTCGTCCACCCCGTCCTGCTACCGCTGCCGGGCGGTGGACGAGTTGGTGGGCAGGATGGATTCCCAGGCGTCAGCAGGGGTGGTTCGACGGGGCTGGGGTGACGGAAGCGGGGGCCGTCAGCGCCGCGAGTTCGAGGGATCTCAGCATCGCTTTCCGGTCAGCCGGTACGTACCCTTCTGCGGTGGCTGCCGCGTCCAGTACTTCCTGGATCTCGGCGGGCGTGAGGCTGCGCGCCTCGGCCGCGGCCAGCAGGTGGTCCGCCCGTTCCCGGGGCAGGCCGTGTTCCGAGGCGATCAGGTCGTGGAGCGCTTCCTCGCGCACTGCGAAACGGCTCATTCCGCAGTCCAGGCCGTCGTCGTCCAGCTCGTCGGGGTACGGCGCGCGGGCCCAGGCGCCGTGCTCGTACCAGTACACGCAGCCCAGCTCCCAGCCCTCCAACAGTTCCCGCAGACGCTCGTACGGCAGCCAGTCCGGCGCCTGCGCCAGCATGTCGATCGCGGGTTCGTGCCATTTCACGGCACTGGACTCGTCCTCGCCGTACAACAGGTAGCGGCCCTGTCCCAGCTGCTGGAACGTCCACCACGTGCAGCCGCGGTCGTCGAGGTGCAGACCCTGGCCGTCGATCCACGTGCCACCACGACGGACGCCCCGGGCTTCCGCCTCCGCCGTGGCCTCCAGTACGGCGGCCAGGGCCCAGCGCGCCCACAACACATCGGCCGCCGGCAGGTCTTCCGGCCTGCCGGGCCTGTCGATCGCCATTTCGTCCCCCGGTCCGGACAGTCCTCGTACGGCGTCCCGCGTGATCGCCGAACCAGGATCGTAGAACAGCACCGGACCTGCCCGCCCCGGGGCGAGGATCGTCCACGGTTGAGAATGTGACGCGGGCCACTCCAAAAGGGTGACACGGGGCTGTCACCCGACGTTGCGAATCTCTACGCATGACGACGACAACGACGCCCACGGCCACGACCACCGCCACGCCCCTGCCGCTCACCGACCAGGACTGCCTCGCGGAGACCCTCGCCTTCAACGCCCGCTTCGAGGCCGCCGCCGCGAGCCGCCCCGCCCGCGGGAGGGTCCTGGACGCCGGCCTCCTCGCACGGATCCGACGCAACCGGCTCGCCGGGGACACGCCGCCCGTGCGGCTGCCGCAGGGACGCGACCGGGTCGTCGCCGGCGGCGTGCCGGTGCGGGTCTTCGTACCGGACGGCGGGCCCGTCGCGGGGGTGTACCTGCACATCCACGGCGGCGGCTGGTCGTTCGGCTCTGCCGACGGACAGGACGAGCGGCTGTGGGGGATCGCCGAAGGGCCCCGGCTGGCCGTCGTGAGCGTGGACTACCGGCTCGCGCCCGAGCACCCCTTCCCCGCCGGACCCGACGACTGCGAGGCCGTCGCCCGCTGGCTCATCGAGAACGCCGCCGCCGAGTTCGGGACCGGCCGACTGCTGATCGGCGGTGAGTCCGCCGGAGCACACCTCGGCGTCCTGACCCTGCTGCGCCTGCGCGACCGCCACGGCCTCGGCGGGGCCTTCCAGGGGGCCCATCTCCTCTTCGGCCCGTACGACCTGTCCATGACCCCGAGCCAACGCTCGTTCGGCATGCGCCCGCTGCTCAGCAACACCGAGTCGTTGCTCGGCAGTTACGAATCCTTCGCGCCCGGGACCGGCCCGGAGGAGCGCCGTGATCCGCAGCTCTCGCCGCTGTACGCAGACCTGACCGGGATGCCGCCCGCGAGGATCGTCGTCGGCACCGAGGACCCCCTGCTGGACGACTCCCTCTTCCTCGCCCAGCGCTGGCAGGCGGCGGGCGCGCCCGTCCAGCTCGGGGTCGTCGCGGGCGCGATGCACGGGTTCACCCTCTTCCCCCTCACCGTCACCGAGCGGACGCACGCGCGCGAGCGGGAGTTCCTCGCCGCCTCGAGCCGGTAGCGTCGGGCCCATGGACCGGACGACCAGGCTCTACGCCCTCGTGGAGGAACTGCGCGCGTCGGCGCCGCGGCCGCGCACGGTCGCGGCGCTCGCCGCACGGTTCGAAGTCAGTACGCGGACGGTGCAGCGCGACCTCCAGGCGCTGATGGAATCCGGCGTCCCCGTACGCACCACCCTCGGGCGGGGCGGCGGGTGGACGGTCGACCCGGCCATGACCCTGCCCCCGGTCCACTTCACCACCGAGGAGGCCGCCGCCCTGGCCGCTGCCCTCGCCGCCGCCGGAACCCCCTACGCGGGCGCGGCCCGTACGGCGTACCAGAAGCTGATCGTTTCGATGACCGGCCCCGCCGCGGCGGCGGCCGAGGGGCTGGCCGCCCGTATCGTCACCCTGCCGTCCCGGACGGAGTCGGCGGTCCGTACGGCGGTGGAGGAAGCCCTGAGCAACGGAACCGTGCTCCGGCTCTCGTACGTGGACTCGGCCGGCCGCGCGAGCGACCGGTCCGTGGAACCGGCCGGCCTGCTCACCGCCGAGGGCCGTTGGTACCTCATCGGTTGGTGCCGGACGCGGCGGGCCGGCCGGGGTTTCCGCCTGGACCGGATCACGGAAGCGACCTCGACGGGCGAGGCGGCCCAGCCACACGACCTGGCCGGACTGCTGCGCGGTTCGGCGGCCGCCGACGCGGTCCGGTCGGCGGCGCCGGCCTGGTGACCTGAGTCAGAGATTCACGGCTGGGTGAACCAGTCTCCGGACCCGTCCGTGAGTCCTCGGGCTGGGAGGTTCGCCCGAAGTCGTGCCGGTCGTAGGTGATGACGCGGTGGCCGACGTCGAGCAGGGCGGGGAGCTGCTTCTCCCGGGAACGTCCCTCCAGCAGTGTCCCGTCCCGAGGTCCCCGAACGGCGTCGGAACACGGCCCTCAGCCCGTACCCACGCAGGTCGTCCACGGCTCATGTCACGTGAACAGGGGACCGGAAACAGGCGACTTCACCCGAATCGATGCTGTTCCTAGGCTGGACGGGCAAGCAAGCGGAGCATGCGTCGCGGGCCGGTCACCGGTGCGGCGCCGAGGGAGTTGTCTTGGCCAGTCACGATCCGATCGAACGCCCTGCGGAGCCGTCGTTCAGCGCGTTCCGCGCGTCCGGAGCGCAGCAGCGGATGTACTTCCTCCAGCAGCTGGAGGAGGGCAGGCCGACCTACCACATGCCCGTCTTCTACGGCCTCGACGGCCCGGTGGACGAAGCCGCGCTCCGCGCCTGCGCCCAGGGTCTGGTCGAGCGGCACGAGGCGCTGCGCACCCGCTTCGTCCTGCGGGACGGCGAGCTGTGGCAGCACATCGACACCGAGGCCGCGCTCGTCTGGTCCTCCACCGCGGCGCGCGGAGCCGGGGACGTCGAGGAGTGGATGGCCGCCGAACACCACCGGCCCTTCGACCTGGAGTCCGGACCGCTCTTCCGGGCGGCCCTGCTGCACACCCCCGAGGGCGCGGTCCTCGCGCTCGCCATGCACCACATCGTCGCCGACGGCTGGTCCGTCGGGATCCTCGCCCGCGAGCTCCTCGCCGCGTACGCCCAGTACGGCGACGGGCCCGGCGGCCCCGGGGGCACCGACCGGCGGCGCTCGGCCGGGATCGTGGCCCAGGAGGCCCCCGAGTACCAGTACGCCGACTTCTCCGACTGGCAGGAGCAATGGCTCCGCGGCGCCGCCGCCCAGCGCCAACTCGCCTACTGGGAGAAGCAGCTGGACGGCGAACTGCCCGACGCGCCCCTGCCCCGCGACGGCCGGCCCGCCGCGGGAGCGGCCCGCGGCGCGGCGGCGCTGCACTCCTTCGACGTGCCGGCCCCGGTGCTCGCCCGGATGGAGCGTCTGTGCCGTGACACCCGCAGCACCCCGTACACGCTGATGCTGGCGGCCTTCCAGATCGTGCTGGGCCGCTACACGGGCACCGACGACGTACTCGTCGGAACGCCGGTGGCGGGTCGGGGCCGCAAGGAGTTCCAGGACACCGTCGGCCTGTTCGTCAACACGCTGGTGATCCGCGCCGACCTGTCCGACGATCCCGCCTTCCGGGTCCACCTGGAGCGCGTACGGGACACCGTGCTCGACGCCCAGGACCACCAGGACCTGCCCTTCGAACGCGTCGTCGACCGGATCGCCGCCGGACGCACCGGCGAGGAGGCCGCCTCCTTCCAGGTCATGTTCGGCCTGCACGACGAGGACGGCATGACCGACGGCCTGCCAGGCCCGAAGGCCACGCTGCTCGAAGGACCGGCCGGAACCGCCAAGTTCGACCTGACCTTCGACGTCGTACGGACCGGTGGCGCGCTGAGCTGCCGGCTGGAGTACCGGGCGGACCTGTTCGAAGCCGCCACCGTCCGACAGTTCGGCCGGCACTTCGCCCGCCTCCTGGACGCCGCCACCGAGAACCCCGAACTGCCGGTCGGCGCATTGCCGATGCTGTCCGCCGACGAGCGGACCGGCATCGGCTCGCCGGTCCCGGACCGCGCCGCCCTCCCGCACGCCCCGGGCGAGCGGACTTGCGTCCACGAGATCTTCGCCGGACACGCCGCCCGCACTCCCGACGCGGTCGCCCTCGTCCACGAGGGCACCTCCCTCACCTACCGCGAGCTCGACACCCGCGCCAACCGGCTCGCGCACCGGCTGCGCGCCCTCGGAGTGGGCCCCGACACCCTCGTCGGACTGTGCCTGCCCCGCTCCGCCGACCTCGTCGTCGCTCTGCTCGGCATCCTCAAGGCCGGCGGCGCCTACCTGCCCCTCGACCCCGACAACCCGCCCGAGCGGCTGCGCCACATCGTCCAGGACGCCCGCCTGGAGCACGTCGTCGGCACCACCGACACCCGCGCCCTGTGGGACGCCCCCGGCCTGCACACCGTCGACCTGCTCGCCGACGCCCCCCTCCTGGCCGCCGAACCGGACACCGCCCCCGACACCGGCGTGACCCCGGACCACCTGGCCTACGTCATCTACACCTCCGGGTCCACCGGCCTCCCCAAGGGCACCCTGGTGCCCCACGCCAACGTCACCCGGCTGTTCTCCGCCACCGACCACTGGTTCGGCTTCGGCCCCGACGACGTGTGGACCCTCTTCCACTCCATCGCCTTCGACTTCTCCGTCTGGGAGCTGTGGGGAGCCCTCGCCCACGGCGGCCGCCTCGTCGTGGTCCCGTACGGGACCAGCCGCTCGCCCGAGGAGTTCCACCGGCTGCTGCGCGCCGAGCGGGTCACCGTCCTCAACCAGACCCCCTCCGCCTTCTACCAGTTGGCCCGGGCCGACGAGGAACACCACCGCACGGCCGGACCGGCCGACCCCGGGCTCGGCCTGCGCCACGTCGTCTTCGGCGGGGAAGCACTCGACGTCGGCGCCCTCGCCGGGTGGTTCGCGCGGCACGGCGACACCGCACCCCGCGTGGTCAACATGTACGGCATCACCGAGACGACCGTGCACGTCACCTACCGGCCGCTGACCGCCCGCGACGCCGAGGAGGGCCGCGGCAGCGTCATCGGCGTGCCCATCCCCGATCTGCGCCTGCACCTGCTCGACGCGCGCGGCCGGACCGTCCCGCGCGGCGCCGTCGGGGAGCTGTACGTCGCCGGAGCGGGCCTGGCCCGCGGCTACCTGCGCCGGCCCGAACTCACCGCCGAGCGCTTCCCCACGGCACTGGCCGACGGTGTCGCCGACGCACCCGCCGGGCTCTTGGACGGTGAGCGGCTCTACCGCACCGGAGACCTGGCGCGGGCCCTGCCCGACGGGGACCTGGAGTACCTCGGCCGCATCGACCACCAGGTCAAACTGCGCGGTTTCCGGATCGAACTCGGCGAGGTCGAGGCCGCCCTGGCCGCCCACCCCCTCGTCGACGCCGCGGTCGCACTCGTCGCACCGGATCCCGCGGGGAACGACGTCCTGGTCGGCTACCTGGCCGTGACCGGGGCCGACGACGGGGCGGGCCCCACCGTCGAGGAGATGCGCGAGCACCTCGCGCGGCGGCTGCCCGGCTACATGATCCCCGGCGCGTTCGTCACCCTGCCCGCCTTCCCGCTGACCGCCAACGGCAAGACCGACCGGCGCCGGCTGCCCGCCCCCGGCTCGGCCGGTCGTACCCCCACCGCCGCCTACGAGGCACCCCGCGGGCCGGTCGAGACCGCGCTCACCGAGGTCTTCGCCCAGGTCCTCGGGCACGAACGGGTCGGCGCCCTGGACAACTGGTTCGCCCTCGGCGGGGACTCCATCCGCTCCCTCCAGGTGCTCGCCCGGGTCCGCGAACGAGGCCTCGACCTCACCGTCGCCGACCTCATGAGCTCCTCGACGGTCCGCGCCCTCGCCCCGCACGTCACCCCGCGGGACCGGGCCGCGGCCGCTGCCGAGACCCCGTACGAGCCGTTCGCGCTACTGACCCCCGCGGACCGCGCCGCCCTGCCCGACGGACTGGAGGACGCCTATCCGATGACCCGTCTCCAGGCCGGCATGCTCTACCACAGCGACCTGCCGTCGGCCGGCGGACGCGTCTACCACAACGTGGCCTCGTACCTGATCGAAGCGCCCTTCTCCGAGGACGCCTGGCGGGCCACCGTCGAGGTCCTCGCGGCCCGGCACGAGATGCTGCGGACCTCCTTCGACCCGCACGGATTCACCGAGCCCCTCCAACTCGTCCACCGCGGCGCCCGCCCGGAGCTCACCTTCGAGGACCTGCACGGCCTCGACGCCGAGGCGCAGCGCACCGCCGTCGCCGCCCGCTACGCGGCCGAGCGTGACCGGCCCTTCGACTGGGACCGGCCCCCGCTGATCCGGTTCCACGTCCAACGGCTCTCCGACACCCGGCTCCAGCTCTTCGTCGCCGAGCACCATGCGGTCCTCGACGGCTGGAGCGAACGTTCGCTCCTCACCGAACTCGCCTCCTGCTACACCGAGGCGCTCGCCGCCCGGACCCCCGCGGACGGCCCCTCCCCGCAGGCCGGCCCCCGCTCCCGGTTCGCCTCCTTCGTCGCGCTCGAACGGGCCGCGCTGGCCGACCCCGGGCAGCGGGCCTTCTGGACCGGCAAGGCCGCAGACGCCCCCGCGACCAAGCCGGCCCGCCCGGCGCCGACCGGCGGACCCGCCCGGATGTCCTGGTACCTCGCGCCCCTGCCCGAGGAACTGCACGCCCGACTCACCACCCTGGCCGCCGCGTGCGGCGTACCGCTGCGCACGGTCCTGCTCGCCGCCCACCTGCGGACCATGGCCCTGCTGGGCGGCGGCGACGCGGTCACCACCGGAGTGGTCCACAACGGCCGCGCCGAGGAGACCGACGGCGACAAGGTCGTCGGCGTCTTCCTGAACACCCTGCCGATGAGCGTCGCGGTCACCGGGCTCAGCTGGCGCGACCTCGTCGGGCACGTCGCCGCCCTGGAGGCGGAACTGCACGCGCACCGCCGGTTCCCGCTCGCCGAGATCCAGCGCCTGTCCGGGGGTGGCCCGCTCTTCGAGACCTTCTTCAACTACACCCACTTCCACGTGGAGCAGGACGGGCCGGCCGACGGCGCGTTCACCGTGCTGGAGGAGATCGGAGAGGCCGGCACCGACTTCGCCTTCGGCGCGGAGTTCTCCCGCAGCCCCGACGGCGCCCTGCTCGAACTCGGCCTGCGGTTCGACGCGGCCCAGTTCTCCGAGGAGCAGATGGCGAGCGCCCACGTCTCCTACACGGCCGCCCTGCGCGACCTCGCCGAGTCCCCGGACCGTGACTGCACGGCCGCCGACCTGCTGCCGGAGGTAGAACACCGCCGTTACGCCGAGTGGAACCGCACCGCCGTGGAGTATCCGCGGCCGCACGTCCTGACCCGGCTGATCGACGAGCAGCGGGACCTGACGCCCGACGCCCCCGCCGTCCGCTTCGAGGGCGCCGAGCTGACCTACCGCACCCTCGACACCGAGGCCGAGCGGCTGTGCGCGGCACTGCGGGAGCGGGGCGCCGGCCCCGGCACGTTCGTGGGCCTGCTGCTGGAACGCTCCCTGGCCCTGCCCGTCGTACTCCTCGCCGTCCTCAAGTCCGGCGCCGCCTACGTCCCGCTGGACCCGGAGCACCCGGCGCCGCGCGTACGGTCGTTGCTCGCCGAGTCCGGCATCGGCCTGGTGGTCGCCGAGGGGGAGTGGGCCGAGCGGCTGGAGGGCTGCGGGGTCACCGTCCTGCGGCCGGACGAGGCCGCGACGGGCGCCGGGGGTCCTGCCCGTGCGCCCGAGCCGTCCGACCCGGCGTACATGATCTTCACGTCGGGATCCACCGGCAAGCCCAAGGGGGTCGTGGTCTCGCACCGCGCCATCGCCAACCGGCTGCTGTGGATGCAGGACGAATACGGGCTGACCCCGGGGGAGCGGGTGCTGCACAAGACGCCGTACACCTTCGACGTCTCCGTGTGGGAGTTGTTCTGGCCGCTGCTGACCGGCGCCACCCTGGTCCTCGCCCGCCCCGGCGGCCAGCGCGACCCCGGCTACCTCGCCGGACTGATCCGGGCCGACGGCGTCAGCACGGTTCACTTCGTCCCGTCGATGCTCAGCGTGTTCCTCGACGACCCCGAGGCCGTGGCCGGCGCGGCCGGCCTCACCCGGGTGGTCTGCAGCGGCGAGGCCCTGCCGTACGAGGTGCAGCGCAGGTTCTTCGAGCGGCTGCCCGGCGTCGAGCTGCACAACCTCTACGGGCCCACCGAGGCGGCCGTCGACGTCACCTACTGGCAGTGCCGGCCGGACGGCGGCGACACCGTGCCCATCGGCCGGCCCATCGCCAACATGCGCACCCACGTCCTGGACCGCCGGCTGGCAGAGGTCCCCCTCGGCGTCACCGGTGAGCTCTTCCTCGAAGGCGTCGGTCTCGCCGACGGCTACCACGGACGACCCGAGCTGACGGCCGAACGGTTCATCGAACACACCGGTCCCGACGGCACCACCCGCCGCCTGTACCGGACCGGCGACCTGGCCCGGCACCGCCCCGACGGAGCCCTGGAGTACGCGGGCCGCACCGACCACCAGCTCAAGATCCGCGGATTCCGCGTCGAGCCCGGGGAGATCGAGGCCGTCCTCGCCGAACACCGCGGCGTGCGCGACTGCGCGGTCCTGCCCCGCGGCGAACGCCTCGTCGGCTACTTCGTCCCCGAGGCGGCCGGCCCGGACGCCGCACCCGCCCCAGACCCCGGCGCACTCGCCGCCCACGCCCGGGAGCGGCTCCCCGAGTACATGGTCCCCTCCGCCTGGGTGTGCCTCACGGCCCTCCCGCTGACCGCGAACGGCAAGCTGGACCGCGCCGCCCTGCCCGACCCGGACCCCGCCGACCTGCGCGGTGGTGTCGAGCCGACCCCGCCCCGCGACGGCCTCGAATCCCGCCTCGCCGGGATCTGGGAGCGGCTGCTGGCCGCCGGCCCGGTCGGCGTCCACGACGACTTCTTCGAGTCCGGCGGGCACTCCATCGACGCCCTGCGCCTGATCGGCCGGATCAACCAGGCCTTCGGCGAACGCCTCGGCGTCTCCGCCGTCCTGGAGCACCCGACCGTCGCCCGGCAGGCCGCGCTGCTGCGCGGCCGCCACGTCGCCGTGGCCCCGGACCCGGTGGTCCGCCTCCAGTCCGAGGGCACCCTCGATCCGCTCTTCCTCGTCCACCCCATCGGCGGGAACGTCTTCTGCTACCGCACCCTGGCCGCCGAACTGGGCACCGAACGTCCGGTGTTCGGCCTGACGGCGCCCGGGCTGACCGACCCCGCAGCAGCCCCCGACGCCACGGTCGAGGAGCTGGCCGCCGCCCACCTGGAGGCCTTGCGCCGGATCCGCCCCTCCGGCCCCTACCACCTGGCCGGCTGGTCCTTCGGCGGGCTCCTCGCCCACGAGATGGCGGTCCAACTGCGGGCCGCCGGGCAGGAGGTGGCGACCCTCGCGCTGCTGGACACCGGCTACGCGGAGCCCGGCCCCGTGCCCGAAGACGAGTGTGAACTCCTGGAGTGGTTCCACGAGGACCTGGCCCGCTCCGCCGGCTTCGACCCCGCCGACGAGGGCGTGTCCGCGCTGCGCAGCGCCCTGCGGAGCGTCGCCGACACGCCCGCCCGGCTCGCCGTCCTCGCCGAGCAGGTGGACCGCGAGGGCTTCGCCCCCGGCCTGGACCCACGAGACCTCGCCCGGCACTACGCGGTGTTCCGCACCGGGATCCGGGCCGCCGCCGCGTACCGGCCCCCGGCCGCGCCCTGCCCGGTCCTGTTCCTCCAGAGCACGACCGGGGCCAGGCAGCACGCCGCCGATCGATGGGCGAGCCGGGCCGAGGCCGGCTTCACCCGCCACGACGCTGCCACCGACCACTACGGGCTGATGCGGCCGCCGCACAGCACCGCGGCCGCCGCCCTGCTGTGCACCGCCCTCGCCGAGGCCGACCACCGCTGAAGAGGCGCCCCGGCCCGCCCGGGGCGCTCGTAAGAGGTGTCCTGCCGATCGGTCCGGGCTCGCCCTGACCGACAAGACACCCCTGGCCCTTCCACCCCGCCCCAGCCCTTCGCGCGTCGTGCGCCGACGAGGCGTGCCCCGGCATGCCCCGGCGCCCCGCACCAGAACAGGAAACGGAACACACCACGTGACGAGTGACACCCCGGGGCCCGCCCCCGAGCTGAGCGGCCGGATCCGCGGCGGCCCCGCCGAACTCCTCCACGACGAAGTCCTCGCCCCGCAGTTCGGGTTCGAGTCCCGCCACCTGCTGCGCCACTACGTCGCCATCGAGAAGACCCTGGCCGCCGAGTACGTCCGCATGGACCTGATCACCGCCGAGGAGGCCCACCGGATCGCCGGCCTGCTGGACGCCGTCGGGCCCGACACCCTCAGCGCGCAGCCCGGCGCCAACATGTCGGACATCGCCTTCGCCCTCGAACGGCACGTCGAGGCGCGCCTGCCCGCCCCGGTCACGCACTGGCACGCCGACCGCAGCCGCAACGACCTCCAGGCCTGCGCCCAGGTGATGTACGGCCGTGACCAGCTCGCCCGCTTCGCCGACGCGCTCCTCGAACTCGGTTCGGTCGTACACGAGTTGGCGCAGGAGAGCTGCGACCTGCCCATGCCGGGGTACACCCACTTCCAGGCCGCCCAGATCATCACCCCCGGCTTCCACCTCGCCGCACTCTCCGAACACCTGCTGCACACCCATGCCCGGCTGCTGAACGCGTACGACGGCATCGATGCCTGCCCGCTGGGCGCCGGCGCCATGGCCGGACAGGAACTGCCCTGGGATCGCGACCGGATGGCCCGGCTGCTCGGCTTCTCCCGGCCGCAGCCCCATGCCCTGACCGCCGTGGCCTCGCGGCGCTGGAGCGCCGAACTGACCGCGGAACTCAGCCTGCTGGGCACCGCGCTGAGCCGCTTCACCACCGACCTGCTCACCTGGGGAGGCAGCGAGTACGGGTTCATCGAACTGCCCGACGAGCTGTCCGGCATCTCCTCCGCCATGCCGCAGAAGAAGAACTACCCGGTCCTGGAGCGCATCCGCGGGCGCACCGCCCATCTGACGGCCTTCCACTTCGACGTGCTCCTGGGCCAGCGCAACACGCCCTTCTGCAACCTCGTCGAGGTGTCCAAGGAGGCAGGCACCCACCTGCTGAACGCCTTCGAATCGGCCCACGGCACCGTCCGCCTGCTCACCGAGGTGCTGCGCAGGCTGACCTTCCGCGCCGACCGCATGCGCCAGGTGTGCGAGCGCGAGTTCCTCGGCGGCTTCAGCCTCGCCAACGCCCTCTGCCTCACCGAAGACCTGCCCTGGCGCACCGCCCAGGTCGTCGCCGGGAAGTACGTCGTGCTCGCCGCGGCGGCGGGTGCCGCCCCCGCCCCGGGCGAACCCGCCCTGCTGGTCGAGGCGGCCGCCGGACACGGCATCACCCTCGCCGACCCCGCCCGGCTCCTCGCCGAGGCCTTCGACGTCGACCGGGGCCTGGAGCGCACGGTGTCCGCCGGGTCGGCCCGCCCCGACGCCGTCCGCGCGGTCCTGAGCAGCCAGCGGGAGACGTACGAGCAGCTGCGCGCCGACTGGCGGACGCGCGCCGCCGTGCTCCGCGCGGGCGCCGAGGAGGGCGACCGCGCCCTGTACGGAGCGCCTGACGACAAGATCCACGAGGAGGACGGCGATGGCACCCGCACCCGCGTACAGCACGCCCACTGACACCGTCGCGGGGGCGACCGCAGTCCCCGTCGGCCCCGGCGCCGGCAGCGCCTTCGGCACGTTCGGCGAACTGCTCCAGGGCGCCCTGCCCCACCCGCAGGGGGACTTCCTGGTCACCTTCCCCCTCGCCCGCTGGGCCACCGCCGTGTTCCACCCCGAGCCGGGCCGCCGCGAGGTCCGGGTGCGCCCGGCGCACAAGGCCAAGTCCCGTCGGGTCGCCGAGGCCGTCCTGGCCGCCCTCGGCACGGCGGACGGCGGCCTGCTGGAGGTCGCCGGGGACCTGCCCGAGGGCAAGGGCCTCGCCAGTTCCTCCGCGGACCTCGTCGCCACCGTACGGGCCGTGGGGGCCGCCCACGGGCGCGCCTTCACCCCGGCCGAGACGGAGGACTTCCTGCGCGGCATCGAACCGGCCGACGGGGTCATGTACGACGAGATCGTCGCCTTCCACCACCGGGAGGTGCGCCTGGGCCGCCGCCTCGGGGTGCTGCCGCCGCTCACCGTCGTCGCCCACGACGAGGGCGGCCAGGTCGACACCGTCGCGCACAACCGGGGCGCCCGGGCCATCGACGCCGCCGACCGGGAGGAGTACGCACGTCTGCTGGACCGGCTCACCGACGCCGTGGCCCACGGCGACCTCGCCGAGGTCGGCGCCGTCGCCACCCGCAGCGCCGAGATGAACGCCCACCGCCGCCGGCGCGCCGGATTCACGGAACTGCACGCCCTGTGCCGCGAGGTCGACGGGCTGGGCCTGGTCCTCGCCCACAGCGGCACCATGCTCGGCGTCCTCCTGGAGGCGAACGACCCCGCCCTCGCCGGCAAGACCGAGCACATCCGGGCCGGCTGCGCCGCTCTCGGCGGCGAGGTGTCCGTACACCGCTCCCTCGGCGCCGACGACAGCTGGAGCCCGCAGGCCCCGCCCGCCCACCCCACCGAGCCGGAGATCTGAGCATGCTGTTCGACACCGTGACGGACGCGATCGGCGGGACCCCGCTGGTCCGACTGCGTCTGGGCGAGGCCCGCGGCGTGGAGGTCTACGCCAAGCTGGAACTGCAGAACCTCTTCGCCATGAAGGACCGCGTCGCCCGCAACATCCTGCTGGAGGCCCGACGGCTGGGCACCCTGAAGCCGGGCGACCCCGTCATCGAGAGCTCCTCGGGGACCATGGCCCTCGGCGTCGCCCTCGTCGGCCGCTCGCTCGGCCACGAGGTGCACATCGTCACCGACCCGCGCATCGACCCCGTCACCCTCGCCAAGCTCCGCGCCCTGGGCTGCCGGGTGCACGTCGTCGAGGCCATGACCAGCCACGGCTGGCAGAGCGCCCGCCTGGAGCGGCTCGCGGAGCTGCAGGGCGAACTTCCCGGCGCCTTCTGGCCGCAGCAGTACACCAACCCCGACAACCCCGGCGCCTACCGCACCCTCGCCGGTGAACTGCTGGCGGACCTGGGCCGGTTCGACACCCTCGTCGGAGCCGTCGGCAGCGGCGGCTCCCTGTGCGGCACCGCCCGGGCGCTGCGCGAAAGCCTGCCCGCCCTGCACGTCGTCGGCGTCGACTGCGTGGGCAGCGCCCTCTTCGGCCAGCCCGACGTACCGCAACGGTTGCAGAGCGGGCTGGGCAACAGCCTGCTGCCCAAGAACCTGGACCGCACCCTCGTCGACGAGGTGCACTGGCTCAACGACCACGAGGCCTTCGCCGCGACCTGGGACCTCGCCCGCGAGCAGCAGATCTTCGGCGGCAACACCTCGGGCTCCGTCTACCGGGTCCTCACCGGCCTCGCCGACCGCGCCGAGCCCGGGACCCGGATCGTCGGCATCCTCCCCGACCGCGGCGACCGCTACGCCGACACCGTCTACGACGACGGGCACTGGGAGGCGAACCGGCTGCGCGAGGTGCCCACCGCCACCGCGCCGGCTGCCCTCGAAACCGGCGGGACCGCCCGCACCTGGTCCACCGTCGCCTACAGTCCGCCCGCCGGGATTCAACGGCACCTGCTGTTCGTGGAGTCCAACACCACCGGCACCGGCATGATGGCCCTGGACCGGGCGCGCGAACTGGGCACCGTACCCGTCCTGTTGACCGGCGACCCCGACCGCTACCGGGGACTCGCGGAGACCGGCGCGGAGGTGGTGCGCTGCGACACCAACTCCGACGCCGCCCTGCGCGCAGCCGTACAGGAGCGGTTCCGTCGCGAGGAGATCGCCGGGGTCACCACCACCAGCGACTTCTACGTACCGGCCGCCGCCCGGATCGCCCGGTGGCTCGGCCTGCCCGGCAACCCGCCCGACGCCGTGGCCGTCTGCCGCGACAAGTCCGCCCTGCGCGAGAGGCTGCGGGCCGCCGGCCTCCGCCAGCCCCGGTACGCCCTGGTGCGCGAGCCCGCCGGCGCGGCGCAGGCCGTCGCCCGCACCGGACTGCCCTGCGTGGTCAAGCCGGCCGACGACTCGGGCTCCACCAACGTCCTGCTCTGCGCCGACGAGGCCGAGGTCCGCGCCCAGATCGAGAAGATCCTCGCGATCGACACCAACGTGCGGGGCATGCCCACCGCCCGCACCGTCCTCGTCGAGGAGTACCTGGACGGGCCGGAGTACAGCGTCGAGATGTTCGGCGGGGACGGGCAGGCCGTCTGCGTGGGCATCACCGCCAAGTCCGTGACCGCCGGCCCGCACTTCGTCGAGCACCGCCACCTCTTCCCCGCCCCGCTGCCCGCCGCGACCGCCCAGCTGATCACCGACACGGTGACGGCGGCCCTGGACGCGGCCGGGATCCGCCTGGGAGCCACCCACACCGAGGTCAAACTGACCGCCGACGGCCCCGCCCTCGTCGAGATCAACCCGCGCCCGGCCGGCGGCATGATCCCCGAACTGATCCGGCTCGCCACCGGCGTCGACCTCCTCGACGCGCAACTGCGCGCCGCCCTCGGCCTGCCCCCGCACCTGAAGGCCGAGGAGGGGGGCCACGCCGGGATCCAGTTCCTCCTCGCCGACACCGAGGGCACCCTCACGGCCGTCCACGGCGCCGGGGCCGCGGCGGCCGTCGAGGGAGTCGAGTCGGTGCTGGTCACCGCCGCCCCCGGAACTCCCGTACGCACGCCCCGCAGCGCCTCCGACCGGCTCGGGCACGTGATCGCCCGCCACGCGGAGCCCGCAGGCGTGCACGCCGCCCTCGACGCGGCGCGCGCCCTGGTCCGCCTCGACATCGAGCCCGACCCCCGCTCCTGATCCTCCGCCGTACCTGTCCCTCCGCCGTACCCGTTCCGACGACGCGCCGTACGACCCGTACGGCCGCACCCGACCCGAAAGGCGAACCGCCATGAGCAACCCCTTCGAGAACGACAACGCCTCCTACGTCGTGGTCCGCAACGACGAGCTCCAGCACTCCCTGTGGCCCGCGACCAACCCCGTCCCGGCCGGCTGGACCGTCGTGCACGGCCCCGACGGCCGCCAGGCCTGCCTGGACCACGTCGAGCGGGTCTGGACCGACATGCGCCCCGCCTCCCTGGTGGCCGCCCTCGCCGGGAACGCGCCCCGTGGCTGAGCCCGCCCACCGCACCGAGCAGTCGGCCGGACCCGACCCCGTACGGACCCTGCGCACCCTCATCGCCGAGGTCCTCGGCCGCGCCGAGGTCGACGCGGGCCACAGCTTCCCGGGGCTGGGCGGCGACAGCATCCAGGCCATCCAGGTCGTCAGCCGCGCCCGCGCGGCCGGCCTGGTCGTCAGCACCCGCGACGTGCTCCGCGCGGAGAGCGTGAGCGCGCTCGCCGCCACCGCCCGAGCCCAGGGCCGGGAACGCGAGGACGCCGGACCGACCACGCCCCCGCGCCGCCTGGGCCCGCTGGCACCCACCCCCATCATGGGCTGGCTCGCCGAACTCGGCGGTCCCGTCGACACGTACAACCAGTCGCTCGTCCTGCGCACCCCGCCGGGCTTCGGGGCGGCCGCCGCCGAACGCACCGTGCAGGCACTCCTGGACACCCACGAGATGCTCCGCCTGCGGCTGCCCGACGGGATCGGGGCCACCGGCGCCGAACCGGTCGTACCACCCGCGGGCTCCGTCGCCGCGGCGGACCTGCTGGAGCACGTGGACGCCCGCGGGACCGGCGAGGCGGCACTCCCCGCCCTGACCCGGGAGCGGATGCGGGCCGCGCGCCGGCTGCTCTCGCCCCGCGACGGCCACATGCTGCGCGCCGTACTCCTGGACCGGGGCGCCGGACAGCAGGGACGGCTCGCGCTCGTCATCCACCACCTCGTGGTCGACGGCGTCTCCTGGCGGATCCTCCAGGACGACCTGCGCAGCTGCTGGACGGCCCTGGCCGAGGGCCGCGAACCCGTCCTGGAACCGGCGGCGACCCCCTTCGCGCACTGGGCCGACCTGCTGCGCGCGGAGGCCACCTCCGGCCGCCGGACCACCGAGGCCGACCGCTGGGCCGCCACCCTGCGCGAGGCCCCCCAGCCCCTGGCCGGGGTCAGCCCGCCCGGCGGCCTCGACCCGGAGAGCCCGGAGAACACCCTCACCCTGACCCTCGGGCCGGACGTGACGGGCCCTCTGCTCACCACCGCGCCCGGCCTCGTCAACGGAACCGTGAACGACGTGCTGCTGACCGCCCTGGCCCTCGCCGTGCTCGGCCGGCGCGGCGCCGACGGGGCGGACGGGGCGGACGAGGAGGGCGTCGTCCTCATCGACGTCGAGGGCCACGGCCGGGAGGACGTCGCCGACGGCACCGACCTCTCCCGCACCGTCGGCTGGTTCACCACCGTGTTCCCCGTCCGCCTCGCGCTGGGCCGCCCGGACCTCGACGAGGCCCGCGCGGGAGGACCCGAGGTCGGCGCCGCCCTGCGGCTGGTCAAGGAGGAACTGCGCGCCGTACCCGACAAGGGCATCGGCTTCGGGCTGCTGCGCCACCTCAACTCCCGTACCGGGGCCGATCTCGCCGCCCGCGGCATTCCCCAGATCGGCTTCAACTACCTCGGCCGGTTCCCGATGGGCGGCGACGCCCCCTGGGACGCCGCGCCCGGCCACGACTTCGCCCTCGACGACGCCGACGAAGGCCTCCCGATGGCCCACGCCGTGGAGGTCAACGCGGCCGCCCACGAAGGCCCGGACGGCCTCACCCTCAGCGCCACCTGGACCTGGGCGGGCAACGCCCTCCCCGGTCCGTGGGTCCACGACCTCGCGCGGGAGTGGTTCACCATGCTGCGCGCCGTCGTCACCCACGCCGCCCGCCCCGACGCCGGGGGGCTGACCCCCTCGGACGTCTCCCTCGCCCAGGTCAGCCAGGCCGACCTCGACACCTTCGAATCCCAGCTCGGAGCCCTGCTGTGATCCCTCTGTCCCACGCCCAACAGCGGCTGTGGTTCCACGCCCGGGACGGCGCCGACGGCGCGCTCTACCACATCCCCATCGGACTGCGGCTGCGCGGCGCCCTCGACCTCCCGGCCCTGCGCGGCGCGCTCGCGGACGTGAGCGGCCGCCACGAGGCGCTGCGCACCGTCTTCCCCGACGAGGCGGGCCGCCCCCACCAGCGGGTCCTGGACCCCGCGGACGCCGCCCCGGTGCTCACCGTCACCGACTGCCCGCCCACCGAACGCGCCCTGCGGGCCGTGGAGGCCTCGTCCCGGCCGTTCGACCTCAGTGTCGAACCACCGCTGCGCGCCGACCTGTTCACCGACGGCACCGAGGACCACTACCTGCTCCTGGTCCTGCACCACATCGCGGGCGACGGCCACTCCGTGAACATCCTCGTCCGCGACCTCGCCGCCGCCTATACCGCCCGCTGCGCCGGCCGGTCGCCCGAGTGGCCCGAACTGCCCGTCCAGTACCCGGACTACGCGCTGTGGCAGCGCGAACTCCTCGGCCCGGCCCAGGACCCCGCCTCCCTGCACGGCCGGCTGCTCACCCACTGGACGGCCGTCCTCGACGGCCTGCCCGAGGAACTGGCACTGCCCGCCGACCGGCCGCGCCCGGCCGTGGCCGGCCACCGGGGCGCGCTGGTGGAGGCACGGACCGACGCCGCCACCCACGCCGCGCTGGCCGCGCTGGCCCAAGGCGCCCGCGCCACCCCGTTCATGGCCGTCCAGGCCGCGTTCGCGGCCCTGCTCACCCGCCTAGGCTCCGGCACCGACCTGCCGCTGGGCTGCCCTGTCGACGGCCGGGACGACGAAGCGCTCACCGACCTCGTGGGCCTCTTCGTCAACACCCTGGTCGTGCGCGCCGACACCTCGGGCGACCCCACCTTCACGGAGGTACTGGGCCGGGTGCGCACCGCCGCCCTGGATGCGTACGCCCACCAGGAACTGCCCTTCGAATCGCTGGTCGAACGCCTCAACCCGGCCCGCTCGCCCGCCCGCCACCCGCTCTTCCAGGTCGCGGTCTCCGCCCAGCGCGGCGAGCCGCGGACCCCCGCCTTCGCGGGCCTGCGGGCCGAGGTGGAGGCGGTACGCACCGACACCGCCAAGTTCGACCTCACCCTGGAGGTGGAGGAGCTCCACGACCCGGCCACCAACCAACCCCTGGGCCTGTCCCTCGGACTGGAGTACGCGAGCGACCTGTTCGACGAGCCCACTGCCCGGCGGCTGCTGGACCGGCTCGTCCACCTCATCGGCGCCGTCGTCCGCGAGCCCGACGTCCCGCTGTCCGCACTCGACGTCCTGCTGCCCGGGGAGCGTGCCGACCTGCTGGAGCACTGGCAGGGCGCTCCCGTCGCCCCCGACGCCCGAACCGTCCACGGGGCCTTCGAGGAGCGGGCCGCCGCCCACCCCGGCCGCCCCGCCGTGCTCTGCGCCGGCCGGGAGACGACGTACGGCGAACTCGACGACCGCGCCGAGCGGATCGCCGGGCGGCTGCGGGCCCTCGGCGTCCGACCGGGCGAGTCGGTCGCCGTACTGATGGACCGCTCGCCCGACCTCGTCGCCGCCTGCCTGGGCATCCTCAAGGCGGGCGCCGCCTACCTGCCGTTGGACGCGCGCGCTCCGCGTGCCCGTACCGAGGCCGTGCTCACCGCGGCCGGGGCCGCCGTCCTCGTCACCGACGTTCCCGACGGGGAGCCCGTACCGGCTGGTCCGCGTCACGTACTGCGTCCGGACGGGGCCGTTGCCGACGCGGCCGCGGCCGCAGCGACGGCCGGGCCCCCCGGGCACGCCGACGCGCTGGCCTATCTGATGTACACCTCCGGCTCCACCGGCACCCCCAAGGGCGTGGCCGTCTCCCACCGCGAGGTCGTCGCCCTCGCCACCGACCGGCGCTGGCGCGGCGGCGCGCACGCACGGGTGCTGTTCCGCTCGCCGCACGCCTTCGACGCCTCCACCTACGAACTGTGGGTGCCGCTCCTGAACGGCGGCCTGGTCGTCGTCGCGCCGCCCGGCGAACTCGACGTCGACGCGCTGGCCCGGCTGATGGCAGAGGAGAAGGTCACCGGGACATTCCTCACCGCCACCCTCTTCAACGTCCTCGCCGACCGCTGCCTGCCCGCGCTCGGCACGCTGCACGAGGTGATGACCGGAGGCGAGGCCGCCTCGCCGTCCATGGTCCGCCGGGTCCGCGAGTCCTGCCCGCGCACCACCGTCACCAACGCCTACGGACCCACCGAGACCACCACCTTCGCGGCGACCTTCGCCGTCGGCCCGGGCCAGGAGGCCCCCGCCGGACAGGTCCCGATCGGCCGCCCCCTCGACGGTACGCGGCTGCACGTCCTGGACGAGCGGCTCGGCCTCGTGGCGCCCGGCGTCATCGGCGAGCTCTACATCGCGGGCGCCGGACTCGCACAGGGCTACCTAGGCCGGGCCGGGCTGACCGCCGAACGCTTCGTCGCCTGCCCGTACGGCCCCCCGGGCAGCCGGATGTACCGCACCGGCGACCTGGCCCGCTGGACCACCGACGGCCAGGTCGAGTACCTCGGCCGCGCCGACCGGCAGGTCAAGATCCGTGGACTGCGCATCGAACCCGCCGAGATCGAGCACGTCCTGGCCGGCCACCAGGCTGTGGGCCAGGCCGCCGTCACCGTCGTGGACACGGCCGCCGGTCCCGCGCTGGCGGGCTACGCCGTCCCCGCCGAGGGGACCCCCGCACCCGACCCGCGGGAACTGCGCGAGCACCTGCGCGCCCGGCTGCCCGACTACATGGTGCCCGCCACCCTCACCCTGCTCGACGCCTTCCCCGTGACCGCCAACGGCAAGACCGACCTGGCCGCCCTGCCCGTGCCGGGCCCGGCGACGACCGGCACCGCGGGGGCCCACCAGGAGCCGCGCACCGACGACGAGCGCGCCCTGTGCGCGATCTGGGAGCAGGTCCTGGGCGTGCCGCACATCGGCGTCCACGACAGCTTCTTCGACCTCGGCGGACACTCCCTGCTCGCCACCCGGCTGCTCGCCGAGGTCCGGGACCGGTTCGGCGCGGCCGTCGGCATCCGCCAGTTCTTCACCGGCCCCACCGTCGCCGAACTGGCCGCCGCCCTCCCCGCCGCCACGGCCGCCGGCGCCGGCGCCGAGGACCCGCCGATCGTTCGCCGGGCCCGCCGCACCCAGACCGCCTGACCACCGAAGGAACACCATCGTGAACCACCCGCCGTCCACCCCTGCCGCCGCACCCGCCGCCGCCCCGGCCCCCGCCGCCCGCTCCCTGGTCGAGGACGTCCTGCCACTGTCCCCGCTCCAGGACGGCATCCTCTTCCACGCCCTCTTCGACGAGGAGGAACGCGACGTCTACGTGGCCCAGCTGCTCCTCGACCTCGACGGCCCCCTCGACGCGGACCGGCTGCGCGCCGCCGCCGACACCGTCCTGGAGAGGCACGCCAACCTCCGCGCCGGCTTCCTGCCCCGCGCCACCGGCGAACCCGCCCAGGTCGTCCAGCGCGGCGTACGGGCCCCCTGGCAGGAGGTGGACCTGTCCGGGCTCGGCGAGACCGAGCGCACCGCCGCCGTCGACACCCTCCTCGCCGAGGACCGGGCCACCCGCTTCGACCTCGCCCGGCCGCCGCTGCTGCGCTTCACCCTCGTCCGCACCGGCCCGCTGTCCCACCGACTGCTGCTGACCTACCACCACATCGTGATGGACGGCTGGTCCTGGCCGGTCCTGGTCCGCGAACTCCTCGCCCTGCACCACGCCGACGACGCCGCGCTGGGACCCGTCACCCCCTACTCCGCCTTCCTGAGCCGGCTCCACAGCCGCGACACGGCCGCCGCCCAGAACGCCTGGACCCGCGCCCTGGACGGCCTGCCCGGCGGAACCCGTACCGCGCCCGTGTCCCCGCCGCCCGGCTCGGTGCTGCCCGACCGCGTGGAGACGTACCTTCCCGAGCCCCTCACCGAACGGCTCGGCGCCCTCGCCCGCGGCCACCGGATCACCTCCGGAACCCTGCTCCAGGGAGCGTGGGCACTCCTGCTCGGCCGGCAGATCCGCTCCGAGGACGTGGTCTTCGGCGCCATCGTCAGCGGCCGGGACCCCGAACTGCCCGGCGTCGCCGACATCGTGGGCCTGTGCATCAACACCGTGCCGGTCCGGGTACGCATCGACCCGACCGAGTCCCTCGTCGCGCTGTTCGAGCGGCTCCAGGACGAGCAGGCGCGCCTGATCGACCACCACCACCTGGGCCTGGTCGAGATCCAGCGGCTCGCGGGAGCGGGCCAGCTCTTCGACTCCTGCGTCGCCTTCCAGAACTACCCGGTCGACGCGGCCGGCCTCGCCGCCCTCGGCACGGGCGGGCTCCAGGTCACCGGAGTGGACCCGTACGACGCCGCCCACTACCCGCTCTCGTTGACCGCCATCCCCGGCGACCGGCTGCGGCTGCAGATCGACTACCGGCCGGACGTCTTCGAACGCGACACCGTCCAGGCCCTGATCGAACGCCTCGCCCGGCTCCTGGAAGCCGTCGCCCAGGACCCCTCGTGCCCGGTGGGCACCGTGGACCTGCTCTCGCCCGCCGAACGCCACCGCGTCCTGGTCGAATGGAACGACACGGCCCGCGACGAGGAGTACGCGGAGGTCGTCGAGCGCGTCCGGCAGCAGGCCGGGGTCCGCCCCGACGCCGTCGCCACCACCGACGACACCGGCCGCGAACTGAGCTACGCGGACCTCGTGGCCCGCGCCGACGCCCTTGCCCTGGCCCTGCTCGCCGACGGGGTGCGCCCCGGTGACCTGGTCGCCGTACTCAGCGAGCCCACCACCCGCGTCCCCGTCGCGATGCTCGGCATCCTCGGCTCGGGTGCGGCCTACGTCCCCCTCGACCCGGAGGGACCCGTCACCCGTACCGCCGACCTGCTGGCGAGCGGCGGGATCACCCGCCTGCTGGCCGCCCCCGAACAGCGGGCGCGTGCCGAGGAGATCGCCGCCGCAGTCCCCGGCGGGCTGCCCGTCCTGGTCATCGACGACGCGGCCGCCGCCCCGGGCGAGCGGCCGGCCCCGGCCGGCGGACCCGACGCCCTGGCCTACGTCTGCTTCACCTCCGGCTCCACCGGCAAGCCCAAGGGCGCCATGGTCCACCGCCGGGGCATGAACAACCACCTCCTGGCCAAGGTCGAGGACCTCGGTCTCGGCGACGGCGACCGCGTGGTGATGAACGCCCCGCTCACCTTCGACATCTCCGTATGGCAGATGCTCGCCCCGCTGATCACCGGCGGACAGGTCCACCTGGTCACCCGGGACACCGCCCGCGACCCGGCCGCCCTCTTCGAAGGCGCGGCCCGCCGGGGGATCACCGTCCTGGAGACCGTGCCCTCCTTCGTCCGCGCCGCCGTCGACCTGTGGGACACCGGCGTGCTGCCGCCGGCTCTGCCCGAGCTGCGCTGGTTCATCGTCAACGGCGAGGTGCTGCCGCCCGAACTGTGCACCCGCTGGTACGCGCGCCACCCGCAGGCCGCGATCGTCAACGCCTACGGCCTCACCGAGTGCTCCGACGACAACACGCACGCCTTCATCGGCCCCGACGTGCACGCCCAGCTGGAACACGGCCGGCTGCCCGTCGGACGCCCGCTGCGCAACAACTCCCTCTACCTGTTGGACGCCTCGCTCGCCCCCGTACCGCCCGGTGTGCCCGGCGAACTCTTCATCGGCGGCACGGGCGTGGGCCCCGGATACCTGCGCGACCCGCGCCGCTCCAGCGAGCGCTACGTCCCGGACCCGTTCTCCGCCGTGCCCGGCAGCCGCATGTACCGCACCGGCGACCTCGCCCGGATGCGGGCCGACGGCCAGCTCGACTTCCTCGGCCGCCAGGACCACCAGGTCAAGGTCCGCGGCAACCGCATCGAACTGGGCGAGGTGGAGACCGCGCTGCGCGCCGTGCCGGGCGTCGGCGAGGCCGTCGTCGCCGTCGACCGGGACCACGCGGGCCAGCAGCGGCTCATCTGCTACTTCACCGGTACGCCCACCGCCGACGAGGTCCGCACGGAACTGGGCCGCAACCTCCCGAACTACATGGTCCCGTCGCTGTTCCTGCACCTGCCGCGGTTCCCGCTCACGGTCAACGGCAAGCTCGACCGCAAGGCGCTCCCCGACCCGGCCACCGTGCACCGCCCGGCCGGACGGCTGCCCGCCACTCCCGCGGAGAAGACGCTCTGCGAGATCTTCGCCTCCGTCCTCGGCCTCCAGGAGGCCGGGATGGACGACGACTTCTTCGCCCACGGCGGCCACTCGCTCCTCGCCACCCGGCTGGCCGGCCGGATCGGCGCCGAACTCGGTGTACGGCTGAACATCCGCGATCTCTTCGAGACACCCACCCCCGCCGGCATCGCCGCGCGCCTCGCCGAGGCCACCACCACCCCCGCCCGTCCCGCGCTGCGCCCCCGCTCCCGCGACCAGGCCTGATCACGCCTGACCAGGCCTGACCGCGCCGCGAAGAGCCCCGACCGCACCCCCAGGAGACACCACCACCATGAGTCCGACCGAGACCACCCCCGTGCCCCTGCGCATCGCGCACCGGGCAGGGCTCACACCCGAGGCCACCGCGGTCCGCGCACCCGAGGGCGAACTGACGTACCGCCGGCTCGACCGGCGGGCGCGCGCGGTGGCCGAGGAGCTGCGCGCGGCCGGTGCCGGGCCGGAGGACACCGTGCTCCTGGGGGTGCGCCGCGGCGTCCACTGGGCGGTGGGGCTGCTGGGCATCTGGTACGCCGGCGCGGCCCCCCTCCTGGTGGACCTCGACGCCCCCGACGAGCGGCTGCGCACCCTGCTGCGGGCCGCCGGCACCCGGCACGCGGTCGCACCCGACACCCACGCCGCCGCGATGCTGCAACGCCGCACCGGGAGCGAACTGTTCTGGGCGTCCACCACGACCGCGGCCCCCACGTCGGCGGCCCCGCCCGCCGACGTCGCACCGGGGTCCCTCGCCTACGTGCTCTTCACCTCCGGATCCACCGGGCAGCCCAAGCCCGTGGCGGTCGGCCACGCCGGACTCGCCGCACAGGTCGCCACCCTGGCCGAACGGTACGGGCTGACCGACCGGGACGCGGTCCTGCAGTTCGCCGCCCCCGCCTTCGACGTCAGCCTGGAGGAGGCCCTGCCCACCTGGTGCACGGGCGGCGCGGCCGTCTTCGTCAAGGACAACGTCCTCTCGCCCGCCGAACTGGAGCCGTTCCTGGCCGCGGAGCGGATCAGCGTCGTCAACCTGCCCACCCCGTACTGGTCGCAGTGGGCCAGGGACCTGGAGCGCGCCCCCCGGCCGCTGCCGTCCGCACTGCGCCGCGTGGTGATCGGCAGCGACGCGGGCCGCACCGTGGACCTCACGCGCTGGGCGACGGCCGGTCACCCGCCGGTCATCAGCTGCTACGGGCTCACCGAGTCCACGATCACCGCCACCTCCTACGAGCCGGTACCGGCCGAACTCGCCGGCTTCACCGGCGACGAGCTGATCCCGCTCGGCGAACCCCTGGCCGGCGTACGGGCGTACGTCCTCGACGAGGAACTGCGCGAGGCACCCCCCGGCGCCGCGGGCGAGCTGTACCTGGCGGGTTCCTGCCTGGCGCGCGGCTACCACGGCCGGCCGGGCCTGACCTCCGAGCGGTTCGTCGCCGACCCCTTCGCCGACGCCCCGGGCGGGCGCATGTACCGCACGGGCGACCGGGTCACCCGCGCTCCCGGCGGCCCGCTCGTCTTCCTCGGGCGCGCCGACGACCAGGTCAAGATCCGCGGCCACCGCGTCGAACTGAAGGAGGTGGAGGCGGCCGTGGCCGCCCACCCCGACGTCGTGGACGTGGTCGTCCGCGCCGTCGCGGCGGCCGACGGACCGCAGCTCGCCGCCTGGGCCGTCGTCGCGGTCGGCAGCCCCCTCACGCCGGACGCGCTGCGCCGTCACCTCCTGGCCGAGATGCCCGGGTACCTCGTACCGGCCGTGGTGACACTGATGGAGCGGCTGCCCCGTACCCCGGGCGGCAAGCTCGACCCCAAGGCGCTCCCCGCGCCCGCCCTCCGATGAACCCGCACCCCGCGGACCCCGTCCGCGACCAGACAAGGAACGCACCCGTGTCCGTCACCACCGACGAGTCCACCGAGACCGGTCAGGCCGTGGAGCGCCGGCAGCGCAGGGACTTCCGTCTCTTCATGTCCTCGCACATCTGCAACGAGCTGGGCGGCAGCATCACGTACGTGGCCCTGCCTCTGATGGCGGTGCTCACCCTCGACGCCTCGGCGATGCAGGCGGGTCTGCTGTCCGCCGCGGAACACGCGGCGTTCCTGCTGCTGGGCCTGCCCGCCGGGGCCTGGGTGGACCGGATGCGCAAGCGCCACGTGATGATGGCCGCCGACCTCGCGCGCGCCCTCCTGCTGACGGCGCTGCCGGTGGCCTACCTGCTGGACCTGCATTCGATGCCACTGCTGTACGCGGTCGCCCTGCTGCTGGGCTGTGCCCGGCTGTTCGGCGACGTCGCCGATCAGAGCTATCTGCCGACCCTCATCGGCAAGAACACCCTGATCGCGGGCAACTCGAAGTTGGAGACCGTGCGTTCGGGGGCCGAGTTCGCCGGCCCCGGCATCGCCGGCTTCCTGGTGCAACTGCTCGGCGCGGCCGGGACGCTGGCCGGCCAGGCCGTCACCTCGCTGGTCTCCGTGGTCCTGCTGGGCCGGATCGAGGCCCGGGAGGAGAAGTCGGAACCGGCGCCGCGCCGGCATCTGCTGCGTGACATCCGAGAGGGGCTGAGCTATGTCCTGGGCCACCGGATCCTGCGGCTCATCGCCCTGAACACGGCCGCCGTGAACCTGTTCCTCAGCGCGGTGATGGCCATCGAGGTGCTCTTCCTGACCCGGACGGTGGGGCTGCCCCCCGCGGCCGTCGGCTGGGTGCTGACGACGGCCACGATCGGCTCGGTGCTGGCCGCGACCGCCGCGGACCGGGTGACCCGGGCCGTCGGCGCGGCCCGGCTCACGTGGCTGTCCCTGCTGGTGACCATGCCCTTCGGGCTACTGCTCCCGCTGGCCGACGAGGACTGGCGGATCGGCCTGTTCGTGCTCGGATCGCTCGTCCAGTCGGCCGGCGTCACCCTGTACAACATCTGCCAGGTCACCTACCGGCAAACGGTCTGCCCGCCGCACCTGCTCGGTCGGATGACCGCCACCATGCGCTTCCTGGTGTGGGGCGTACTGCCCCTGAGCGGCCTGCTGGCGGGACTCCTCGGTGAACTCCTGGGCGTGCGGGACGCGCTGTGGGCGTGCGCCGCGGCCCTGTCGGCGGCCCCGCTGGTCCTGCTCTGCTCCCCGCTGCGGCGGATGCGCACGTTCGAGGACGATGCCCCGGTGGTCGGGGCCGAGGTCGAGGCCACGGGCACGCGGTCGGCTCAGTAGCCCATCCGGAAGGCGATGTGGGTGAGCTGGGTCCGGTTCGCCGCGCCGGTCTTGCTGCGCAGCCGGCGCAGGTAGGTGTCGACCGTGTGCGGGCTCAGCCCCATCCGGCACGCGATCATCCGGTAGGTGTCCCCTTGCGCGAGGTAGGCGAGGACCTCCTGCTCGCGGGGGGTCAGGGTGGGCAGCTCCGCCGCGCGGGCGGTGAGCGTGGTGTGCAGCATGTGGGGCTCCGGATTCCGGATCGAAGGAGAAGGGCAGCGGCGGGGCTCGGCACCCCCGGTGGCGGTGTGATCACTTTGGGCGTGATCGCACCGTTTCGGACGTTCGGGGCCTGAAGTGGCCGGACACCCGCTGCTGTTCGTGGGGCCCAGCCTTTCGTCCTGCTTATCCTGGCGCCAGGGGGCGGGCACCTCACCAAAGTGCCTGGCAGTAAAGCGACCAGGGGCGAAAAAGGCAAAGTGGGGCAATGCAGACATCTGACGTGATGCCGGATCCGAACAACGCCGATGTTGACATCGATGTCTACGGCTGGGTGCTCGAACACCGCACGGTCGACGTGGACGCGGTGGCCGCCGGTACGGGGCGCGAGGCGGACGAGGTCCGGCGCAGTGTGTCCCGCCTGCGCGCCTCACGCCTGCTGCACGTGAGCCCGAGCGACCCGACGGTCGCCTTCGCGGTGGCCCCGGACACGGCCGCCGAGCAACTCGTCGCGCCTCTGGAGGCGCAGATCCGCGACCAGCAGCGGGCGATCAGCGGGATCCGCGAGGACCTGGGTCGCTTCCTGCCGCACTATCTGGGCCGCCGCTCCACGGGGGAGTCGCTGGAGGTCCTGGAGAGCCTGGAGGACGTGCGCGGGGCGCTCAACCGGGCCTCCCTCAACTGCACGACCGAGATGATCAGCTCGCAGCCCGGGGGCGGCAGCAGGGTGCCGGAGGCGATGCAGGAGGCGCTGCGGCGGGACGAGACGATGCTCCAGCGGGGGATCTCGATCCGGACCCTTTACCACCACACGGCCCGCTTCAACGGGCCGAGTCAGGCCTACGTCGCGGCCACGTCCGTACTGGGGGCGCAGTACCGCACCGCGCACGAACTGTTCGGCCGGCTCATCGCCTTCGACCGGGAACTGGCTTTCATACCCGTCTCCGACGGCAGTTGGGGCGCCGTGGTGATCCGCGAGCCGTCGACCGTCGACTACCTGTGCAACATCTTCGACCAGACCTGGGACCTGGCCTCCCCGTTCTCGGCCGCCGCGGGGCAGGGGCTCGAGGAGGTGGCCCGGGAGATCCACGAGACGATCATCCGGCTGCTCGCGGCGGGGCTGAAGGACGAGGCCATCGCCCGTCGCCTGGGCATGTCGCTGCGCACCGCCCGGCGCCACATCGCCGACATCATGCAGGAGCTGGGTGCGGGCAGCCGCTTCCAGGCCGGTGTGGCCGCCGCCGCGCGCGGACTGCTGGACCTCGGGGGCGAGGAGGACGGCGAACCGGTACAGCCTTCCTGACCTGGTGTCACGCGTTTTCGTGTCTGTCGCGGTCGGCGGGCGTGTCGCATGCTGCTGGGATGGGAGCTGTGGAGCCGCCGAACAAGAGGGGCACGTATGGACATGCCGGATGAAGCCTGGGAACGGGAGGCCCCGCACCTGCGGGAGATCGTCCTGTTCCTCTCGGTCCACCTGGACCGGGCGCCGGGTGTGTTGTGGCCCGAGTACGACAACCCGGCGTTCGGTGACGTCGACGACATCGACGACATCGACGACGGTGACGACGGCGACGACACTGCCGACGCCGAAGAAGTCGACGAGGTCGAGGGCGCGGACTCCACCGGGGCGGGATCGGCGGGCGGCGATGTGTGCCCGGCGCAGGTGGACCGGTTCACCGCCGAACTGGCCTCGCTGACGGGTCTGTCCGTGCGGCTGGACCGGGTGGAGACGGCCGTGGCCGCCCCGGGCCTCGGTGTGGACGCGGCCTGGACTGGGCAGCCCGGGGGCCGGGAGCACCTGCTGATCCACCAGATCGCCGGGGCCGTGACCTGGCAGCTGACCGGGACCGGCGAGAGCGGCCGGCCGGAGTCCTTCCAGTGCCGGCTGCTGCCCGGCGAACTGCTGTACGTACCGGCCGGCTGGTCACGTCGCCGCGTCGACGCACCGCGGGCCCGGTATGCGGTCATCTGCCTCGGGAGCAAGCGCGATTGACGGCACGGGAGGTGAAAGGGGGGAGGGAGGATCGCGACGCGATCCTCCCTCCCCCCTTTTCTGCCGGCCCTCACGGGCCGATGCGATCAGCCGCCCCAGGAGCTGTCGTTCGTGTCGCGCAGCCGGCCGTTCGTCGTGGCGACGACCGTGACCACCCGCCCGCTGGGCGTCACGATCTGACGCGGCGTCTGGGTGGTGGTGTTGGTGGTGTCCCCGCCCCCGGTGGTGGTCGTCACGGTGGTCGCGTCCGGAGCGCCGTCAGCGGCTTGGGCGGTGCCGGCGGGCAGCAGCAGCGCGGCCGCGGTCACGGACAGGGCGATGACGTAACGCTTGAGCATGGGTTCCCCAGGAGTGCGAGCGGTCTGGTCGTGGCGCGGTCCGCTTTGTGGGCCGTCCGCGCCGTTCGGTGCAGGACCAACCTTGCCGTGCGGAAGGCCCCTCGGTGATCGATCAGGCTGCTCATCAAGCTGCCTGGCGCGATGGTGAGGGGCCGCGAAAGCGCATGAACCCTGGCTATTCGGTCATGGTTCCCGCGCCTATGGGGGGCCGGGAGTCCTGCTCCCGCCGGGCCGGCGGCTCCGCGTGCTCCGCCGGGCCGCGGCTGTCGAGCTCCCGCCACACCGGGAAGACCAGCGGGGCCAGGGTGACCGTGAGGTACAGCGCCCCCGTCCCCAGCAGCGCCGCCACCAGACCCGAGGCGTCCAGGGCCAGCCCCGCGCCGAGCATGCCCAACGGGGTCGCCGCCAGCGCGGCGGCCATCAGCAGCCCGAACACCCGCCCCCGGACCGCCTCGGGCACCCGCTCGTAGGCGACCGACATCATCAGCGGGCCCACGATCCCCGACCCGATGCCGGACAGGGCCAGTACCGCCAGCAGCACCGCCGTCCGCGGCTCGGCGGCCAGCGCGGCGCACCGCACCGCCCCGACCAGGACGAAGGCCCCGACGAAGACCGCGCGCCGGGGCATCCGGTGGCCCGCCCAGCCGTACAGGGCCGCCCCGAGCAGCGCGCCGGCCCCCATCGCGGTCACCATGGCCCCGAACAGGGCGCTGCTGCGCAGCACCTGGGACCCGTACGCCGGATAGAGCACCCCGTTCAGCGCCCCGTCCAGGGCGTTCGTCAGCATCAGGACCCCCACCATCGCGCCCAGGAGCCGGTCGCTGCGCAACTGCCCCAGCCCGAAACGCAGCTCCCGGCCGTAGGAGCCGCGCGCCGGCACGTCGGCGCCGGCCGCCGGGAGGGGGCGGGCCGCCGCCGGCACCAGGGCCGCCACGAGGAGGGCGGCCAGCGCCATCGCCGCCATGTCCGCGTACAGGGTGTGTACGGGGCCGACGGCCGCGATGAGCAGACCGGCCAGCGGCGCCCCGGCCATCATGCCGGTCCGGCGGGCTCCCTCGACGGTTCCCGTGGCCCGCTCCGCGGTGACCCCGGCGCGCTCCATCGCCCCGGGCAGGAGCAGCTGCTTGGAGGTGTCGGACGGCCCGCGGGCGGCCCCGACGAGGAAGACCAGGACGACCAGGACGGGCAGGGGCAGGGCGTCCAAGGCGTGCAGGAGCGGGATCAGACTGATCGCGGCGGCCGTCAGCAGGTCCGCTCCGATGCTCGTCGCGCGCACGGGCAGCCGGTCGACGACCGGACCCGCGAGCACGGCGGAACACAGCAGGCCCAGTACCTCGGCGGTGGCGACGAGCCCCGTCCGGGTTCCGCTGCCGGTGTTGTGCAGGACGAACCAGGGCACGGCGACCAGGGTCGCCGCCATGCCGAGCGAGGAGATCCCGGAGACCGCGACCAGGGCGGCCAGCGGGGTGCGGCGGCGCGGTGACGCGGAGCCGCCGGGGTACGAGCGGGTCATGGGGGGTTCCTTCCGGCACCTGCCGCGCCGCCCGGCAGCCCGCGGTGGGGTCTGCCGGGCGGCGTGGTGCCCGGGGATCGTCGGGTCAGCCGGCCATGCTCACGCGGAGGCTGAGCGGGCGCATGTCGGTCCACACCCGCTCGATGTGCGCGAGGCACTCCTCCTTGGTGCCGCGTACGTCCTGGTCGTGCCAGCCGAGCGGGACGGGCCGGCCGGCCTCCCAGAGGGAGTACTGCTCCTCGTCGTTGGCGACGACCAGGTACTGCTGCGGGGACGAGTCGTTCACGGCGTTCTCCTCGATGGATCAGGAATGCGGAAGGGGTGGTGGTGGAGCGGGGTGGAGCGGGGTGGAGCGGGTCAGGACGGCAGGGCCGCGGCCAGCAGCTCCGCCAGCGCGGCACTGTGCGGCGGGTCCACCAGGTCGTGGTGGTTGCCCGGGACCGCGGCCCGTACGACGGCGCCCGCGGTGCGCGGCCGCCAGGCCGCCGGGTCCACCAGCGGGGTCGCGAGCTCCGGGTGGCGCTCGTCGACCGTGAAGAGGTGCAGGCCGACGGCGAGCACGGCGTCGGTGCGGTAGGCGGCGGAGGCCGTCCCGTTCGCCTCGGCGACCCGCAGCACTCTGCGCAGGGCCTCCGTGGGGGACGTACGGGGGAGGGTGCCCTCCGCGCGGCCCCGGCGCACCAGGACGTCGAGCAGTTCCTCCTCGTCCAGTTCGCGCGCCGAGTCGGCGTCGATCCCGGCGGCGATTCCGTACCGCAGCAGGTCCGGATCGCCCGGCCCGGCAGCCGTACCGGCCCGGCCCCCGGGAGCCGCCCCCGGGGCGGCCGCGTCGATCAGGCCGAGGAAGGCGACCTCCTCGCCGGCGGCCTCCAGCCGGGCGGCCATCTCGTAGGCCACCGTCCCGCCGAACGACCAGCCGGCCAGCAGGTACGGGCCGTGCGGCTGCTCCTCGCGCAGGGCGGCCAGGTAGCGCTCGGCCATCTCGGGCACCGTCTCCAACGGCCTCTCCTCGGTGTTGTAGCCCACCGACTCCAGACCGAGGATCCGCCGGTCGCCCCCGGGACGGGCGGACAGGTCCCGCACCAGGTCCCGGTAGCAGACGACATCGCCGCCCCGCGGGTGGACGAGGACCAGCGGCGGCCGGGAGGGGTCACCGTCGGCCAGCGGGACCAGCAGCCTGGCGGCGGCCGCCCCCGCGTCCGGCAGCGCCTCGCACAGCAGCTCCACGGTGCGCCGACGGAACACCATGTTCAGCGGCAGCTCCACCCCGAACTCCCGGCGCACGGCCGCCATCAGGGCGAACGCCTTGAGCGAGTGGCCGCCGAGCGCGAAGAAGTCGTCACGCACCCCGATCGGGGCCGTGCCCAGGGTCTGTTCCCACAGCCGCGCCATCCGCAGCTCGATCGTGTCGCGCGGGGCGATCCGCCCGGCGCCGTCACCACGCGCGGCGTCCGCCGAAGGGGCCGGCAGCGCCTTGCGGTCGAGCTTGCCGTTCGGGGTGAGCGGGAGTCGCTCCAGGGCGGTCAGGACCGCCGGGACCATGTACTCGGGGAGGTCCTGGCGCAGGAAGTCGCCGATCTCGCGCACGTCGCCTTCCTCGTCCCGCCAGGTCACGTAGCCGGCCAGGACGGCGTCCACCCCCGTGCCGTGGACGGCCACGGCCGCCGCCAGCACCCGCGGGTGTCGGGCGAGCGCGGACTCGATCTCGCCGAGCTCCATGCGGTGGCCGCGCACCTTCACCTGGCCGTCGGCCCGGCCCCGGTACTCCAGCGTGCCGTCCGCGAGCCGGCGTACGAGGTCACCGGTGCGGTACAGCCGTTCGCCCTCCCCGTACGGATCGGGTACGAACCGGTCCGCGGTCAGCCCCGGCCGCCCGTGGTAGCCGCGTGCCACCCCGTCACCGCCGATGTAGAGCTCGCCGAACACACCCACCGGCACCGGGCGCAGCCCCGCGTCCAGTACGTGCAGCCGGGTGTTGGCGAGCGCCGAGCCGATCGGCACGGGCCCGTCGCCGACGGGACCGGACAGCCGGTGCGCCGTGGACCAGACGGTGGTCTCCGTCGGCCCGTACACGTTCCAGACGGTGCCCAGCGCCGTGCGCATCCGCTCGGCCAGGGCCGCCGGCAGCGCCTCGCCGCCGCACAGCGCCCGTACGTGGGGCGCCTCCCAGCCGGACTCCATCAGCTGGTGCCAGGTGGCCGGAGTGGCCTGGACGACCGTGACCGGTACCGAGTCCAGCTCCTTCGCGAGGAGGGTGCCGTCCCGCGCGGTCTCGCGGTCGACGACCCGTACGGTCGCTCCGCACACGAGCGGGACCAGCAGCTCCAGCACGGCGATGTCGAAGGAGGCGGTGGTGACGGCCGCGACCGTGTCACCGGCCGTCAGTTCCAGCCTGCGGACCATGTCCCGGGTGAAGTTGGCCAGCGCACGGTGCGGGACGGCGACCCCCTTCGGACGTCCCGTCGAGCCCGAGGTGTAGAGGGCGTACGCCAGGTGCTCCGGCGCCGGCCGCACGGGTGCGAGGTCGGCCGGCGCGCTCCCGTCCGCGGCCAGGGCGTCGAGGTCCACCACGGCGACCCCGTCCGGGGCCTGCGCGGCGCCGGACAGCCCCGAAACCACCAGCACCCGGGCGCCGCTGTCCGCGAGCATGTAGCCGATCCGGTCGGCCGGATACCCGGGGTCGACGGGCACGTACATGCCGCCGGACCGCAGGACGCCCAGCAGCGCCGCCGGCAGCAGCACGGAGCGCTCCGCGCAGACCGCCACCGCGGCCTCTGGACCGACACCGAGGCGGGTCAGCTCCCGGGCCAGCCGGCCCGAGACCTCCCACAGCCCGGCGTACGTCAGGCTCCGGTCGCCGTCGTCCACGGCGACCGCCCCCGGCGTCCGGGAGACCTGCTCGCCGACGAGCACGGGCAGCGGCCGGTCGGCGGCCGGCTCGACGGACCCGACACCCGCGCGCAGGATCCGGCGCTCCTCGGCCGGGCCCATCAGGGGCAGTGCACCCAGCGGGGTCGTGGGATCGGCCACCGCGGCCGTGAGCAGCTCGGTGAGCCCCGAGGTCATGCGCTCGACGGTCGCCCGGTCGAAGAGGTCGGTGGCGAACACGGCCTCACCGCGCAGCGCGCCCTCCTCCTCGACGAAGTACAGCGAGAGGTCGAACTTCGAGGCACCGCTGGCGAGCGAGAACGGTTCGACGTCCAGGCCGGTCGGCGCGGGCGGTGCGGCGGCCTCCTCGTCGAGCACCAGCATCACCTGGAACAGCGGGTTGCGGCTCGGGTCGCGCTCCGGCCGCACCTCCTCCACGAGGCGCTCGAACGGCACCTCCTGGTGGGCGTAGGCCCCCAGCGCCGTCTCCCGGGCCCGGTCCAGCAGTTCGCCGAAGGCCGGGTCGCCGGACAGGTCGGTACGCAGCACCAGGTTGTTGACGAAGAAGCCGATGAGCGGCTCCAGTTCGGTGCGGTCGCGGCCGGCGATGGGGGAGCCCACGGCCACGTCCTCGCCGCCCGACCAGCGCGCCAGCAGGGCCTGGAAGCCCGCCAGCAGCACCATGAACAGCGTGGCGTCGTGCCGGCGCCCCAGGTCGCGCAGCCGGCGCAGCAGCGGCTCGGGCAGCTCGAAGGAGAACTGCTCGCCGCGCCCGGACGGGGTGGCCGGCCGGGGCCGGTCGGTGGGCAGGTCCAGCGGGGCCAGGCCGCCGAGGCGCCCGCGCCAGTACCCCAGGGTGTCCGCGAGGGCGTCGTCACCGAGGTGGTCGCGCTGCCAGGAGGCGAACTCGCGGTAGGAGACCGCGAGTTCCGGCAGCGGCTCGGACCCTTCGATGGTGCGGGCCCGGTAGGCGGCGAAGAACTCCCGCCAGAACACCCCCACCGACCAGCCGTCGAAGGCGATGTGGTGGGCCACTATCACCAGCAGGTGCTCCCGCGCCGCGATCCGCACCAGCCGGGCCCGCAGCGGACCCGCGGCCGTCAGGTCGAAGGGCAGCGCGGCGTCGTGCGCGGCCAGCTCACGCGCCCGCTCGTCGGCCGCCGGCGCACCGAGCTCCGAGAGGTCGGTGAAGTCGGGGGCGAACAGGGAGGCTGGACCGGGCACGACGCGGGCCGCGAAGGCCCCCTCGCCGCCGCCTTCCCCGGTCTCCTCGATCCGGGAGCGCAGCACCTCGTGCCGGGCGACGACGTCCGTCAGCGCGCCCAGGGCGGCGGCGGTGTCGAGCTCCCCGGTCAGCCGCAGGGCGCCGGGCATGTTGTAGTCGGGCCGGCCCGGCTGGAGCCGGTCCAGCAGCCACAGTCGCTGCTGCCCGAAGGACAACGGGCCGGGCCCCTCGGGCAGCGAGGGGATCGCCGCTCCCGTCGCGTCCGCCGCGACCCGGGAGGCCAGCGCCCGGGCCAGGTCCTCGGCCACCGGGTGGCGGAAGAGCAGCTGCATCGGGATGTCCTGGTCCAGCAGGGCGCGCAGCCGGGAGATGACCCGGGTGGCGCGCAGGGAGTGCCCGCCCCGCTCGAAGAAGTGGTCACGGACCCCGATCGGGCCCTCGCCGAGCACCTCCTCCCAGACCTCGACGACCGTCCGCTCCAGCGGGGTGCGCGGAGCCACGTGCGCCCGGTGCCCGCCGGACCGACCGGCCTCCGGCGCGGGCAACGCCCGGCGGTCGGTCTTCCCGTTCGGGGTCAGCGGCATCGCGTCCAGCACCACCAGCGCGGACGGCACCATCGCCGCCGGCAGGGCCGCGCGGACGAAGTCCAGCACGGCGGCCGGATCACCGCCGCCCTCGCGCCACACCACGTACCCGGCGAGCAGCCGGTCGGCGCCCTCGCCGTGCGCGGCGGCCACGGCCCGGGCCACGTCCGGATGACGCAGCAACGCGGCCTCCACCTCGCCCAGCTCGATCCGGTGGCCCCGGACCTTGACCTGGTTGTCCCGGCGGCCGTGGAACTCCAGCACCCCGTCGGACCGCAGTCGCGCCAGGTCGCCGGTGCGGTACATGCGCGCGCCGGGCGGCCCGTACGGGTCCGGCGGATAGGCCTCGGCGGTACGCGCCGGATCGCCGAGGTAGCCGCGGGCCACCCCGCGTCCGGCGATGAACAACTCACCGATCGCGCCCCGGGGGAGCGGTTCGAGGTGCTCGCCGAGTACGAGGACCCGCGCGCCGGGCAGCGGCCGCCCGATGGGGATGCGGCCCGCCTCGATGTCGGCGTCCGTCACCACGTGGTACGTGGTGGTGTTCGTGCACTCCGTCGGACCGTACTGGTTGACCAGCCGCAGCCGGCCGGGCAGGCCCAAGGTGCGGGCGGCGCGCGCCAGTCCGGGCGACAGCGCCTCACCGGTGGTCATCACGAGCCGCAGCGCCGCCGCGGGTTCGGTGACGGCGGCGACCAGCGGTTCCAGCATCGACGGGACGATCGACAGCAGCGCCGTCACGTGCTCGCCGTGCAGCAGCCGGGCCAGCGCCTCCGGGTCCCCGGCCTCGTCCTGCGAGGCGAGCACGATCCGCCCGCCGGTGGTCAGCGGGGCGAACAGGTCACGCACCGAAGGGTCGAAGGTCAGCGCGGTCCGGGCGAGCACCGCGTCCTGGGGGCCGAGCCCGAAGGTGGCGGTCAGCGCAGCCAGGTAGCCCGTGATGGCGCCGTGCGTGACGGCCACGCCCTTGGGGCGGCCGGTGGACCCGGAGGTGTACAGCAGATAGGCCAGGTGCGCCGGGGAGGCCGAGGCGGGCGGCTCCGTGGCGGGCAGCGCGTCCACCAGGTGCCGCTCGGCGTCCAGGTCCAGAACCGGTACGTCGCCGGTCAGCTCCGTGGGCGGCCCGGCGGGCAGACCCGCCGTCAGGACCAGGTGGGCGCCGCTGTCGGCGAGGACCGTACGGAGTCGCTCGGCCGGGTGTCCCGCGTCGAGGGGCACGTAGGCGCCGCCGGCCTTCAGGACCGCGAGGACGCACACGAGCATGCGCGGGTCGCGGCCGGCCAGTACGGCCACCCGGCTCTCGGGGCCGGTGCCGAGCTCCCGCAGACGGTGGGCGAGCCGGTTGGCGGCCGCGTCGAGCTCCGCGTAGGCGATGGTGCGGCCCTCGCAGGTCACGGCCGGGGCGTCCGGCCGCAGCCGGGCCTGTTCCGCCACCAGGGAGTGCAGGGTCCGGGCCGCCCGCCGGTCCGTGCGCGGTACGGACTCCTCGCCGAGCAGGGCGGCGTGCTCCTGCGGGGACAGCACGTCCAGCCGGGACAGCGGCGCGTCGGGGGTCTCGGCCGCACCGGCCAGCAGCCGCAGGTAGTGGCCGCCGAACCGCTCGACCGTGGCCCGGTCGAAGAGGTCCGTCGCGTACTGCACGGTGCCGGTCAGCCCGCCGGGGTGCTCGGTCATCGCGAGGCTGAGGTCGAACTTGGCCGTCCCGTTGGAGGTGTCCAGGCTCTCGACCTCCACACCCTCCAGCGGCAGCGCGTCGAGCTGCTCGGGATGCAGCTGGAACAGGACGTCGAAGAGCGGGTTGCGGCTGAGGTCGCGCTCCGGCCGCAGCTCCTCCACCAGCCGGTCGAAGGGGACGTCCTGGTGCTCGTACGCGGCCAGCGCGGTCCGGCGCACGCGGCCCAGCAGTTCGCCGAAGGCCGGGTCGCCCGACAGGTCGGTGCGCAGCACCAGGGTGTTCACGAAGAAGCCGACGAGCGGCTCCAGTTCGGTGCGGTCACGGCCCGCGATGGGCGAGCCCACCGCGATGTCCGCCTGCCCCGTGTAGCGGGCCAGCAGCGCCTGGAAGCCGGCCAGCAGCACCATGAAGAGGGTCGCCCCGCGCTCGCGGGCCAGCGCGCCGAGCCGCTCGGCGAGCTCGGCCGGGACCTCGAAGACGAAGGCGTCACCCGCGCCCGAGCGCACCTGGGGCCGCGGCCGGTCGGTCGGCAGTTCCAGGGCCGGGAGGCCGGCGAGGGCTGCCCGCCAGTGGGCGATGCCCGCATCGGCCTCGCCGTCCGCCAGCCGGCGCTGCTGCCAGTACGCGAAGTCCCCGTACTGCACCGGCAGATCCGGCAGTACCGGACGCTCGCCGCGGCGCAGGGACGCGTAGGCCCCGGACAGCTCCCGCCACAGCACCGGCATCGACCAGCCGTCGCCGACGGTGTGGTGCAGGACCAGCACGAGGAGGTGCTCGTCGTCGGCGACCCGCACCACGCGGGCCCGCAGCAAGGGCGCCGAGCCCAGGTCGAAGGGCGCGGCGGCGTCGGCGTGGGCCAGGCCGAGCGCCCGCGAACGGGCCTCCTCGCGGTGCAGGTCCCCCAGGTCGGTGCGGACGGGGACGAAGACCTCCGGCGCCTCCACGACCTGTACGGGGCCCGACGGGCCCTCGGCGATCCGCGAGCGCAGCACCTCGTGGCGGGACACCACCGCGCACAGCGCGGCGGCCAGCGCGTCGGCGTCGAGCGGGCCGTGCAGCCGGGTCGCGACGGGGATGTTGTAGTCGGGGCGGCCGGGCTGGAGCTGGTCCAGGAACCACAGCCGCTGCTGCGCGAACGACAGCGGCGCGGGCTCCCCGGCCGGCCGGGCGCCGATCGCGGTGACGGCGGTCGTCGGCGCGGCGGCGTCGGGGCCGTCGCCGCGCAGGGCGTCCAGCGCCGACGCGAACCGTTCCAGCGTCGGGTGCTCGAACAGCAGCCGCAGCGGCACGCCCGTGCCCAGGCGGGCGCCGAGCCGTGACACGGCGCGGGTGGCCCGCAGCGAGTGGCCGCCCAGGGCGAAGAAGTCGTCGTGGCGGCCGATCCGCCCGGTGCCCAGCACCTCGCCCCACACGGCTGCGGCGAGCTCCTCGGTCGCGGTCGCCGGCGCCGCGAACTCGGCCCGGAGCAGCCCCTCCTCGGGGGGCGCGGGCAGAGCGCGCCGGTCCAGCTTGCCGTTCGGCGTCACCGGCAGCGCCGCGAGCGGGACGATCGCCGAGGGCAGCATGTACGCGGGCAGCCGTGCGGCGAGCGCCCCGAGCAGTTCGGCCGGGTCCGCCACCTGCCCCTCCGAGGGCACCACGTAGCCGACGAGGCGCTGCTCGCCGGGGGTGTCCTCGCGGACGACCACCGCGGCGTGCCCGACCTGCGGGCAGCGGGCCAGCTCGGCCTCGATCTCGCCCGGCTCGATCCGGTGGCCGCGGATCTTGACCTGCTGGTCGCGGCGGCCCAGGTAGTCGACGGTGCCGTCGGGGCGCCGCCGGGCGAGGTCGCCGGTGCGGTACATCCGGGCGCCCGGGGCGCCGTACGGGTCAGGGGTGAACTGCCGCGCGGTCAGGCCGGGTCGGCCCAGGTAGCCGCGGGCCACGCCGGTGCCGCCGATGCACAGCTCGCCGACGGCGCCCTGCGGGACCGGGCGCCCGCGCTCGTCCAGGACGTACAGGCGCGTGTCGTCCAGGGCGGTGCCGATCGGGATCCGGCCGTCCACGACGGCCCCGGCGCGGGGGTCCAGCCGGTGGCCCGTGGCGAAGGTGGTCGTCTCGGTGGGGCCGTAGACGTTGACCAGGACGGTCTCAGGAGCCCGCTCCAGGGCCCGGGCGAAGGAGTGCGGGGAAGCGGCCTCGCCGCCCGTCCACACCTCACGCACCCGCGTCAGGAGCTCCACGCACTCCTCGACCACCAGGTTGAACAGGGCGGCCGTGAGGAACATCGAGGTGATCCGGTGCTCCTCCACCAGCCGGGCCAGGGCGGCGGTGTCCACCCGGCCGGGCGGCGCCATGACCACCAGTCCTCCGGACAGCAGCGGCGCCCACAGTTCGTACGTCGAGGCGTCGAACGACAGCGGCGAGTGGGCCAGCACCCGACGGTGCGCGGCGCCGAAGGCGGTGTCGCGGGCGAGCGCCGCGACGTTGGCGTGGGTGACGCCGATGCCCTTCGGCTCGCCCGTGGAGCCGGAGGTGTACATCACGTACGCCAGCTGGTCCGGCGTGCAGGGCGGGTACGGGACCGGGCTGGCCGGGTTCCCGTCCGCCGGGGCGTTCACGTCGAGCACCGGCACGGGCGAGGTACGGACCGCCTCGTGATCGGCCGTCGCCGGATCGGCGAGCAGCAGACGGGCGCCGGTCCGCTCCAGCATCCAGTGCAGTCGGGCGACGGGGAACCCCTCGCCGAGCGGGACGTAGACCCCGCCGGCCTTCAGGACGCCCAGGATCGCCACCGGGAGCCGGACCGAGCGTTCCATCAGCAGGGCCACCGGGGTCTCGCGCCCCACCCCGGCGGCGTTGAGCCGGGCCGCCAGCAGGTCGGAGCGGGAGTCGAGTTCGGCGAAGCTGAGGCGGTCGGTGCCGCAGACCACGGCGTCGGCGCCCGGGGTGCGCCGGACCTGCTCGGCGAACAGCTCGACCAGACCGGCCGGGGCGAGGTCCGGGCGGTGCGCGCCGTGCCCCTCGGCCGCGAGCCGGGCCGCGGTCGCGGCGGAGGGCAGCAGCTCGGCCACGGGGCGGTCGGGCTCCTCGGCGGCGGATGCCAACAGCTCCAGGTAGTGGCCGAGGACGAGTTCGGCCGTGGCCCGGTCGAACAGGTCGGTGTCGAAGACCAGCGAGCCGGAGCAGGTCTCGGCGCCCTCGGAGACGAAGACGCTCAGGTCGAAGAGGGAACCGCCGAAGTCGGTACGCACGGCCCGCGCGTCCAGGCCCGGCAGCCGCAGACCGGCCGTCTCGTCCGGAGCCGACGCGAACATCACCTGCACGAGCGGGTTGCGGTCGCCGACCCGCTCGGGGCTCAGGTGCTCCACCAGTCGGTCGAAGGGCACCTCCTGGTGGTCGTACGCGTCCACCGTCGCCCGGCGCACCCGGCCGAGCAGCTCGCGGAATCCGACCTCGCCCGACAGATCGGCGCGCAGCACCACGGTGTTGACGAAGAACCCGACGAGGGGCTCCAGTTCCACCCGGTCGCGCCCGGCCACCGGCGTGCCGACGGCGATGTCGGTGCGGCCGGCGTAGCGGGCCAGGGCGGCCTGGAAGCCGGCCAGCAGCGTCATGAAGAGGGTGGCGCCGGAGCCCTCGGCGATTGCGCGCAGCCGTGCGGTGAGCGGCGCGTCGAGGGTGAAGTCCAGGCTCGCGCCGTTACCGCTGCGGCGGGTGGGCCGGGGCCGGTCCGCGGGCAGTTCGAGGGGTTCCAGCCCGGCGAGGCGCTCCTCCCACCAGCGCAGCTGTCCGTTCATCGCACCGCTCGCGAACCGGTCGCGCTGGGTACGGGCGTACGCCTGGTAGTCCACGGGCAGCGGCGCATGGGCCGGGGGCCGCCCCGCGAGCAGGGCCGCGTAGCCCGCGGAGAACTCCTGCCAGAGCAGGCCCATGGACCAGCCGTCGGTGGCGATGTGGTGGACCACCAGCACCAGCAGGTGGTCCTCGGCGCCGAGCCGGATCAGCAGGGCGCGCAGCAGCGGGCCGGCCGAGAGGTCGAAGGGCCTGCGGACCTCCTCCCGGGCCAGGGCGTGGGCCCGCTCCTCCAGTTCGGCGAGGGGGGCGTCGCCCAGGTCCAGCACCGGCAGCGGGAAGGCCTCCGGGGCGGGTAGGACCACCGGGTGCGGGGCGCCGTCGCGGTCCTCGAAGACGGTGCGCAGCGGTGCGTGACGGGCCACGACGGCCGTCAGGGCCCGGCGCAGCGGCTCCGGGTGGAGGGGGCCGCGCAGCCGCACGACCTCGGGGATCGCATAGCCGGGAGTGCCGTCCGCCATCCGGTCCACCAGCCACATCCGCTCCTGGGCGAACGAGGCGACGGGTTCGGTGTCCGGCCCGTCGGCGCCCGGAGCGGTGACCGGCGCCGGCGCGGCGGCCGGACCGGCCGCCGTGTCGTCCAGCGCGGCGCGCACACGGCGGCGCAGCAGTTCGCGGGCGGCGGCCAGGCGGCCGTCCGTGCCGGCGGCCGGCAGGCTCTCCTGGGTGGTCACGAGGTCTCTCCCTGAAGTACGAGTGAAGGAACGGTGCCGTCGGCGGCGGCGAACGGGGCCGGTTCGGCCTCCAGTTCGGCAAGCAGCACCGTTTCGACGGCGATGGCGAGGGCGGCGACGGTCCGCTGTTCGAAGAGGGTGTGCAGGGGCAAGTCCAGGCCGAGGGACTGGCGCAGCCGGGCCGCCACCCGGGTGGCGCTCAGCGAGTGCCCCCCGAGGGCGAAGAAGTCGTCGTGGCGGCCGATCCGCGGCGCGTCCAGCACGGAGGCCCACACCATGGCGACCAGTTCCTCGGTCTCCCCGGCGGGCGGCTCGTACCCGGTGGCGGCCGCCGCGGCGGGCGCCGGGAGCGCCCTGCGGTCGAGCTTGCCGTTCGGTGTGACGGGCAACCCGTCCACGACGACCAGCACCGGCACCATGTATTCCGGCAGGGAGCGGGCCAGTTCGGCGCGCATCGGCTCGGTGTCCGGGGCCGGGTCCGCCCCGGCCTCCGGGACGACGTACCCGACGAGCCTGCGCTCGCCCGGGATGTCCTCGCGGACCACGACCGCGGCCCGGCCGACGCCGTCGAGGTGGCCCAATGCCGTCTCGATCTCGCCCAGTTCGATCCGGAAGCCGTGGATCTTCACCTGGTCGTCGGTGCGGCCCAGGTACTCCACCGAGCCGTCGGCCCGGTGGCGGGCCAGGTCACCGGTTCGGTACATGCGCGAGCCCGGCGGGCCGAACGGGTCCAGGGGGAAGCGCTCCGCGGTCAGCGCCGGGCGCCGCAGGTATCCGCGGGCCAGGCCCGCGCCCGCAAGGAACAGCTCGCCGGCGACCCCCACCGGGACGGGACGGCCCCGCGGGTCGAGCACGTACAGCGAGGTGTTCCAGATGGGCCGGCCGATCGGCACGGGCCCGGCGTGCTCGCGGCGGCAGTCCCAGTGCGTGACGTCGACGGCCGCCTCCGTGGGCCCGTACAGGTTGTGCAGGGGCACGTCGAGCACATCGAGGAACCGGTTCTTCAGCTCCTCCGGAAGGGCCTCGCCACTGCACACGACCCGCCGCAGCGACCGGCATCGGCCCGCCTCGGGATCCTCGACGAAGGCCGCCAACATGGACGGGACGAAGTGGACGGTGGTGACCGACTCCTCCTGGATCACCCGGGTGAGGTAGGCGGGGTCCTTGTGCCCGCCCGGCTCGGCGACCACCAGGGTCGCGCCGGTGATCAGCGGCCAGAAGAACTCCCAGACCGACACGTCGAAGCCGAACGGGGTCTTCTGGAGCACCCGGTCGTCCGCGCCCAGCCGGTACCGGTCCTGCATCCACAGCAGCCGGTTGACGATGGCCGAGTGTTCCACGACGACGGCCTTGGGCCGCCCCGTCGACCCGGACGTGTAGATGACGTACGCGGGGTGCCCGGGGAGCGGCGCCGGCCCCACCGCCCCGGGGTCCCCGTCGGGAACGGCCCCCGGATCCAGCCGGAGCAGGTCCGCCGGGACCGGCAGCGCCGCCGCCACCTCGTCGTCCGCGAGCAGCAGCACCGGGTCGGCGTCGGACAGCAGGTACGCGATCCGGTCCGCCGGCAGCGAGGGGTCCACCGGAAGGTAGGCCGCCCCCGCCTTCAGCACGGCCAGCAGCGAGACCACCATCTCGGGGGAGCGGTGCAGGGCGACCGCGACGATCTCCTCCGGACCGGCGCCCCGGGCGCGCAGGGCCCGGGCCAACCGCTCGGCACGGGCGTCGAGTTCGGCGTACGACAGGCGCGCGCCGCGGAAGACGGTCGCCGGGGCGTCCGGCGTCCTGGCCACCTGCTGCTCGAACAGCTCCACCAACGTGGTGTCGGGGACGGGCACGGCGGTGCCGTTCCACTCCCGGATCAGCCGGTGCTGCTCCGCGGACAGCAGGTCCACCTCCCCGACCGCGGTGGCGGGGGCGTCGGCGACGGCCGTGAGCAGCCGCTCCAGTGCCTCGGCCAGGCTGCGCGCCGTCCGCGCGTCGAGGACGTCCGTGCGGTGGTCGAGGTGCAGCCGCAGCCGATCCCCGGGCAGCACGATGAGGTTGACGGTGTAGTGGGTGGCGTCCGAGCCCTCCACCCCGGTCAGCCGCGGTCCGCCGGCCAGCTCGCGCATCGACTCAAGATCGAGCGGGTAGTTCTCGACGACGACCGTGGTGTCGAAGAGGGCACCCAGCCCGACCGCCCGCTGGATGCCGGCGAGCCCGACGTGCTGGTGGTCCATCAGCTCGGCCTGCTCGTCCTGGAACCGGGCGAGCGCGGCCAGCAGCGGTTCGTCCTCGCGGATTCCGAACCGCACGGGCAGGGTGTTGATCAGCAGGCCGACCATGTCCTCGATGCCCGCGATGTCCGCGGTCCGCCCGGAGACGGTCCCGCCGAACACCACGTCGTCCCGCCCGGTCACCCGGCCCAGCAGGATCGCCCAGAGGCCCTGGACCACGCTGTTGAGGGTCACGCCCGCGGTACGGGCCCGCGCGGTGAGCCGGGCCGTCAGCTCGGCCGACAGCTCCACCGGGATCCGCTCGGGCAGCTCCTCGATCCGGTTCGGATCGGCCGCGCCCAGCAGGGTCGGCTCCTCCAGCCCGGCCAGCGCGGTGCTCCACGCGGTTTCGGCGGCGCCGTCGTCCTGGTGGGCCAGCCAGTTCAGGTGCGAGCGGTACGGGACCCCTTCGGCGACCGGACCGGCCGCGGCGAGGCCGCCGGAGTCGCCGGGGCCGCCGGGGCCGCCGCATTCGGCGTATCCGGTGAGCAGTTCGCGCAGCAGGACCGCCGAGGACCAGCCGTCCCAGACGATGTGGTGGTTCGTCATCACCAGCCGGTGCTCGGCCGCGCCGAACCGGACCAGGGTGAAGCGCACCAGCGGCGGCCGCTCCAGGTCGAAGCGGCGGGACCGGTCGGCCGCGAGCAGCCGCTGCCACTCCCGCTCCCGGTCCGCGGCGCCGAGTCCGCCCAGGTCCACGGCCTGCCACGGCACCTCGACGGACTCGACGACGATCTGCGCCGGCCCGTCGAGACCCTGGTCGGTGAAGGCGGAGCGCAGCGCGGTGTGGCGGCGCAGCAGCCGGTCGCAGGACGCCCGCAGGGTGTCCTCGTCCAGGGCGCCGTCCAGGGTGAGGACGATCTGGCCGGTGTAGGCGTCCATCGCGCCCGTGTCGAAGGCGGAGTGGAAGAAGAGCCCTTCCTGGAGCGGCGAGAGCGGCAGCACGTCGCAGAGTCCGGCGTAGCGCGCGGCCAGGGCGTCCGTCTCCGGCTGCGTCAGTCGGACCAGTGGCAGGTCACGGGGGGTGAGGCGGCGCGGTCGGGGGGCGCCCGTCCAGCCGGCCAGCAGGCGCAGGGCATCCTCCCAGGCCGTCACCAGGGCGTCCGCCTCGGCTTCGGTCAACAGGTCCGCGGGGTGGGTGACGACCGCGGTGAAGGCGGGTCCATCGGCGCCGTCCACGGCCATGGCGTCGATCTGCAGGGCGTGCTCGACGGGCATCGCCGCGTCCACCTCGGCCCGCAGTCCGCCGGCCTCGGGGGCGGGGCTCCACGGCGTCCCGTCGCCGCCGGCGAACCTGCCCAGGTAGTTGAACAGGATCCGGGGGCGCGGGAGCCCGGACAGTTCCGCGGCGGTCCGCGGATCGAGCCGGCTCAGCAGCCCGAAGCCCGTCCCGTGGTCCGGTACGGAGGCGACCGTCGAGTGGATCCGCGCGACCAGCTCGGCGAGCGCGTCGCCGCCCCCGGCCGCCGCGTCCAGGTCGAGGCCGTCCAGGTCGAACCGGACCGGGTACTGGGTGGTGAACCAGCCCACGGTGCGCGCCAGGTCGTGCCGGCCGGTGCGGTCGACGCGGCCGTGGCCTTCCAGGTCGACCAGCAGCGACCCCGGGGCGCCGCCGGGGGAGCGCAGCCCGTGCGCCGCGAGGACCAGTCCCGCGAGCAGCACCTCGGCCGGGCCGGTGCGCAGCGCGCCGGGCACCCCGGCCAGCAGCGGGCCGGCGACCTCGGCGGGCAGGTCGAGCGTCAGCGTGCGCGTGGCGCCGGCGGTGTCCCGCGCCGGGTCGGGGATCCGCTGCCAGGGCTCCCGCGGGTCCGGGGCGTCCCCGGAGCCCTCCAGCGTCGAGCGCCAGAAGGGGAGCTCGGCCTGCACCTCTGGTGAACCTGCCTGGAGTTCGAGATGGTGGGCCCACGCGCGGAACGAGACCTCGCCGTCCGCGGCCGGCAGCGGACGCCCGGCGACGGCGGCCTCCCAGGCCGTGGCCAGGTCGGCCGTCAGGATCCGCCACGACACCCCGTCCACCGCCAGGTGGTGCACGCACAGCAGCAGCCGGTCCGGCGCCGCCCCACCCGCGGCGAAGCGCACGGCCCGGAGCATCACCGAGGCCGCGGGGTCCAGCAGTCCGGCCGCCTCCCGGGCCGCCTCCGCCATGATCGCGACGCGGGCGGGCGCGTCCGACCCGGCCACGTCCACGGTGCGGTACAGCCGGGACACGTCGACCGAACCGGGCTCGCCGACCGTGCACAGCGGGCCCTCCGGGGCGACGGTCACGCCGAGGCGCAGCGCCCCGTGCCGGTCCACGACCGACTGGAGGACCCGTACGAGCGTCGCGTCGTCCGCGCCCTCGGGCAGCGTCAGCACCATGGACTGGCTGAACCGGCCGATGGGACCCGGCCCGTCGAGGAGCCAGCGCATGACCGGTGTCGCGGGGAGCGGACCACACTCCGCGACGGCCGGACCGGTGGACGCGGAGGTCCCGTGGCCGGGCTCGCCGACGGCCGAGGCTAGGGCGGCCGGGGTCTTGTGCGCGAACACCTCGCGCAGGGTGAAGGAGAAGCCCCGGGCCCGCGCCCGGCTGGTCAGGCCGAGGGCGGTGATGCTGTCGCCGCCGAGCTCGAAGAAGTTGTCGTCTGGGGTCGCCGCGGTGCCGAGGGCCTCGGAGAACAGCTCCGCGAGGGCCAGCTCGGTGGCGCCGTACGCACGCTCGGGGCGCTCCGGACGGGCCGCGACCTCGGGTACGTTCAGCCGCGCGCGGTCGACCTTGCCACCCGGGGTGAGGGGCAGCCGGTCCACCGCCACGAAGGTGCGGGGCACCATGTAGCCCGGCAGGACCCGATCCAACTCCGCTGCCAACACATCCGGTTCGGGCGCCGGGCCGCCGTCGGCCGGCGGTGCCACGAAGGCGACCAGCCGGCGGGCTCCGCCCGCGGGGGCGTGCACGACGACCGCGGCCTGCCCCACCGAGGGCTGCCGGCCGAGCACCGCCTCGATCTCGCCCAGTTCGATCCGGTGGCCATTGATCTTGACCTGGCGGTCCACCCGCCCCAGGAACTCCAGTTCGCCCCGCGCCGTCCAGCGCACGAGGTCGCCCGTCCGGTACATCCGCGCACCGGGCACACCGGCGAAGGGGTCCGGCACGAAACGGTCGGCGGTCATGGCCGCCCGCCCCGCGTACCCCTGCGCGAGACCCGCACCGGCCACGCAGAGCTCGCCGGTCGCTCCCGGCGGCAGCAGCCGCAGCCCCCGGTCGACCACGTAGGCACGGTGGTTGACCATCGGGCGCCCGATCGGCGGGATCCTCCCGTCCGAGGGCGGAACCACCCGGTGCATGGTCACGGACACGGCCGCCTCGGTGGGCCCGTACGCGTTCCAGACCTCGCGGCCGTCCGTCGCCCAGCGGTCCACGGCGTCCCCGGACGGGGCCTCACCGCCCGTGGACAGGAACCGCAGCGCCGGCAGTCCCGCCGGGTCCAGCAGCGGCAGGAGCGCCGGCGGCAGGTCGGCGACCGTCACCGCGTGCTCGGCGAGCAACGCCTGGAGCAGGTCGACGTCGACCCGTTCGGCCTCGGTGGCGAGGACCAGGGTGGAACCGCTCAACAGAGAACCGAACACGTCCAGGACCGACACGTCGAACGACAGCGAGGCGAACCCGAGAAACCGCTCCGTGCGCCCGGACCCACCGGCCCCACCGGCCCCACCGGGACCGCCGCGGTCGCCGGACCCGAGGCCGTCGCCCGTGCCGCACAGCGCGAGGTGGCCGCGTACGAAGTCGACGGCCGCCGCGTGCGGGACGACGACGCCCTTCGGCTCGCCCGTGCTGCCCGAGGTGTACAGCAGGTACGCGGCGGACGCGGCCGGCACCGGCACGGACTTCCGGCCCAAGCGGGACCCGTCGGTCGGCGCGCTCGCGTCGACCACGCTCGGCAGGTCGTGCGGCAGCCGGTCGCGGCTGCTCGGCCCGGCGACGACCGTACGCAGCCCGGCGTCGCGCACGATGTACGCGATGCGCTCGGGCGGCAGGCCGGGGTCGAGCGGTACGTAGCAGCCGCCCGCCTTCAGGACGCCGAGCAGGGCCGCGACCATCGACGGGGAGCGCTCCACGCAGACGCCGACCGGGGTGCCCGGTTCGACGGCCGTGCGCAGCCGGTCCGCGATGTCCTCGGCCCAGGCGTCGAGCTCCCGGTAGGTGACCTCCTGGCCGGCGCAGATCACTGCGGCCTGCTCGGGGGTGCGCGCCGCCACCTCCTCGAAAAGCGCGTGCAGCGACGCGTACCCCGCCACGGGGTCGACGCCACCCTCGGCGAAGGCGGCGAGCCGCTCCTCGTCCTCGGTGGTCAGGAAGGGCAGCGAGCCGACCGGAGCCTCGTCCTCGGCCGAGGCGAGGGCGACCAGGAAGCGGGTGAACCGCACCCGCAGCTCGTCGAGTTCATCCGGGCCGACGTCGGCGGCGTCGCCCTCGACCTGTACGGTCAGCGGGCTTTCGCCACCACGGTCGTAGACGTTGAGGGAGACGTGCTCCACCGGGCCGACCGAGAGGTTGTGCGCGGAGGCGGGAGCACCGGCGAAGGACAGCTCGTAGTCGAAGGACATGAGGTTGACGGCCGCGTCCCACAGCCGGGGTCCGGTCCCGGTGAACTCCTCGATGCGGTACCGCTGGTGGCGCAGGGCCTCCTTGATGCCGGCCGAGGTGCCGCGCAGCAGTTCGCCGACCGTCGTGTCCGAGGTGACCGTCAGCCGCAGCGGCAGCACCTTGGAGAACATGCCGGGTGTCCGGCGGGCGTCCGGGGTGGTGCGGCCGGTGACCGGCAGACCCAGGACCACGTCCTCGGTGCCGCCCGCGCGGTGCAGGTGGGCGGCGGCCGCGGCCATCACCAGCGCCGACCAGCGCGTGCCGTGCCGGCGCGCCGCCTCGCGCAGGGTGCGGGCGTCGGCGGGGTCGAGGTCGCCGCTCACCCGCACCGTCGTACCCGAGGCGGGCGCCGGGACGCTGCCGGTGAAGGAGACGGGTTCGGGGGCTCCGTCGAGTCGGCCCCGCCAGAACTCCCGGTCCTCCGCGGACCGTTCGGAGCGGGCGTACTCCTCCTCCCCGGCCACGATCCGCTCCCACGGCGTGCTCTCGACGGCCGGTACGGGCTCGCCCGCGACCAGCGCCGAGTACACCTCGGCGGTCCGGCGCGCGAGGATCGAGCCGGTGACCCCGTCCGCGACGAGGTGGTGGTAGCCCTGCATCCAGCGGTACGTCGCCGGACCGGTCCGCACCAGGAGGTGCCGGCATACGTCCCCGGACGCCAGGTCCGTCGGCCGGGCCAGCTCGGCGCGCATCAGGCGCTCGGACTCGGCGTCCGGGTCAGGGTGGTCGCCGACGTCGACCGTCTCCATCCGCAGCGGCGGCGGACCGGCGGGTATCTGGTGCACCACTCCGTCCACCTCGGCGAAGCGGACGCACAGCGTCTCGGTTCCGGCCACCGTCGTGCGCACCGCCTCGGCGAGCAGCTCCGGATCCACCGCCCCGCGGATCTCCAGGTACTCGGCGATGGTGTAGTCGAGGCGGGTGGGGTCGAGCTGCTGTGCGAACCAGACGCCGTTCTGCGGCGGGGTCAGGGGCAGCGGCCCGCGGTCGTGAGTGGCCATGCGGTGGTCAGTCTCCTCAGTCGGATCGGTCGATCAACGACGACGTGAGGCCACTGTCCGCGACGGCCGGACGGTCCCGAAAGTCCCACTAATACGCCTCTTGACGACGCCCGATCCACCCGGAGAAATCCTCGGTACCGCGATCCCGTGACAGGTGGATCAAGGTGCCGCGGTCGGCGCCCATGAGGCGCAGGTATCGGGGTCGACTTCGCGCGGGGGGCGTAGCGGAAGCGCTCCGGGTTGGCGGCGAGCCGGGGTAGCGGGCTCAGCCCGCTGCCGGGTGGGGCGGCCGTCGGATCCCGCCGGCCCGTGTGTGGGGCCGTCCGGGTGAGACGTACGGGAGCGGCCGGTGGGACCACGGATCGCGCGCTCCTGCGGACCGTGTTCGTCTTGTCTCGCTGTGCCTGTAGGGCGAATGTCTCGAGCGAGAGGGATGCGCATGACCCAGGAGGCCGACGCCACCACTGCGAGCGGCGGGCAGGGGCCGGATGCCGGCGACCGCGGGACGCGCGAGGTCGATTTGCGGCGCGTGGGGATCGATCCGGACTTCTGGTACCCCGTGGCCCGGTCCGTGGGCCTGCGCAGGGGCAAGGTCCGCGAGGTGTCCTTCGCGGGCCGTCGCATCGCGCTGTACCGGGGCGCCGGCGGGACGGCGTACGCCTTGGAGGACCGCTGTGCCCACCGCCAGGTGCCGCTGAGCATGGGTGTGGTGGAGGGTGAGGTCCTCCGCTGCTGCTACCACGCGTGGGCCTATCGCGGGGACGGCCGCATCTCGCAGATCCCGTATCTCCCCAAGGGCGCAGAGCGGCCACCCCGGGGAGTGCGTTCTTACCCCGTCCGTGAACGCTACGGACTCGTCTTCGTCTTCCCGGGCGACCCCGCCAGAGCCGGGACCACGCCCCTGCCTGTGCTGCCGGAGGCGGAATCGGCCCGGCACCGGACCATGATGTTCACCCGCACGGTGCGCTGCCACTACTCGTTCCTGCACGAGAATCTGCTCGACATGAACCACCAGTTCCTCCACCGGGGTGTCCTGGGCCGGATCCAGCCGAAGCTGCTCGGGTATGACACGGGCCCGAGCTCCGTGGAGGCCAGGTACCTCTTCGTTCCCGCCGGTGGCAGGAAGGACCGAGGCGCGGGCCTGCTGTCCGGCGAAGGCGTGGGCGGCGCTGCGAGGCCCGACGTCGTCACCATCCGCACCCGATACCCGTACCAGACGCTGCGGACCGTCCCCGAGTCGTCCGATACGGCAGCCTTCTCCCTGTGGGCCGCCTACGTACCGGAGGACGTCGAGCAGCGCGTCAGCCGTGTGTTCGGCCTGCTCATGATCGCGAAACCGTCGGTCCCCGGCGCCCTCCACCTGGCCTGGCCGTTGATCCGACGCTTCACCGAGCGTGTGTTCGCCCAGGACCGGATGGCCGTCGAGGCCGAACAGCGGGCCTGGGACGAGCAGGGAGCGGACCTGAACCAGGAGGTCTTCCCGCTGATCCTCGACGTGCGGAAGGTGCTGCGCGCGAACGGCACGCCGCTCGCTTCCCAGCCCGCTTCGCCGGGTTGCCCGGACGCCGGCCTGTGCGGAAACGGCCGGGACGCCCCACGGTGAGACGGTGGGGGCGAACCCTACGGCCGTGGGAAACAGCCCCACGAGTCCGGTGCACAAGCAGTTCACCAGCGCCACCACCTGTAAGGCTGCCGGCACCGGGCCGGCCGGCGACAGCAGCGACAGCAGCACCCCGGCACCCGGCGCACCCCCGTCGGACACCGCCACGGGCGTGCCCCGGCGGGCCGGCAGCAGCTGCGTCCAAGGCCCGTGCACCCGCAGCACGGTCGGCCCGGCCGCCGGCCCCGCCACGAGCACCACGAGCCCGACCCCCGCCACCTCCGCCGCACCGGCCCATGCCGTCCCCGGCGGGCCTCCCGCGCGAACGGCCCCGGCACAGGACCCCGGCCATGTCCGGGCCGCACCAGGAGCGGGCGTCCCGCCCTTGCCGCAGGGCGCGCCCCGGGCCCGGGCGGGCCGAGGCGGTCGGCTCGGCGGGCGCCGTTCGTCGCGCCGCCCGTCCGCACCACGCACCCCCTCGGCCGCGCCCGCCTCAATCGATCGTGAGCACCGGGGTGTCGCTGCCGAGGAGGGTCCGCAGGGCCGGGATGTCCCGCCAGGTGAGGCCCAGGGTGCGGGCGGCGTACCGGAGGGTGACGTGCTCGGCCCCCTCGGCGGCTTGGCGCAGGGTCTTCATCGCGGCGTCCCGGTCGAGGGATGCGGGGCCCCCGGCGGGCGGTTCCTGCGGCGGCGCCGCCCGGGGGACGCGCTCGCTCTCCAGCCCGGGGATGCCGGTGACGCGCTGCGAGATGTCGGCCGCCTCCTGGAGGGTGTCCGGGAGTTCGGCGACGAGGGCCCGTGCGACGGGGTTGTGCCCGAGGGCCTCGGCGAGCGTCAGGTGGTGCAGGCCCGCGGAGGCCGCGGTCAGGCGGAGGGTGCCGCCGACGGTACGGACGGTGCCGCGGGCGCCGTGGAGGGCGGCGGCCCACAGCGCGGAGGCCTCGGAGGGGTGCCAGGCCAGCGCCCGGGCGGCCGCCGCGGCCGCGTCCCGGCCGGGGACGAGGGAGGAGCCCCCGTCCAGGCGGTCGAGGAGGGTGCCCTCCCCGATCTCCCCGTCGAGCCCGGGACCCGCCACGTGCACGGTGGTGGGGACGCCTGCCAGATGGCAGGCGGCGAGGGTGAGGGCGTCCCCGAACGGGCTGCGCAGGGTGGGCTCGTCGCCGTGGGTCAGGATGTCGCCGCCGATGTCGACGACGCGGATCCGCCCGCCCGCGGCGGCGGCCGCCGCGGCGAGCCGCCCGGCGAGGGGAGCGAGCCCCAGCGCCGGGTCGAGCAGCAGCAGCCGGGCCGGCAGGTCGGCGGCGAGGCTGGGCATGGTGGATCCGGCCGGCGGCCTGGCCCGCGTCGCGGCCGTGAACGCCGGGAGCCCGCCGACACCGTCGGCCAGTGCGTCGAAGTCCTCCGCGCCCAGGGGGCCGGCGGTCGGGTCCACCTCCGGGCGCTCCCACGCGTAGGTGGCGATCAGCGGCGGGTCCGGGTCGACGGAGACGGCCCGGGCGGCGATGAGCGTGCCGATCGGATCCCCGCCGCCACCCGCCGCGACGTACAGGTCGCTCATGAAGCGGTCTCGCGGACGCGCAGGTCGACGCCGGTGATGCGTACCGGGGTCGCCCCCATGTTCTTCTGGGCGCGCTTGTTCGCCGCGTGCAGGTTCTCGTAGTACTCGCGGTCGAGGTCCTTGACGGCGCCGGAGTAGAACATCCAGGACAGGACGTCGCGGTACTTGAACCCCTTGGGGGTCAGCTGGACGCGGCGGCCGAGGCGGTGGACGAGCCCGTTGGACTCGGCCGCGTCGAGGATGGGCTCGAACTCGGCGGCGTGCTCCTGGTAGCCGAAGCGGTCGAGCTCGGAGAGGTCGAGGTCGAAGGTGTCGAGGACGAGCCGCTTGCGGACGATCTCCTCGCCGGTCAGCTCGAAGCCGGTGACCGGGCCGAGGTCGTGGTTCTGCGCCCGCTTGATGTAGTCGGCGACTTCGGCCGTCGAGGGCTTCACGCTGCCGCACATGTAGTCGAGCACGCTGGTGTAGGAGCGGGCGCCGACGCCGAGGCCGAGCAGGGGGACGCCGTGGAAGGTGAGCACCTTCTGCGCGTAGCCGCCGCGGCCGGGCTTCTTGTAGCGGACCGAGCCCTCCTGGACGTAGCCGTGGTCGAGGAAGACCTGGCGGGCGTAGTCGTAGCGCTCGTACAACTCGGGCTGCCACATGTACTGGTAGGCGCCGGTCTTGGAGAACCAGGCGTCCGGTCGCACCGTGAGGAAGTAGGTGCTGATGGTGGTGGGCTGGAGCGCCGCCAGCTCGTCCACGCTCTGCCGCCAGGTCTCGGGGGTCTGTCCCGCGAAGCCCATGATCAGGTCGGTGGAGAGGTCCGGCAGGCCCAGCTCGTGCGCGGTGCGGACGGCGCGCCGGATGACGTCCTCGTCCTCGCCGCCGCGGCCGGCTTCCCGGATCTCGCGCGGCACGAGGGACTGGATGCCGACGTTCGCACGGGTCAGGCCCATGTCGATGAGGGCCTTGAACTCGTGGGGCGCGTCGGCGATCGACGACGGGGTCGCCTCCACGGCGACCTCCTCGGCCGTGGAGCGCCAGTTGGGGTAGATCTCGCCGATGGTGCTGAAGATCTGCTCGAAGTGACGCGGCTTGAGCAGGGCGGGGGTACCGCCGCCTATGTAGATGGTGCGCAGCCGCCGGGCCTGGATGATCTCCGCGTGATCGCGGATCTGCGTACAGAGCGCGTCGGTGTAGGCGTCGTAGACGTCCTCGTCCGTACTGATGATCGTGTAGAGGTTGCAGAATCCGCATTTGCGATCGCAGAACGGCACGTGCAGGTACAGGTTGAGCTCGGGGACCTGGTAGTTGGCGAGATCCCTCGCCCACACGTCGGGGATGCTCCACTTGCCCTCGGTGAGCGGGCGGTAGGTGGAGCGCGGCGGGTAGGAGTACTGGTAGGGCGGGATGACGCCCTGGTCGATGTGGTCGGCGAGCTGCTGGTGCAAACTGCTGGTCACGGTTGTGCCTCCCGGAACGGGTAGCGGGCGCGGATTGCCTAGCGTGGCGATCCGATCACGGGACGCATGTCCGATTCCATCGGGTGGGTCGACTAAATACCCTTCGCGTACTGGCCAGTTCGTTGGCAATTGCTCCAAAAGCCCATGCTGTGAGGCGAGTTGTTTTCGTCGGTCAGGCCCATAGCCGTCACACCCGCCCCACGGCTTTGCTGGGGGCATGACGATCGGGGAGGGCCCGCACGGGCCGGGGGTGCTGGTGATCGAGCCGATGGGGAACGCGGGACGGTTCCTCGTCGAAGCGGCCGGCCGGCTGGGGGTGCGCCTGTACGCGGCCACCCACGAGGACGTCCACGACGGCTACCCGCAATGGCTGCGGGCCGCCCTCGCCGGGGTGTGCGCGACGGACCTGACGGACACCCCGCGAGCCCTGGAGGACATGGAGGCCTTCTGCCGACGGCATGCCGTCACCGGGATCGCGCCCGCCTGGGAGCTGTTCACCCCGCTCGCCGCCCTCCTCGCCGAACGCCTCGGCCTGCCCGGCAACGACCCCCGGCTCGCCCACGCGCCCAGGAACAAGATCCTGATGGGGGAGGCGTTCGCCGCCGCCGGGATCCCCGCCCCCCGCTGGGCGGTCGCACACGACGCCGCCGAAGCCCGGCAGGCGGCGGACGCGCTCGGATGGCCGCTGGTGGTGAAGCCCGCCGAACAGGGCGGCTCGTGGGGCGTGTCCGTGGTCGACGGCCCCGACGGGCTCGCCGAAGCGGTCGCCGCCGCCCGGCGGTTCACGCACGCCGGGCCGCACGGCCTGGCACTCGACACCCGCGTCCTGCTCCAGGAGTACATCCCGGGAAGGGAGTACTCCTGCGACACGGTGGTCGCGGGCGGGGTGGCGCACCCGCTGCCGGTCGTCGGGAAGGACACCACCGAGGGCCGCTACCGCATCGAGACCGGGCACACCTGCCCCTCCGGCCTGTCCGCACCGCTGGTCAGGGAGGTCCAGGACATCGCGGCCCGGGCGGCGCTCGCCGTCGGCGTCCGCGACGGCATCGCGCACACGGAGGTGAAGATCCCCCCGGGCACGGGGAGCCCGTACGTCATCGAGACCGGTGCCCGGCTGCCGGGGGACAACCTGTGCGAGGTCGTCGAGGCCGCGACGGGCGTGAACGAAGCGGTGGCCCAACTCCAGGCCGTGCTCGGCCTGGTCCCCGACACCGCCCCGACCCGTGACGACGCGGCGTCGATCCGGTTCCTGCTGCCCGAGCACGGCGGGGTGCTGCGGCGGGTGGAGATCCCCGACCTGCCCGGCACCCACAGCGAGGTGCACCTGAGGCCGGGGGACACCGTGCCGGAGCCGTCCGATTCGGCCTGCCGGATCGGACACGTGGTGGCCCGCGCGGAAACCGCGGACAGGGCACGCGCGCTGGCCGGCCGGGCGGCCGCCCGGTCCCGAGTGGAAGTGGGCTGACGGTTGCGGAAGATAGCCTTCCTGCGGTCGGTGCGGATCCAGCGCGCAGACCCCTACATCCAGCGGGCCGTGCGAGCCCTCGCGGCCGACGGCATCCGATCCGGGCTGTTCCACACCAGCGGCACCGCCGGCGACGAGGACTTCCCCGGACACCGGCAACGCCTCGACCGGGGGGTGACCCCGCGGGAACTCGCGGACGCCGTCGCCGGCTGGGGGGCGGACGCCGCGGTGTCGATCTCCCTGCCCTGCGAGAACGCGCTCCGCGACGCCACGGCCAAGGCCTTCCTGGAGGAGGCCGGCATCCCGACGGTGATGAGCCCCCTCACGGCCACGATGCTGCTGGTGGACAAGTGGGAGACCAAGCAGCTCTGTCGGCGGGCCGGACTCGACGTACCCGACGGCTTCCGCATCGATTCCGACCTGCTCACCGGACGCGGACTCGCGGTACCCGGCTACCGCGACGCCCTGCGCGTCCAGGCCGGGCGCATCGGCTACCCGCTCATGTCGAAGCCCGTATGGGACTCGACCAGCGTGGGAATCCGCACCCTTCACTCGCCCGCCGACCTCGACGCCCACCTCGACCCCGGCCCGCGCCAGGCACCGGCCTTGGTCTCGACGGTGGTGGAGCAGGTCGTCGAAGGCGACCTGTGCAGCGTGGACATCGTGGGCCGCCCCGGCTCCTACCAGGTCCTCCCCTTGTGCTGGACCGGACGCGCCGGGGCGGAACCGGTCTTCACCTTCGCCGACCTGCGCTGGTGCGGTCCCCGCGAAGAGGCGGACGCCGCGTTCACCGGCGTGGCGCGCACCCTCGTAGGGCTCTGCGAGTCCCTCGGGGTCCAGGGTTCCGTCAACGTCGACATGATCTACACCGGCGGCCGGTTCGTGGTCCTGGAGATCAACCCGCGCATCGGCGGCGCCACCACCCTCTCGTGCGCCGCCTCCGGCACCAACACGTTCACCTCCCTCGCCCGCATGGCCCTCGGCCTTCCCCCCGCCGGGGGACCGGCCGGGCGGACCGGCTGGGCCATCGAGTTCCTCGCCCGGGACGGCCTCCCCGCGGCCGTCCGGACGGAACTGGCGCGGCGCGTCCGGCTGGTCACCGCCCACGACCTGGTCATCGACGGCGTCTCCCAGGGAGACATCGTGGTGATCACCCTCGCCGAAGGCGAGGAGGACCGTACGGTCAAGGCCCTGACGGAGCTGCACGAGGCCACCGGCTTCCCCGCGACCGAGGTCATGGGGAAGATCCGCGCCCTGCTGAACCCGAGCCCGTGAGCGCGGCCCCGGACACCCGCCGCCGTCCGAGCGTCGCCGACCGCCTCGGACTGCCCGCCCTGCGCGGGCACGGCCTCTTCATCACCGGCAACCTGATCGACTCCGTCGGCAACGGCATGCTCCTGCCCCTCGGGCTCCTCTACTTCACCGACGTCCAGAACGTTCCCCTGGCACAGGTCGGGGTGGCCATGACGGTCGGACAGGCCCTGGCCCTGCCGGTCACGTTCCTCGCCGGACGCCTCATGGACCGCATCGGCCCCAAACGCGTCGTGGTATGGGCCAACGTGCTCTCCGCCATCGGATTCGCGCTCTTCCTGCTCGCCCGCGAGACATGGCACGTCGTCGGCGTGTACGTGCTCGTCCAGGCCGGCATCAACATGTACTTCACCGCGCAGCGCACCCTGATCACGCACGTCACCCCGGCCGCCGAACGCCGCTCCTGGTTCGCGTTCACCGGCTCGCTGCGCAACATCGGGCTCGCCGTCGGATCGGCCGTGGCGGCCGGCGCCCTGACACTGTTCGGCGACGGCTCGCTGCGCTGGCTGATCACGGTCGACGCCGCGACCTACCTGCTGGCCGCCGCGTGCTTCGCCGCCCTCACCACCACCCCGCCGCAGCCCGACGGCGCACCACCCGACGACCACGTGACCAGCGCGGACCACACCCGCCGCTACCTCCTCCTCGTCGCGGTCAACATCCCCTACGTCCTCGCCCAAGCCGTCCTGTCCGTCCTCGTCGCCGTCTACACCACCCGTGTCCTGGCCCTCCCGGCCTCGGCGGCGAGCCTGCTGTTCGTCGTCAACACCGTCATCGTCTCCGCCTGCTCGACCGCCATCACCGCACACCTGGCGCCCAAGGTGCCCCGCCGCGCCGTTTCCGGCGGATACCTGATCATGACCGTGGGCATGGCGGCGTTCGCGCTCCCCGCGCTCACCGGGGCCGCCGCCACCGCCTGGACGGCCCTCATCGCGGCGATCGTCCTGTTCAGCGTGGCGGAGATCCTGCTCGGGCCGGCGCTGAGCGAGCTGTCGGTGACCCTCACGCCCCAGGCGGCCGGGGGCTTCACCCAGGGCCTCTACCAGTTCTCCTGGGCCCTCGGCATGGTCGCCGCACCCGCCCTGTTCACCCTGCTCCTGGAGGCCGGTTCCGTCCTCCCGTGGGCCGTCGAGGCCGCCGTCTGCCTGATCGCCGTATGCGCCGCCCCGGCCCTCAAGGTCCCCAACAGCCAACGCGACCACTGAAGGATCCCCCCGTTGATCACGAGCATCATCCATTCCCTCGACGAGATCCCCGCCGCGGAGTGGGAACACCTCGCCCGCCCGGCCGGGGTGTACCTCTCCCACAGGTGGCTCTCCGGAGAGGCCCAGGACCCCACCGCCGCCAGCGCGTACGCACTCGTACGGGAACTCGACGGCACGCTCCTCGCCGCCACCCCGCTCCACCTGGTGCGGGAGGAACCGAACGACGCCTACCAGCCCGAGACCGTCCTGCCCCCGCACCTGCGGCCCCGGGTGATCGCCGGCGCTCGCCGCGGCTACCACAACACCCCCCTGACCGCCCCCGGCCTCGACCCCGCCCGCCGCAGCGCCTGCCTCACCCTCCTCCGGGACACCGCACGACAGTTCGCCGGCCATCACGGCACCACGCACTGGTGGCCCTACCTCACGGCGGAAGCCACCGAGCTGCTCGCCCCGCTCTACCCCGCCCCGCCCCTGTACCTGGAGGACGACGCCCTCCTCCCGCTCCCCGGCAGCTCCTTCGACGACTACCTCGCCTCCCTGCCCTCGCGGCGCCGCGTAGGCATCCGCCGCGAACGCCGCGAGTTCGCCGAGGCGGCTCTCGACGTACGCCGCCACCCGCTCGCGGACTGCTTCGAGGAGGCCGGGGCCCTCCTCGCCGGACACCAGCAGGACCACGGCCACGACCGCGACGGCACCGACGCGATGACCGCCCTGCTGAAGCGCCAGGCCGCCATGATGGGCGACGGGGCACGCGTGGTCGCCGCCCACGACGGCGACCGAATGATCGGCTTCTGCCTGTACTACCACTACGGCGCCACCACCTGGCTCCGTGCGGTCGGCTTCGACCGCGACCACCCGGCGCCCTACCTCTACTTCAACCTCACGTACTACCTCCCCATCGAGGACGCCTACGCCCACGGCACGACCGCCCTGCACGCGGGCATGACCACGATCGAGGCCAAGCGCCGCCGCGGCGCAGCGGTCTCCCCGCTGCACGCCCTGGTGGACCGCTGAAGACAACCAGGGGGCGGCTGGCCTCCGGGCCAAGGCCCCGCGAAGGCCTCGTTTCGGGCTCTTGTGGGGTTGTCGTCAATGTGTCATGCCCGCATCAGGAGTGATCCCAGGGTGACGGATGCCGTGTTGGACTGGGCTGTCTTGTCGTACCTGGTGGCGATGCCGCGCCACTGCTTGAGGCGGTTGAAGCATCGTGCGACGACGTTGCGGCGTTCGTAGACTCTGCGGCCGAATGCCGGCGGGCGGCCACCTCGGCTGCCTCGCCGGGCCCGGTTGCAGACCTGGTCGGACCGCTCGGGGATGGTGTGGGAGATGCCACGGCATCGCAGCCGGGTGCGGATGGCATTCGAGCCGTAGCCCTTGTCGCCGATGACGTGATCGGGCCGGATACGCGGGGCGCCCAGGCCCGACGCGAGGCACCCGTATCGCGTCCATCACCGCGGTGAACCGGGTGCAGTCGTTGGTGTCGGTGCCCGTCAGCACGAAGGCGAGCGGACGGCCGGCGCCGTCGCAAGCCAGGTGAATCTTGCTGGTCAGGCCGCCGCAGGACCGTCCGAGTGCCGGGCTGCGGAGCCCCTATTCGTGCCCCCGCCGCGTGCTGATGAGTACGGACGACGGTCGAGTCGACCGACACCAGCCACTCAATGTCACCGGCAGCGTCCTCGTCGGCCTGGGCGGCCTGGAGCATCCGCTCGAACGTGCCGTCAGCGGCACACCGACGGAAGCGAGTGTGGAGGCCGGCCCACGAACCGTATCGCTCTGGCGCATCGCGCCAGGCGACCCCGGTTCGAAACGTCCACACGATCCCGTTGGGGACTGTCCGGTCGTCCAGCCGCGGTCGCCCCAGCACCGGCCGGGGCGGCATGGGCTGCACGAGTTCCCACTCGGCATCGGACAGTTCATGGCGGCCTATCACCACCCCGTGATCCACAACCCGAGATCACTTTGACGACAGACCCTACGGCGGCCGGCACGGTCGAGCCCGGTGGGTGACGAACCGACGACACGGAGGAGTGACCGCAAGGCAGGCGCCATCCCGGCTGGTTGTGCCTCCGACCCCCGTGACTCCGTACCGGCCTCAGTCGACACCTTGCAGGTAGACACGGCTGCTGTGGGCGTCGATCTGCGCCACTGCAACCTTGAGCCAGTTGAGGCCGCCCTCGCAGGGAGCGCACACCTGGCCTTCCCTGACCTGGGGGAGCGAATCCGGTTCCGGGAGTCCCAGGTGTGCGAACGGTGTGGCCGGTGTCGCCTCCGCGGCGAAGGGTTGCTCACGAAGTCGGAGGGGTCGCTCCGGCTTCAGCCGGCTGAGGAAAGGGTCCACGGCATCCCTCGGCAGGAGGAAGGACATGATCAGGCCGTCGTCCTGGAACCCGTTGCGGCGCGCTGCGGCGGTTCCGGTCGCTGTCGAGGGGACCACCACGCGCAAGGCCTGGGCGACGGAGTCCACGGTGGCCCCCTCTTCCCAGTCCGAGGCACCTGTGTTTACCGAGCGGCTGCCTGCCCCGCCGCTCTCACCACCGGAAGCCCCGGCGCAGCCGGAGACCAGCGTGCCGAGTAGGGCCACCGTCACGGTGAGAGCCAGGGCACGCCTTGGGCGTCGGGTCGTCATCGGGCGGCCTCGTTGCGGCCGATGTCCGTGCGCGTGCCGGTCCGTCCGGTGTCCTCGGGCGCCGGCCAGGATCCTCCTGCTGTCAGGTCGTGCCGCTGCACCGAGCTGCTCCCTCGCATGTCGAATTCCCTGGCCAGTCCTGTCGTGTGCATGCGGGCCATGTCGGCGTCGGTGACGGTGGTCGGTCCGATCGGCGTGGCCTTGCCCGGGTCCCAGTTGTACCGGTCCCACACGTTGACCTGGTAGTCGATGCTGACCTGCGGTTTCCCGTCGGGTCCGGGGACGGCGGTGGCCACGCCTGTCGTATTGGTCATGCCGCTGCCCACGGCCAGGTACCAGTTGTTCGTACCGTCCGGTCCCTTTTCGTGTTCGTATCCGCTGCTGCCGGACTCGATCGGGATCGCGACCGGCCGGCCTCCCGACTTCTCGAAGGCCTCCAGCGCCTGCTGCCGCCACTCGCCCTCTTCCCCTGCGCGGATCCGCGCCACCGCGTCCCGCAGGGCCGGGTCATCACCGAGCATGCGGTCGACGTCCAGATCGAGCGTCTTGCCGCTGCCGTTGAGGTAGTGGTCCATGTGCCGGGCGGCGTCTGTTTTCCCCATGAAGTCGCCGGAGTTTGATATGCCGCGGGCCTGGATCTGCTTCCAGTAGTCCGACACTCCTGGTGATTCGACGTCGTACGGTCCAGCACCGTTGTCCGCGGCGACTTGCTTGACTTGAGGGCGGAGCAGGCCGGCGGCAAGGAGGTCGTCCCGGTGCTGGGTCCACAGCTTGGCCCGGGCCTCGGGGCTCAGGGACTGCCAGAGCCGCTGGAGTTCCTTCCGCTGCTTGTCGTTGGCGTCCTTGCCCAGGCCGGCGAGTTTCAGTGCCCGGGGGAACATGTCCTCGTCGAGAGAGGTGTACATCGCGTGCCCGGCGTTGTTCGGGTCCGCACCGTGGCTGGAGCGCAACGCGCGCACGGCAGCGGCATCGACCTCGGCCGCGTGGCACACGACTCCGCTCAGTGCGTCGGCGAACCACCGCATGAAGTCCTGCTTGCGCTGACCGGGACCGCCCACTTCACAGATGAGGGCGTCCTCGATCACCACCGCTCCGCCCTGGCCCACCCGGACGTTGAAGCCTTGTTCCTTGGCGTCGGAGGTCAGATTTTGCGCCTGCTGCTGGATGGCCACCAGCTCGGAGTGGGCGTCCTGGAGAATGCTGAAGATGCTCTGAGCCTCGGCGTGGAGGTCCTCTATCTCTTTGACCGTCTTACCGACGAAGACGCGCGTCACCCCGGCGTTCACGCCTTCCCAGCGGGCTTTGTCGGCCCTCGCTTTGGCTCCGTCCCGTGCCTTTTCCGCCAGGCTCTGCAGAGCGTCGGCCGTGCGCTTCCAGTCCTGAACGGCGGACCCAAGCTTTGTCAGGTCGAGTTCCATGAGGTCGGAGTAGTTCATGCCGTTCCCCCTACTTGAAGTACGAGTCGATACGGGAGACGGGCATGGCCGAGCCACCGCGGTTGCGGAGCGAGGCGGCGATGGCCTCGTCGTCCGCGGCGTGCGCCTTCTTGGAGAAGTCCAGGTGGTTCGAGATGTGGGCACACGCCTGCAGGACCGTCTTCACCTGAGAGGTCCACACGGACACGGTGGTCTCCAGCTCGCCTCCGAGTGCGAAGCCGGCCGTCTTCAAGGATGCCGCGGCCTGCATCGTGGAGCCGTTTCCCGAGCCATCGGTGCCGGCGCCCGCGATGTCGGCCTGCTTCTGCAGTTGACCGTGCAGCAGGAAGGCGTCGTGCCCCACCTCACCGAGGTCGTCCTGGTGTACTACCAGGTCGCTTTGACCGGCACCGGGGCCGTCGTCCAGCTGGTTGAGGCGCATCGACACCTGCCGGGCCTCTACCACGTCCGCCTTCGCCTTTTCCCATTCGTCCCACAGCATCACGCCATTGGATCACGTGTGAACGTGCAGGGCAGGAGTAATATGAGCCGGTTTTGGTCGACTCGAGGGGCCAGTGGCGGGAAGCCGTGAGGCGTTCCCGGAGCGGTCGGCAGGGCAGGACATAGGTCGGGGCTGCCGCGGGCTCGTCGGCCGGAGAACGTCGACCGCCTGGAACCAGGCGCCCGCCGTCGAAGCGCGGCAGTGCCGGAAGCCGACCCGGCAGGGCTCACTCATGCTGCCCGTCGGATACCGGATCCGGGCTTGGCGCAGCCGCAGCGACACGTGACGACCCCGATCTGAAACACAGGCAGAAGGGCCGGCGGACACCGAGACGGACGATCATCTGGCGGCCGCCTGCGGGCAGCCCGGCAAGATGCGCCAGTACCGGCTGTGAACGTGCTCTGCGGGGTGTTGGCACTGGGGACATGGCCCTGGCGGTCCGCAGCCTGCCGCGTCGACCATCAGGTGCCATCCGTGACCGTTGCCTGACGCACGACGAGGTTGAGGCCTGGGAAGAGGACGTCTCGAAGGGTTTCCGTTTCCATGACGACTTCATCCCCTGGAGGAACCCTCCTGCAGTCCAGCCCTCCGAGCGCCTGAGGTCAGTGGGCGACGTCCAAGGCGCGAGTGATCGCCTTGACCGTCGCTCGCCACTCCTCAGCCTCAGTGGTCTCGACCCAGCCCTCGGCCGGCTCGGAACCGTCCTGCAGAACACGACGAAGCGCCTGCCCGGCCTCGGGCCGGAGCGAGATCGGCAATACGGGCAACGGCTCAGAAGGACCGTCATCAGGATCGATCACTACCTGGCTGCCCGGAATCTGGCCCGCGACGAGAGCGGCGGCAACGGCTTTGGCTCCATCTCCGCCATCCACGCGCGAGCCGGAGTCCACCACCCTCTGGAAAGCCCTGGTCATCGCTTCGATGCCCTGCTCAGTCGACATCCCTGCAAGACCGTCCACGAAATCTGCCGCCATATCGCTGTCGAATGGACCGGTCCCCCACGTTCCCATGCACTACTCCCACCATCTGGACTCGGAGACGCCAGCATCTCAGCACGCTCTACACCGTGGAGCAGCGGCACCGGGCGCTACCCGCTGCCTGCACCATCCCGCAGATGACGTAGGCATCACGGAAGAGCGGTCAGAACCGTGCAGTTGGCCCGCCTGGCCCACCGCACACTCAGGCGAGGCCGAGGCTTCCTCAGAGGACCGCGTGGGTGATCCGCGGCCATCCAGGAGTTCATTTCGGTTTGTGCGGTCAGGGGCCGCTATTCCCCTCGAAGTCGCCCATGTTGATAAAGCTCACCCGGTCCTCCCAGGCGTCCCACGTCACATGCTTCCGAGCGCCCCAGTAGTAGGTTTCGTAGCTCATGAGGTCGCCGTACGCCTCATTCTCGTGTATTCGATCAGGCTGGCCGAACGCAGTCAGGAACTCCTCGTACGAGGTCAAGTGTGCGAAGTGGGTCAGGTGCGGGCCGCTGATTGCGAAGCCGACCACTGATCCGGCGCACACCTTGTAGTTGATCTTGTCGGCGCCGTAGAGGAATCCGTCCGACCGGACAACATCGTCGATGACCTCGTCCAGCGTCAGACTCCGTCCATCAGCGTTGTAGTACTCGCTTTCGATGTTGGTCCCACCGCGATACCGGGCGATGACGGAGGACAGCCCGCCCACAACGCGCTGCCGTGGAACGGCGGCGGCTGGCGCCCCCAGGGCGATGCCGTTCACCGCGACACTGGTGAGGTCGAGGTTCGGCCGGGACAGCAGGTCCAGGTTTTCGAGGATCTCGATCATCGTCGCAGTCTAGGGGGGATCAACCCGAGCTTTGACCTTCGCGACTCAGCATAGTGATCCGCAAGTGCACGTCAATGGCAAGGGTGTGACTTACCGTTGTACTTGGCCCGCCTGGCCAGGTACAACGCTAAACGCCGTGGGCGTGCTCCAGACGGCCGCCCCTGATCATCACCTGCCAGCGACGGGCAGGATGTGCCACCAGTGACCGGGTCCGGCCAGTACCGTGCGCAGCCGGCCGACATCGATCCGGCCGTGATTGAGGCCGCCGTGCATCGCTCCGTGCCCACGCCTATGCTCGGGCATCAGCGTCAAGTCCACCGGAGACTTCACCGCACCGTCCGCGCACAGCACCGCGTCCGCCAGCTCGAACAACTCGTCGCGCCGGGCGGTCAGACACTCGTAGAACTCTCCCCGGAAGCGTGACGCTTCTGCGAATGCTTCCCTCCGGACAGCATCAGGCAGCAGACACTTACTTCACGGCCTTCGTACTCGTCTCGCGCACTTCGGCGATCCGTTCTTCGTCTGCTGCCCGTCGGAGTTCTACGATCCGATCTTCCGTGCACCGACGGCGGACGAGCTCCTCAGAGTCACGCGTCAGGTCGGCGAAAGCCCGCCCGTCGTGGTCGCCTTCGAGGCCGACGCGGGCGGGCAGGAGCCGGTCTCGTGCCTGATCGCAGCCGAGCGGTTCGAGGTCGTCCAGGAATCCGTCCTGCGGTACTGGCGCGACGATGCAGGCCCGAATCAGAGCTTCGCCCCCTAGGTGCGGTCCCCGGACCAGCAAGCGGCCCCTGGCTAGGCGGCCGCTATGCCCATCTCCGCAGGTGGGGGTGGGAAGGCCAGCTCCTAGTCATACCGCTGGTCCTGCTGGAGGCAGTGGCAGAGCCGGCCGATCATGCGGTTGAAGAGGTTGCGCTGAGCGGAGGCGTGCCAGTCTGCGTGGTTGTCGCGCCGCCGCCGGTGGTGGGCTTCGGCACCGTGCGAGGCGGTGATCGCGGAGAACGCCCAGAGGTAGCCGGCGTGGTTGAGACGATCGTTCTTCACCCAGCGCCAGCGCCGGGTGATGCTCGACTTCTTACCGGACGCCCGTGTGATGGGGGACGCGCCAGCGTGGTCGTCCACCTCGGCGCCATGGGAGGTACCCGAACTCCCTGACTCTGATACACCGTCGGCGGGACGGAGAAGACCTCGTGGCCGTCGAGCAGTCCGGGTCGCAGACTTTTGTCCGCGGATAAAAGTCTGCGACCCGGACTGAGGAGCGGTGATGACGTACCACGAGTCCCAAGTCTTCATCAACGAGGGCATTTTCGGGGTCCTCGACCACGGTGAAGTGCCCATCGAAAGCGTGCACTGGTCGGGGGGCTTGATAGCGCCCATGTCCGCGGGAGCCATGGTGCGAACCGGGATCAACACGGGAAACGTGCGCGTCGAGGTGCACACGGGCGGGCCGATGGACTCACCGGGAGATTGGGAAGAGGAGGCCACAGCGCTCGTCTGGTCGCCCACAGGCAGCCTGCGCATCGAGTCGGTCGTCGACGGACCCAGGTCAGACCTCCCGATTCTGTCCACCTCCGGACCCGGCTGGTACGAGCTGGACATCAAGGCCCGCGGCCGCGGACGGAACCCCGACGCTTCCGTCCTCCACTCCGCCGAGTCGTACCGGGTTGCACTGCGCCCTGCCCCCGAGGCGACTACTCCCGCGCCCGCCGGCACGTCGACTCTGCCCGACTCCGACGAAGAGGCCAGGCGTCGACGACTGCTCCAAGGATGAAGAGAACCCGAACAGGAGGGACGGGGCACCGCCGTCTGTGGGCCACGACCAGGTAAATCAAGGTCTCCCCGCCGGCAGTTGCGACACAATGCCGGGATGATCGGCAAACGGGTCACCTATCGCACCGTGGACGGCGTCCGCATACCCGGAACCTGGCGGCACGCCTTCATCCGTAACGGCAGTACGCACTTCCTCACCGACCTCGTCATCTACGCCGACGGGCTCATCGACTGCTGGGGCCTGGTCACCGTCGAGGAGTTCGAGGAGAAGCTCCGGACCGGCTGGGTGGCCACCACGTTCCCGGACGGCGCTCAGGCATCCGCGCACGGCCTGGCGCGATGGAAGTTCAGTGAGCCCCGGACCACACTCACCCCCGACGTGCTGGCCGCCGAAGTGCGCGACACCATCGACAAGCTGAACAAGCGCGCCGACTCGACGGGACGTTGCCTGGCCGCCGTAGACGCCTTCCTCGCCGATCGGACCGAGGACAACCGGGCCGCAGCCCGCGCCGCGTTCCTCGCCATCCCGGTATCGCGGCGCCGCTACGCGCTGGGCGACATGGACAGCAAGGACTGGCCGCTGCGGGTGATGGCGGCGGGGCCGGGCGGCACGACGTACCTGCCGACCGATCCCCAGGTCACCGAGGAGCAGTACGAGAGGGCCGTCGCCTACCTCGAGGAGCGAGCCCGCCGGAAAGCCGAGTGGCAGAAACGAGACCTGGCAGACGGACCGGCGCTTCCCCATGCTCCGGCGATCCACCTCCACCCCTCGTATCCGAACGATCCGGTGGCCGCCCCGGGCCTGCGCGGCTTGCGCAACGACTACCCGGCCCCCATCACGGTGGGGAAGGTCGTCTATCCCTCCGTCAGCCATGCCTACTGGGCCCTGTCGGTTGCTCAGCCCGAGGTCCACGAGGCGATCGTGGTGGCGGACACGGCCGCCGCAGCACACGGACTCGCTGCCGGGGCACCGACCCGCGAAGGCTGGGAGCACGCCCGGACCGCCGCCATGACGAGCCTGCTCCGTGCCAAGTACGACCAGCACCCCGAGCTGGCGGAGATCCTGCTGGCTACAGACGACGCCACTCTGGTCTACGACGGCCTGGACTCGGCGTTCTGGGTCGACAACGGTGGCCGCGGCCGCAACTGGACCGGCCGCCTTCTCGAACTCGTCCGCTCCGAACTGCACATGCGGCGTGCCGGGATCCCCGGGCTGTGAGCAAACCTGACAGGTGTTCCCTCATCGGATGGGCCGGCACTGCGGTGTGCGGCGCTCGTGAGGGCAGGCAGTCTGGAAATCCGATGCCCATGACGGGCGATGATGGCAGGCTCTGACCATGGTGTTCCTGCGTTGTGAAGCGGTCCGATGGGTCGATGACGAACCTCAGCCAGGCCTGGTCGAGGTTCGCTTCACCGATGCCCACCACAAGCAGTGGGCTTTCGTCGACAAATCGCTCCTCTTCAGCGCAGGAGAAGATCTGTTGCCCGAGTCCCATTACCCCGTGGAGGTCGGGATCCTCTGCGACATCCTGACCACTGGCACCGCCGCGGACACGGCGGACGTGGTCAAGATCTCCGTCTCTCCCTGGGGTCTCGAAACGCTCGATGGACAGGACGAGTTCGAAGTACGGGCTGATCAGTTGACCCTGAGTTGATGTGGACGGGGATCCGATGGAACGAGTAGAGGCCGAGCTGTTCACCGATCGCGGCAACGACGCCGTGGTACGCCTCCCGCACCGCAACTTTCCTGGAGTCCTGATCCAGGGCGACACCCTCAGCATCCTCCGATCGCACGTTGCCGAACTCGTGGAGCTCTGCGCCGCAGGCAACTTGGAGGAGGCCCGGGAGGCGGCGAGCCTCCTCCATGCGGACCTCGACGAAAAGCTCCAGCGCTACACGGACGCCCTGGAAGCCTATGGGATCCGTCGCCCTTTCTGATCCGCAGGATCAGCCGGACCGGTCAGCGATGGTCATACCGGCGAGCAGCGCCCCGCAGGGCCTTTTGACGGGCGGTTGACGGGCGTGGCGGGCCGCCGGCGGTTGCGGTACGGCGCTACCGCACAACTCGATCATCACCAGTCGCGCCACTGGTCCGTGATCCCGGCCTCACCGATGCCCTGCCTCGACGACAGAGCCATCACGTCCACACCGTGCTCGTTCAGCGTGAGGTCGATGTAGTCGCACAGCTCCTCCCGCTCGATCGTGCAGTAGCCGGCGCTGCCGTGCCGGCCGTCCGCATCGACCGCGTTGAGCGCGAGAACCACCTTCTCAACCGCCCCGAGCACCGCTTCGTCGGACGGCATGTTCAGCGAGCGCATGTCCCGCTCGAACGCTGCCAGGGCGGCGTCAGTCGCCTGCAGGAACGACTCCGGGAAGAGGTCCGGACAGGCGCACTCTGCATCCAAGGTCCCGGCCGCCACATCTCGGAGCATCTCGGCCATCAAAGCGCGCCAGCTGTCGGAGGGTCTCGTTGCCATGGGCGGACGGTACCTCGGACCACTGACAGTTGCTCCACCACACTTTCCCAGCGCCATGGGGGCAGCCGCGGGCTGGTGCGTGTGTGCCCGCCTGCGCCGGCGTCCGTCTGCCCCGGTGCCAGAGACCGGGTGCTGCGGTCGGAGGTCTTCTTCCTGATCATCTTGGTCGGCACCACCCGTGAGGTCCTCACTGAAAGCACACAGGACAGGAGGCCTTGGACGAGCCGCCGGACCAAGGGGTCTACCATCCCCGGATGAACGATTCACCATGTCTCTGCCTTCTCTGTGCCCCTACCGAATGGGGCGGGTCCGTGTTCGATGAACGCGATCGGCGCATCGCGGACAGCGTCAAGGAGTACGGGTGGCACGTCATGGGGGTGGCCGGTGGCGATGCCCCAGGGGACTGGGGCTACTCCATCGGCCTGTGGCACACGCTGCGCAGCCCTGAGGTATGTGTCTTCGGCCTGCCGTCGCAGACCGCGATGCGCGTGGCGAACGCCGCTGGGGCCGCCATACGCGACGGCGTCCCGCTTGAGCCCGACCAGCGCCGCGCGGACGTCCTCAACGGCTACGACGTGGTCGTACGGCCCGTGCATCCCAGTTGGTACCACGACTTCTTCGGCGCGGGCATCGACTTCTACCAGGCCCCGCCGCTGCCGATCACTCAGCTGTTCTGGCCGGACAAGGCCGGACGATTCCCTTGGGAAGAGGGAGCGGACGAGCACTGTCGCTCGCGCCAACCCTTGCTCTGGATTCCGAAGGAGGAGAGCACGGGCCCTTGGTCGGAAGTGGTCTGAGGCCAGACCGCTCTTACGACAACGTGCTCTATAGCCTCCGGATGCTCCCCGAGCCGGCACCGCCCACTGATACGGACGCTGCGATCCCACTGTCATAACCCTGCGCATGTCACTGACATCCACCCTGCGCACGACGCCGACTTTTGTCCGCGGACAAAAGTCGGCCCTGTTGGGCGACACGAGAACGTCGGCGATCGGCGGCATCGGAAGTGTCAGTGGCTTCGCAGGGACACTGGGCAATGCGGTGGGCGAGGAGCAGGCTGCTCGGGGAAGATCACCGCCACGGACGCCGCAGGCGGTACTTCACGGGATGCCACCAGCCGGGTTTGGGCGGAAGCGGACACTCATCGGTTCGCCGCACCTTGCCGGCCAGGCGACGCCAAAAGCGACCACCCTGTCTTGCCGGGGCCCGGACCAGCTGATGGCTATCGAAGACCTTGACCCAGTTCTGGCCGTCTGCGTTCTGGAAACGTGCAGCCAGGGCAGCTGAGTCCGAGCCGTTGTGCGTGTACTCCCTGGATTGGCCAGGCAGGAGCGGCCCTTCAGGGTCCTTCCTGGTCGCGCCGGTGGCCGATTCCTCCAGCGGTCCGCATCACTCCTGATGCGGGTGTGACATGCGACAACAACTTCTAGAAGGGCGGCTCCAAGGAGTACCCGTTCTCGTCCAGAGGGACAGGCCGGGGCTTCGGTTCGGCAGCTCGCTGCTCGGCCGCCGTGGGGTGGACGGTGATCGCCTCGGCTGCCCGCCCCTGCCGGACCAAGACCTCGAACAGGGCCTCACGTGCCTTGCACGTGCCGAGAGCCCGCAGTTCGGCAGCGGCGGCGTCGAACTGTCCGGCCGTACTGAGGAGGTCGGCCTTGACGATGCCGGGGTCGGTCCAGGGGCGCGGGTCCGCTTCGGCCAAGGTGATCGCCTCGTCAACGCGACCGAGGCCGGCGAGGGCCAAGGCTCGCCACCAGTGCTGGAACTCCTCGTGGTCATGGTGAGGTACGACGCTGGGGTGCTCCAGCAGGTGGAGCAGCTCCTCGGGGCGGTGGAGAAGCGGGTAGACGAGTGGTGCCAGGAGGTTGGAGCAGTCGTACCAGCCGAAGCCGGGTTCGGCCACGGCGATCGCGTCGTCCAATCGGCCATCCCGCAGCAGAGCCGAGGAGAGCCAGGCCCGGTACCCGACCCAGTCGTCGGCGGCGATGGCTTCGCGCATCACGGTCTCGGCCTCCTCGGTCCGCCCGTGGTCGCGAAGGGCACTGGTGTAGATGTCCAGGACGGCGTGCGCGTTCTGCCCGGTGGCCAGCTCGCGCAGCTCGTCGAGCCGGCCATGACGCGCCAGAAGCCCGGCGTAGGCGGTGAGAGTGTTCTGCGTGAGGTAGCGGTGTCCGGCTATGTCCTGGCCGAGGATCCTGACCGCTTCGTCTGCACGGCCCGCGCGCTCCAGCACCTGGGCCTGGAGTTCCTGCGCGTTGGAGAAGGGGTGGTTCCACCGACTCTCGCCCCGGGCGTGGCGCGCACTGTCGGCGTGCGGGGCGATGAGCTGCAACACCTGCTCGTCACGGTCCTGGCCTTCGGTGATCTCCACGAGGACGGACAGGGTCCACCACCCGTCGATGTGCGGGACGAGGAGATCGACGGCCTCGTCGATTCGCCCTGCCTTGGCAAGCAACCCGGCGAAGTCATGGCACTCGGCTTTCGAGGATCCACCGGCCGCGTCCGGGCGTGCCAGATCCAGTGCTTCCTGCGGCCGCCCCGACCGGAGCAGGATCTCGGCCTTCGCCCACAGAGCAGTCGGCCAACCGGTCGCGACGAACGGCTCCACTACCTTCAGCGCCCGGTCGAACTCTCCTGCCCGGCACAGCTCCTGCACCGCGCCCTCCGCGCAGAACCACTCGCCGCGTTCCGCCGCCGCCAGGATCACCAGCTCCAGGTGGCCGTGCTCCAACAAGAGGTCCACGCTTCTCGGGGCGAGGCCGCCGAAGTTGCTCGCCTGCCATGCAAGATCATCCATGTGCATGAACGGGAGCGTAGACGCGCCCGGTGACACCCGCTGTCCAGGGGTTCCCGACCGGCCGGCTCGCCTCCGCACAGGACCTCGCCGAATGCGACTACCGCCTGGAAATCCTCAGCGGCCCGCTGTGCGGCATGTACGACCCGCAGGGTGCGGGCAAGGTGCTGTTCGTGGTCTTCGCAGCGATCGCGGAAGTCGAGCGGGAGTTCATCCACGAGCGGATCCTGATCGGCCTGGAGACCGCCGCGGCCAACGGCAACCACGGCGCCCGCCCGCCCGCGATCGAGGGAGACAAGCTCGCCGTCGCCCTCCGCCGCCGCGCCGCGAACGTATCCGTCTCCGCCATCGCCCTTCACCTCGGCGTCGGCCGCACGCGGGAATGACCCCTCGCATGTGAGGACACCGCCGAGTTGCTGGAGTATCTGTTTGGTCCGGGTAAGCGCGATGAGCACACCGACCCGCACCTGGTGACCGCGTGGGATCCGTATCTGCCGTCCCCGGAGCGTCACCCGGAGCAGATGGGGCTGGGGGAGCCGGCGGACCTTCCGGACGCCCCGGTTCAGGCGCTGCGCGGCCGTCCGTCCGGCCGAGCACGTGTTCGAGCCGGTCACGGCGCTGACGTTGGTTGGGGCCTTCAGTGGGTGGTCTCCGGGGGACTGTGGTGAATGGGGGATCGTCTGGACCGGTGGTGGGTTTGTCGGCAGGTGGCAGGCATGCTTTGGCGCGGATGATGTCGGCCCGTGCTTCCACAAGCAGGGCGTACCGCGCTGTCGGTGGCGCCTGACAGGATGGACGGATGAAGATCAACCAGGCGCTACGCCATCCCGTGAACCAGCAGCGCCTGGACCTGGCCCTTGGCGACAAGGCGGACCGTGTCCAGGAGCGCTTCGAGGATGTCTATCAGCGTGGTTATCCGATGCGCGTGATGCTCGAGGAGCTCAGCCACGAGCTGCTCGACCACGTTGCAGCGCGCACCACCCAGGACCCCGACCTCAACGACGAGCGCACTCGCCTCGCCCTGCTCACCGCTGCTGAGTGCCGCCTGGGCGTGCTGGACCTGGGCTGCACTCCCAGAGGCGACTGGGAGATCCCCTTGCCTCTCACCAGGACGCGTCTGACCAGCGAAGAGATGGACTACGACGAGACGCACGACGCGACCGACACGGTCACCGCCCGCACATGGATCGACGCCTTCGACATCTGTGTCGTCAGCGGTCTAGTGCAGGACTGGGAGCGGGCGATCGGTCTGGGCCTGCGCTGCGACTTTGCACCCGCCCTGCACAACAACCTTCCCCACGCCGGCCGGGACTCCGTCTCCGAACCGGACGACCTCGCACAGATGGACGCCCTGTGCGCTTACCTGACCCCGGCCCGCGGTCACCTGCCCCGAGACTGGCCACGGGTGACGCTGACCAAGCCATCGACGGATGAGCGACGGGACGCTGCCCTTGCCCTGGCCGCCGCTCATGCGGTGAGCCCCGACCAGCGCCTACTGCGCGTTCTGCTCGCCGACGATCAGAGCGCCTTCGAGCGGGCCTTGGAGGAACGACTGGCGCAGCATCGTGCCGGTGCCGGTGAGAATCCCGCGCCCACCACTCTGCTTCCCCTGGGCGCGATCGCCTTGGTCGCGCTCGCCGTGCAGGTGCATGGCTGGGACCTGCAGACCAGGTCCGCCTACCTACCGACGTCGCTGCTCAAGCCACCTGCCCCCGTCGGCTCCTGACCTGGCACGCCGATCAGGACGGTCTGCTGTCGTAGTGCCCTGGAAGACTGCGCGCCATGGACGCCGAAGCCTCCTGGCGCGTGCTCGACGCCGCCAAGGATGGTGACAAGCAGTTTGACGTCGCCGTCGTCGACTATCTGTCAGCCGTGCCCGCGGATAGACCGCCTCGCGCCCCATCCCCCCCCCGGGGCGCAGGCATCCCCGAGCCCTTCCCGGCAGCCGACCCGGCAGGGGCTCACCCATGCCTCCCGTCAGACATCGGATCCGGGCTCGTCGTCCTGGCCGTGGCAGAGGATCGGGAGCAGTGCCTCGGCGGCGTCGTACCCGGGGCACGGGCTTGTGCCGGGCCGGTCGAGCGCGTCGAGTGCTTGGATGGTGCCCAGCGGGCGCGCGTGGTTGCCGGCGAGCCGGCGCTCCCGGGCGTCGACGGTGGCGGCCCGGCTGCCGGTGAGGCCGTCGATGACCCACGACCACGGGGACGGCGCCACGGTGGCCGCCTCTCGGGGTGGCCGGGTACGCCGTCCAGGCTCACGCCGGAGATCGGGCGCAGCTGCGCGGAGGTGACCCACGTGCCGTACTCGGCCGCCTCGGCGCCGCCGCCTTACTGGTGAAGAGGCAGTGTTCCAACCCTGCGCTGTTCGTTTGGACTGCGCACCAGCTTGTCCCTTGTCTCGTGAGCCCTTGAGGATCACTGGCGGCCGGGTTAGCGTTCGGGGACCTGCCAAGACCAGCACCTTCAGGAAGTCGACATGCCTCGCCGGACACCGGGCGAGATCAGGTCTCAGCTGCCGCGTCGGGACACGAGGCATGCCAGACGGACCGTCATGCCGGGGCTGTCTGCCTCGGCAAACCGACAGATCTTCCAGTTCGAGCGCGAGCGCGGTTTGTCCAGAGGTGACGTCGCGCTCGCGTTCCGACGCTGGACTCTGCGGGCTGGCCGACCCCGTAGTGCTGAAGAGTGGCACTACGGATACTCAGACGTCCCAACCGGGCATATCCGCACGCTGCTCGAAGTGGCGGCATGGAACCTGCGGGCTCGGGCTCGACGAGAGCTGCGTGCCGCGCTGGACCCTGTCGACGCACGCGTCCTCAAGCGGACGGTTAACGACCCTTTCGCCCCAGAACATCTGCACTGGTGGCTCCGGCGTATCGAGATCTGAGGCAGCCAGGACGTGCCAGACCCCGTCAAACCCTGTCGGACCAGGCCGTGTACCGAAAATGGATCTAGAGCTGTGAATGATCAAGGTTCATGGGTCGGGGAGATCTCACGGACGAGCAGTGGGCGGTGCTGGAGCCGCTGTTGCCGAAGGGTGCCAGGTCGGGTCGGCCGCCTGTCTGGCCCCGGCGGCAACTGATCGACGGCATGCGGTTCAGAGTTCGGACACCAGCGGCAGAAGTCCCGGGCCTCGCTGCGACTCGCCCTATCCCAGGCGACATCGACCGCCCACAGGAACCGGAACCACCGGAGCAGATCCATGCCGTACGACCGAATCGTGGTCGCCGGTCTGCCGGCCGCCTGCAACTCGGCGAAGAACGCCGCGACCGGTCCAACCGGCAAGCCGTCTGCAGCGAGCAGCCGGTACGGCTCCTGCGGCTCACCCGTCTCGACCAACCGGCCAAGCTCGGGCAGCACGAAGCTCGTCAGATCCCGTCCGGGACCCAGAGGATCAGCCATGGCGGGAAGTTAGCAGAAACCGCCTCTGACCTGCCAAAACGCCGGAGTCGGTTCAGTCAACGGGCCATCGACCTGCTGAACATCTTGAAGTACGCCGAGTTCGTCACGGACTTCATCGCCGAGTTCACCTCGGTCGCCACCCGCGAGAATCCGTCCAAGGACGTGCTGCGGCGCCAGCTGCTGCTGATGCTGTTCGGGCTCGGCACCAACATGGGCATCAAGCGGGTCGCGGTGACGGGCAAGCACGGTGAGTCCGAGGCGACGCTGCGTCGGGTGCGGCACCTGTTCGTCAACCGGGCCAACATGCGCGCCGCGCTGGTGCAGCTGGTGAACGCCACCTTCGCAGCCCGTGACGAGATGTGGTGGGGTACCGGCACCGCGTGTGCGTCCGACAGCCGCAAGTTCGGGGCCTGGTCCTCGAACCTGATGACGGAGTGGCACCAGCGCTACCGGGGCCCCAGCGTGGTGATCTACTGGCGCACGTCGAGCGGAAGTCGGTGTGCATCTACTCCCGGCTCAAGTCCTGCTCGCTCTCCGAGGTGTCTCGATGATCGGGGGCGTACTGCGGCACTGCACCGACATGGAAGTGGACCGGCAGTACACCGACACCCACGGGGCGTCCATCGTCGGCTTCGCGTTCGCCCACATGCTCGACTTCAGCTGATGCCGCGGCTGAAGAACATGGCTCCGCCAGGCTGTACCGGCCGACCGTCGGGGAGGACGACAACTGGCCGAACCTCGCCCCGGTGCTCTTTACCAAGACGATCAACTGGGACATGACCCGCCGGCAGTACGGCCAGATCGTGAAGTACACCACCGCCCTGCGGCTGGGCACCGCCGAGGCCAAGCAGGTCCTGCGCCGCTTCACCCGCGGCGACCCCAAGCACCCCACCTACCAGGCGATCGAGGAACTCGGGCGGGCGGGCGGTACGGACGGCGTTCGTGTGCGACTACCTTGCCGACGTCGAGCTGCGCCAGGAGATCCATGAGGGCTTGCAGGTCGTGGAGAACTGGAACAGCGCGAACAAGGACCTCTTATACGGCAAGGACGGTTACCTGGCAGGTGCGGACAAGGAGTCCCAGGAGGTGTCCATGCTCGCCCGGCACCTGCTCCAGTCCGCTCTCGTGCACGTCAACACGCTGCTGATGCAGCAGGTCCTTGCCGACCCGAAGTGGGCCGACACGCTCACCGGCACCGACCGGCGGGCCCTGTCCCCGCTGTTCTGGACGCACGTGAACTCCTACGGCCGGTTCGAGCCGGACATGAACAGCCGCCTGGAGCTGGACCTGGCCACCACGGCCAAGGCGGTTCCCGGCCCGCGCCGCCCCGTGAGTGAGAGCGCCACGGCCCCCGCGTGAGCGGGCCGGGCTGGTGTGCCGTTCCAGGGAGCGGACGGACGCGTGCCGGGACCGCGCGAGCAGTGAGGCGCGCGAATTGGGGGCGTGGGATCTTGGGGCATAGGTTGACGGCATGGTGGAGGGGACGAACTCCGCGGCGCAGACCATGCCGCCGGAGCAGCAGACAGGGGGGCGGCGTGCCGCCCGGCGGAATAAGGACAAAGGCGGGCTGGCTCGTTCGTCTTTGTTGATGGCTGTTGGCACGGTGGTGTCGCGGGCGACGGGGCTGATCCGTCAGGTGCTGCAGGCCGCGGCCCTGGGAACGGGCCTGCTGGCCAGCACGTACAACACGGCGAACACCGTGCCGACGAGCCTGTACACGCTGCTGATCGGCGGCGCGCTAAACGCTGTGCTGGTGCCGCAGCTGGTTCGGGCCCGGGCCACGGAGCCCGATGGCGGGCGGGCCTACGAGCAGCGGCTGGTCACGCTCGTGGTGTGCATGCTGGGCGTGGGGACGGCGCTGGCGGCATGGGCAGCGCCGCAGATCGTGAGCCTGTACATGCGGGACACCCCGGACAGTCACGAGGCGTTCGAGCTGACGGTGACGTTCGCGCGGTTCCTGCTGCCGCAGATCTTCTTCTATGGCCTGTTCAGCATCTACGGGCAGGTGCTGAACGCGCGTGAGAAGTTCGGCGCGATGATGTGGACCCCGGTGCTGAACAACGTCGTGCTGGTCGGCATGTTCGCCGCCTACCTGGGGCTGATGACGGTGCCCGACCGGGTGGAGGACATCACCGCCGCCCAGGTGCGGCTGCTGGGGATCGGGACGACCGCGGGTATCGCCGTCCAGGCACTGGCGCTCATCCCGTTCGCCAGGGCGGCCGGTTTCCGGTTCCGGCCGCGGTTCGACTGGCGGGGCACCGGCCTGGGCAAGAGCGTGCACGCAGCGAAGTGGACGCTGCTGTTCGTCCTGGCCAACCAGGTCTCCCTGACGGTGGTCACGAACTATGCCAACGCCGCCGACCAGGAGCTGCCGCAGGCCGGCGCAGGCTACTCCGCCTACACCTACGCGCAGACAATCTGGATGTTGCCGCAGTCGATCGTGACCGTCTCCCTGGTGACGGCGCTGCTGCCGCGCATGAGCCGGGCCGTCGCCGAGGGCCGCATCCCGGACCTGCGCGCGGACTTGTCCCGGGCGCTGCGGATCAGCGGCGTGGTCATCGTTCCCGCCGCATTCCTCTTCCTCGCCCTGGGGCCCCAGATCTCTTCGCTGCTGTTCGCCCACGGAGCAGCCGATACCGCCTCAGCCCGCCCACTGGGCTACATGCTGCAGGCGTTCGGGCTCGGACTCATCCCGTTCTCCGCCCAGTACCTGCTGCTGCGCGGCTTCTACGCCTTCGAGGACACCCGCACCCCGTTCTTCATGGCGGCCTGGATCGCAGGCGTGAACATCGCCCTGGCCACGGCCTGCCATGTGGCCCTGCCCGCCCGCTGGTCGGTGGTCGGCATGGCCGGGGCCTACACCCTCTCCTACGTGGCCGGTGTCGCACTCACCGCCTACCTGCTGCGCAAAAAGATGGGGGGCCGGATCGACGACGGAGGTCTGCGCCGCACCTACGTGAAGCTGCTGTGCGCCGCGTGCCCGGCTGCTGGGCTGGGCTGGGCCGCAGCACGTGCGTGCGCCGGCCTGGGAGAGGGGACGTGGCCTACTGCTGTCGCCTTGGCTGCCGGGGCGCTCGCGACAGCCCTGTCGTATCTCCTTCTTGCCCGGTTGCTGAAAGTCAACGAGCTCCGTCGCCTGCCCGGAATGCGTTGAGTCCAGGCAAGCGATGGAAGGGGGCGGGTAAGAACGCCGGCACCAGCCGCCAACACGGGTGTCACGTCCGGCGAGGTGCGGCGGGGTCGCGCTCGGCAACATGCCGGGCGACCGCGTCGACGCCGGGGCGGGCGTACCGCTCCAGGGAGCGGACGGAGGCGTGGCGGGAGCGGGCCGGCAGCATCGGAGTGGAGGTGCCGTCCTCCGCATCGTGCGTCAGGGCGCTGTGCCGGAGTCGGTGCAGGGTCCAGCCGTCCAGGTCCTCGATGTCCTCAGGTGAGGCGAGCCAGTTGGCCGGCAGCCGCGAGTTCTCCTCGAAGATCTCCTCAGCGCGGCGGTAGAGAGCCGGGCCCGGCCGGTCTCCGGGAACTCGTCGAGCGTCGGCGTTCCGGCCGGGGCCTTGCGGTCGGTGAGGAACAGCGGGCCGCGGGTGGGGCGGGCGATGAGGCGGGGCAGGAGCTGGGCGGTGCCGGACTGCCAGTGGATCCACTCGGTCGCCCCGCCCTTGGCGGTGATCCTGCCATGCCTGTCCTGCGGGTACAGGTCCTCCACGTTCAGGCACAGCACCTCGCCAGCCCGTGCTGCCGACTCGTAGAGCATCTTCCAGAACGTCTTCTCCCGGAGCCCGACGCCCAGGTGCCACAGGGCGGCGATCTGGTTCTCGGCCAGGGCCTTGGTGCGGTCGGGCCGTGCCGGCCGCCGCTCGATGCCGATCGTCGGGTCGACGGTGATCCAGCCCTGGCGCTGCCACCAGCCGATCGCCGAGCGGGCGACGGACAGTTCGCGGTTGACGGTGTCGGCGTCCATCTCGGCCGCCCGCGCCGCCGCCGGCTCGGCTTGCGAGCCAGAAGGCCACCGCCGCGCACGCTCCTGGGCCGCTCCTCCATGACGCACGACCAGCTCGTAGATGCCCTTACTGACGCACGAGGTGGCGGCGGCGGGTCTGAGCTTGCCTTTTAACCTTTTTGACCTCTGTTCGCTTTGTGCCTGCCGGTGCGTCTCTGCAGTGCGCGGTTTCTGATCACGCGGAAGGGGAGAGCTGTTCGCGCACCCATTCGGGATCGGGGTTGGTGTAGGGCCGGCCCGCCACGACGACGGTCGGCACGGTCTCGTTGCCGTCGTTGGCCGCTCTCACTGCTGCCGCTCCTACGGGGTCGCGCCAGATGTTGACCCAATGCAACTGGCGGGCGCTGCGACCCAGCCGGATGCGTAGTCGTATGCAGTACTTGCAGCCCGGCCGCCAGAAGACGACCGGTCGTCCGTCGACCGCGCTGCGGTGTTGTGCCTCCTGCCCACCGATCGACCTCGGGAAGATCAGGGGTGAGTTCACGCCGGCGAGCGCCAAGAACGCCAGCAGGAGCGCCACGGCTGTGCCGGGGCTCCCCTCCAAGATCTGCCCAGTCGCGACAGCCGAGCCGCTGAGCACAAGCAGTATCGGCAAGATCCAAGCACGCATCATGGTGATGCAGGGTATCGATGAGTCGAAGTGCTTCTCGATCTGCCCCGCTCGCCTGGGTATTCGCCCGACGTTGAGACGGCCTTCGTCTGATCATGCGCTTCGGCCAAGGGCGCGTGACCACGGCGAAGGCCGTGAAGGTGAACCGGCTGCCTGAGCATGTTCCGGGGGAAGAGTGCGCGAACTCCGGAAGGACTTGTTTGACTGTCTGACCGCTCGCGGGGACGAACCGTTCGTCCTCACGGATGCGCTGGTGGACCTGCCGGGTGGCTGAGCACCGGTGCAGGCACGCGCGATGTAGGAGGCCCCGAACAGAGGGGAACATTGACGTGCCCAGGCCGGGGAGGCTACCGGGCGGCCTTGTAGACCACGGTGGTGGTTGGGCAGTCCTCGGCGAGCCCGAGCCGAGGCTGGCACTCGGCCTCGTCGACGGCCAGGTCCCAGCGCAGCTTGGGTGCCGACCCAGGTCGCGGCTACGTGCAGTGGTACGAGCCGTCCGAGGGCAGCCACTCGGTCGGGTCCTTATCCGCCTTGGACCGGTTGGAGGCGGCGGAGACCGCGATCAGTGTGTCCGGAGAGCCCGGGTCGTTCGCGTACGCCTCCCGCCACACCGCCGACCACGGAACCCGTTCAGCTGGTGGGGAGCGCCATTCGAACCCTGCGGTATTCCTGATTCCTGCCTGGAACCGGTGGCGGCGAAGCCCGACCAGGCGTCCCTACTGGTGCGGGGCCGTTGGGCGTCCATCGATGCCATGCCTGTGGCCGGCTACTCAAGGGGGAAGTGAGTACGTGAGCGCTGCCGCGGGAACGGGTCCGGCCAGGGCAACCAAGGCATGCGCCTGAGATCACTGACACCCGCCTCCTGCCTGCTGGTTCTCATCCCGGTTGCGGCATGGGCCGCCTGGCTGGGCTGGGACCAGCATCGTGATGTCCATCCCGACGGTTCGGTGTCGGGCCCTTACGAGGCCTGGCAGGTGATCGGGCTGGTGCTGACCCTGCTGGTGCCGGTGTGCTGGGCCGCGTCCCGGCGCAACACCGCGGGCGCCGTGCTCGGCACCACCGCCGGCCTGACCCTCGCCGCCTTCTACGACTGGTCGGGCGATGGCTTCTTCATCATCGGCGTCGGCATGATCGCGATGGCAAGCCTGACAGCGACCTTCGCCCTGTCCGCCCTCATCGCCTCCGTGACGCCAGCCGGACGACGAACGACCGGAGCCTGACACGACCGCTGCGCTCCGGCCCGGATGTCGGCGTTCAATCACGGCGGATCACCGAACACCGGGCGACCCCGTGCCTCGGCAGCCGGGCACGGCCCGACAGTTACGAGGCGTTCGTCGAGACGCTTCCCGAGGACGAGCCCCGCTACGCGTTCCACGACTTCGAGTACACGACTCCGGCCGGGCCGGAAGCGAGTGGCGGTCCTTCGCCGTACCCGCGGGTACCGGCGCGCATCGGGCGCAGCTTTGATAGACCTGGACCGATCGGGTCGGCATTCCGGCAATCGGAGAGAGAGGGGCGGGCCGGTGTCTGTACTTCCACCGCGCATCATCGTCTGCTCTCACTGCCAGGCGCGCCCCGGGGCTGGGGCTGTGCCTACTCTGGCGGCCCACAAGGGGCAGTTGACGGTCACGTGGCACGTGACGGTGTGTCCGCATCACCTTGCCGACCGGATCCTGGCCGCCAGGGAATCCTGAGCAGGAGGCCCGGGCTCCGATGTGCGGAGTCGGAACCAGGCCATCGCCGGTCACAGGGGCCTTGGCGAGGGTGTTCACGCCGGAATCGGCGGATGGGGCCGTCGCCGAATGGGAGCGCCAGGCCAGGCCAGGCCGGGTCCGGCGTAGTGGCCGTCTGCCACGGCCAGGTGGCCGTGCCGGTCCCACTCGGGGTGGGCGACGAAGTACTCGATGCCGGCATCATCCGGGTAGTTGCGGTGCAGCACGACGGCGGTGTGTCCGCCTGCGAAGGGTATGCGGATGGCCGGCCACGCCTCCTCGTCCATGAGTGACTCGGCAGCAGCGTCGACGTCGGCGCCCGTCCACGCCGAACCGTTGCGGCAGCGGCTCGCCGTCCTCGTCGGTCTCGGCCATCCACATCAGGTAGGCGGCCCAGAAGCCGGGCAGGGACAGCAGGTGTTCCCCGGCGACTGCGGGACCCTCGTCGTATTTCGCAATCAGCACTCGCACAGGTTGCCACCCACCAGTGACAGACGATCGTCTGGGTGGGAGAAGGCCTTCGTACTGTTGTCGTACGGGGGAAGCACAATGGGCGCATGTCTGAGAGCTTCGTCGACCTGGGGAAAGTTGATGCGCCGTCGGGTGTGATGGTGCTTGGCATGGCTGGGTGGATCGATCAGTGGCGGGAGCTGGGTCTGACCCTGCCCGAGCGGGCCCGGGCGGTGGCGGCGGCGGGGGGAGGTCATTTTCGTGAGTGGTTGTGTGAGGCGGTCGCGGTTCCGGTAGCCGCAGACCGGGCTTTGCCGGTGCGGGCGAGTACCTCGGCGTCGCCGTTCGACGGGGAACCGGCGATCGCGACCCTGGAAGTCGGTCTTGGCCTTGTGTGGCCCGAGAGCCGGGACCGGAGAGTGCCGATCCGGCTCGGGGATCTGCCCGTAGACCGGTGCGGCATGGTTGTCGGCGACGCCGCGGCGCTGGACGCGTGGACGGGAATGGACGACGAGCCGGCCGACGGGCTCGCCGATGTCTCCTACTGGGGCCGGTACAAGGACGACGCACACGAGCAGTTCGGCGGTGAGCACATCGGACGGTTCGGTGGCGACGGTCCGCGTGGTTGGCTGGACCTCCCCGTGGCCGAGGCGGCCACACGTGCGGCCGAACTAACTGCATGGTGCGACCGTCTCCACGGTCAGGGCCTCATGGTCTCGGTCGAGAAGCACACCGACGACCACCGCTTCCGGCGGGCCGGGTGGCAGCACCCGCTCCATGTGGGTGTGATCGAGGTCGGCGGTTGTCAGGTGCTCGGCATCGAGTGGGACCAGGGTGACCACTCGATGAGGCACCGCGGGGAGCGGGTTGCCGGTCAGGTTTATCCGGTCACGCTCGAAGTCGATGAGGCGGGAGAGATGGTAATGCGGTGGGCGATCCCGCCCTACGGCTTCGACGACGAAGTCGAGTGACGAGCCCTGCTCCCGGTACTACCAGGGCGATCACCCGCATGACTGGTGATCGCCCGAACTGTAGCCGGGCGTAAGTGCCCGAAGGCGGGAACGACCCATCGCGGAGCCAAGGAACAGGGAACGGGGGGCTTGCGAATGGCTGTGCCGCCGTTTCAGGGCTGACGGGTGGCCGGAAGTACGCCGTCACGGCGCAGTCGACCCAGGACAACGCCCACGACGAGCAGCAGAAGACAGGTGCCCGCTGCGGCGTGCACGAGGAGCAGGTCGAGGCGGTTAGCCTGCAGGTAGGCGCCGACGGCCAGTGCCACCAGCGCGCACGCGCCGCGGTCGACGATGGACTCCACCGACAGCAGGGTCGCCCGGTAGGGGGTCGGCGGGATGGCGGCGTTGATCAGGTTGCGTTGCACCGGGTACGCAAGGCCCGCCGCGGCGGCGAACACGCACAGCCACAGGATCGTGCCCAGACCTCCCGACAGCGTGGTGGCCGCGAGCGTGAGCGCCATGACGACGCTGAGGACGGTCACCACGGTGATGTCGGACAGTCGGTTGCGCAACCAGCCGGTTCTGGCCGAACCAACGGCCTCGGCGACCGTCATCGCCGACAGCACCGCACCGTGGTCGGCGACGGGGAGGCCCTTTTCGAGCAGCAGCGGCTGGAAGAGGTTGACCTGGCAGATGCGGCCGAGCGTGAACACGGCCACGCCCTGCACCATCAAGGGCCCGAGGGACCGTGACGTTCCGAGCACTTTCCCGGCATGGCGGGCCGAGTCGAGGAGCCCGACGTGGTCCGCGGGCGGGTGAGCGCCCCCGCGGGGCGCCGCGATCGCCGGGAGGGCCGCGGCGCAGGCCAGCGAACCGAGCGCGGAGAGTGCGGTCAGCACATAGGGGGCCTCGTGCCGGACGTGCATCAGGACGCCGACCAGGGGCCAGCAGGCGATCTTCGCCCACAGGCCGAGGGCGCGGGCAGTGCCCTCGGCCTGTACGTAGTGTGCGTCCGCACAGTGCTCGTGCAGGTACTCGTACAGGTAGGCGCTGGAGGCCCCCGACACCAGCGAGCGGGCGGCGGCTATGGCCAGGAAGTGCGCCATGAAGCCCGCGAAGGACGGCGAGGCAACCGGGAGGAGGTTCGCCGCGACCATCGTGGCCGCCCCGAGCTGCATGCAGCGGCGCTGTCCGATGCGGTCGGCGAGGAAGCCTGTGGGGATCTCCAGCAGGCAGAACGCCACGTAGTAGACGCTCTGGATGCCGAAGATCTGGCTGTCCGACAGGCCTGCCTGCTTCTGGTACTGGTAGAAGACCGGCATCCACCACAGCAGGTTGAACAACAGCTGGAAACCGTTGTTCAGTCGGATCACGCGGAGCACCGCGGCGGGTGGACGGACGCGGCGTTTCACGCGCGCACGCAGGGACACCGGCATGAGCATTGGCGTGACCCTTCGGGTGGACGGGAGGGGGACGGGACGGGATGGGGGAAAGTACGGGCGGGTCAGGCGCTGTACGGGCGCAGCTGGAGGATGTGGGGCACGCCTCCCGGCCCGAGCAGCCACTCGACGTCGAGCGGCCGGGCGAAGGTGTAGTCCGTGGCGAAATGGGACTGGAGCAGGCGGCCCGCCAAGGCGAGCCGGCCCAGGTGGGCCCTCGTCTCCTGGGCCAGGTCCTCGGTGGCCGCGCCCAGCGAGAGGGTGCGGCCGCCGCCCTCGACCGTGTTGTACAGGTACTGCAGGGGCATCGTTCGGCCGTCGACGACGTCTGCCGTGGACCCGTGCGCGCAGTTGAGGTACACGTTGCGGAAGTCGGCCCGGTTGGTCGGATTGCAGGTGACCATGACGCCTCCGAGCGGGGACTGCTCGTAGCGCTGGACGATCACCCCCATGTAGGTGTCGTCCAGGGAGATGCCGGCCTGATGGCGCAGCCGCACGCTGCGCGGGGAGAGCAACGAGGCCCACACCTGGCGAATGGCATCCAGCAGCCCCGGCAGATCGGTGACCTTGGTGTGGGACTCGTAGATCCCGGCCGCGGAGAAGCCCGGCAGGTCCTCGGCGTTCGAGGAGGACCGCACGGCGAAGCGACCCGTGCCCGCCAAATGCTCGACCAGCTGTGTGTCCAGTGCGCGCACCAGGTCCTCGGGCACGGGAAGGGTGCGTACCAAGTGCTGCAGTTGGAGGCAGACCGTGTCCACGGCGTCCATGGCGTTCAGCTCCAGGGCCATCTTCAGCTTGCCGATGCTCTGTTGCACGGCCGGCGAGGAGTCCAGGAAGCGCTGTTGGACGGAGAAGGGGACGGCGATGCCCGCCGGCGCCTGGACATGCCGGGTCAGGAACTCGCCCGCGTACTGGGCGAGGTCGCCGTCCTCGGGCATCCCGAGCCGGGCGGCCAGGTGGCCGAGCAGGTCGGCCCGGGGCGGGCGGGGCACGGAGTAGTAGCCGGTCAGCCGGCCCGAGCCGTGGCGCAGTACGTGGTGCAGTTCACCGAGGTTGGCCGCCTTGGTGCCGTAGCGGTTGCGGTCGTGGGCGCGTAACGCGGAGAGCGGCACGAGCGGAACGTCCGTCACGTGCGGCGCGTCGAGGCGGACCCGCTGGGTGTGCCACGTCGGTTCGGCGAGGTCCGGCGGCTCCTCGGCGCGCTGGATGACGAAGGCGTCGGCGGTGACCTCGTAACGGACCCAGGCACCGTCCAGCTTATCGTCGGCGATCGTGTCGAGGACTCCGCGGACGATGGCGTTGGGGATGCCCCAACCGGCGGCCAGCATGTTGGTGTGCGACAGCGGGGTGGTGGGTTGGGCGTTGATCAGACCGGCGAGCCGCGGGATGTCGTCGGGGACCACCGGCATGGCGACGATGTCGTACCAGGTCAGGTCCCCGCGGGCGGCCAGGTACTCCTCGCCCGAAGCGAAGGCGCGGAGTCGGCCGGTGGCCGAGGCGAGCGTCAACGGCACGAAGGGCGCGGTCGCCAGGAGCGCGTGACCCCGTGCACGGGGCACCACGGTCTCCGGCACTGCCGCGAGGGCGTTCTCCTGCCCGTGGTTGGCTGGCTTCACCAGCAGTTCCAGCCCGGGATCGAGGTGGGCCCGTACGAAGGTGTGGAACTCGATCAACAGATCAGTGCCCATGGTGTCGGCCTCGGTGGTCTCCAGGACCATGAACGGCTCGTTCGGCTCCGGACCGCCCCGGGCGTGCAGCGACAGGACACCGAGGAGGAAGCGTCGCGCGGGGTCCTGGTAGACGTCATGGTTGAAGCGGTCGAGTTCGGCGTCGAGCTGCTCGAGGGTCAGCCCCTGGATCTCGGTTGCTATGTAGTTGACGTGGAACGAGTGCACGGCGCTGTCAAGGACGTGCCAGCGGCCCTGGGCTCGGTCCACGACGACCTTCACGTACGGATGCCCGCCCAGCACCCCGGCCAGCTGCTCGAACAGGGGGAGCGTGAGCAGGGTGTCGACGGCGGCTCCCCGGGGGGACGGGGCGGCAGCGATGGTTCCGGCGTCGGTCATGCGATGCTCCCGGGCGTCGAGCGGTCGGCGGACAGGACGGAGGGCGTGGTGGGGGCGGCGGCGAGGGCGGCGGCAGCCTGGGGAGTGGCGGGCGGCGCGGTCAGGGCGTTCGGCAGCGCCGCGAGGATGCGGCCGCAGTCGGCCAGCAGCGCCGGCCCGGACTCCGCGGTGAGGAAGCACAGTGCGGCCATGGAATTGGCCCCTCCTGCCTCCGCGTACGGCGGGACCGGGCTGCCCGGCGCGAGACTGTGCTCGCGCACCAGCTCCACACGGGTTCCCGGCGCGACCAGGGTGGGCCAGTCGACCGCATCGAAGTCCCAGACCGGGTATTCCCTCCAGGGCCGGCCCTCGGGGTCGACGGCGAGGATGACGAGGGATCCGGCGGCGCCCTTGCCCTCGGTCAGCATTAGCTCCGGGTAGGCGACCTCCCGGCCGAGCAACTGGCGCACCAGCATGCCGATCATGTCGAGCCCGAAGACGGTCTCCACCTGCCGGGTGGTCATCACCCCACCGAAACGGGCTGCGGCCTCGATCAGCCACATGGCCCCGTCCGCGCCGAGTTTGATCTCGGTGTGGGTGGCGCAGGTGTCAAGGCCGAGCGCGTCGACGGCGGCGCGCGACACCTTTTCGATCCGGTGCTGCAACGCGGTCGGTAGGGCGGCCGGAGCCAGACTCGCCCGCTCGGTGAAGGGCGCGATGGTGGGCATCCGCCCGGTGATGCACAGCGGGTGGTAGCGGCCGTCGGCGACGATCCCCTCCACGCTGACGTAGTCGCCCCACCCATCCCCGTCGAACCAGCAGGACGCCTCACCGGTCACGATCTCCTCCAGCAGGAAATCGCTGACGCCCTGGTCCGCGGCGTGCAGTTCCGCGTAACCCTGCGCGGACGAGGCTTCCATGACGGAGCGTCCGGTCTTCCAGGCGGCCGCGGCCTGCTGCTCGTTCCACACGGTGAGGTGGGCCGTGGAACCCGCGCTCCAGGCGGCCTTCAACAGGAGCGGCGGCCTGAGGGTTTCGAAGGCGGCCGTGATGTCCTCCGGAGCGTGGATCTCCGCGAACCCCGGTACGGGAACCCCGGCGGCACGCCAGATCCGGCGCATCAGACGCTTGTCCCGCGCCCCCGCAACCCGCTCGCCGGCACCGCGCAGACCCAGCCGCAGGTTCGCGTGGGCGACGGCCACCACCGCGTACTCCGACAGGGTCAGCACCGCCTCGGCGCCGACGCGGCGAGCATGGGAACAGATGAGATCGACCAGGTCCGCCGCCTCGCCCGGCAGGGCAGTGGTGACAGACGCGCACCCGGGCAACCACACCGCCTCGGTGGCGCGGGGCAGCGGCGCGAGCGCCAGGACGTGAACCTCGGCATGGGCGACGATGCGCGGGACCGCGTATTCCAGAGAAGGGCCGCCCTTGGCATAGACGAAGAGGATCGGGGTCATGGTGCTCCTCGGGTCGAGGGGGACGCCGGTGGTGCGGCGGCGTCGTCGGCAGACGATTCGTACGTGGTGTAACCGCGAACGGACCAGGGGTGACTGGACTGCGACCGAAGCGGCGATGGCACGGATGTACGCCTACTCGGTTGGGTGTTCGCCAAACAATCACGTTCACCAAGTGGGTCCGAGACGAGGGTGTTTCGGCCATTCGCGCCGAGCCCGTGGGGATCACGCGTCCGTGGTGCGTTCGGCAGTCTTGTCGGGTCCACACTGCGTGCTGCACGTGATCTCGGTCTTCCTCGGTACTCAGCAGCTCTCTTGGTAATCCAGCCCGAACACCGAAGTCCGGTTGGACGTCGCAGCCAGGGCGGCCCAGGCCGGACAGGGAGTTCGTGGCGGCCGGGAGCGGGATCGAGACGGTTGCGCGTGAGTGGATCTGTGACAAGTTCCGCTTCGTCGCGTCCGCATACGGGTTCACGCACGCGGATCGGGACGAGCTGACCTCGGCGGCCGCCGCCCTGTAGTCACGACGGCGGACGGCACCCGGAATTCTTGACTGGTTGTCGGTCCGCTACCAGGGATCGCTCGCGGGTGATGGCGTTGGGCTCACGCAGGTTCGGTGGCCGACGGAGGATACATGTGATTGATGGCCCAGACGGCGGGTGCCTACTCGCCGGGGATGCCCCGGTCAGCGAGCTCGTCGGTGACAAGCACGTAGGTCGGGAAGATATCGCGATCTTCGTACGGCACACGGAGGGCGTCCCATTCGCAGAGGACTTCCAAGGAGGAGCCGCTCCAAGCGCCCTACAGCGACCGCCGCACCCGCCTGGCGGGTCGCCTGCCCCGAACTCGACACGGCCGTCGAACACGTCCGCGCCTTCGCCGACCTCATGCACGAGCGGCGCGGGCAACGTCCTCGACAGGATTGAGCAGGTCCGCGACAGCGACCTGCCGTCGTTGCAGCAGTTTACCCGGTGCCTCTTCCATGACCAGGACGCCGTCGTCGCCGGCCTCTCCTCATCCTGGAGTTCGGGACAAGTCGAAGGACAGGTCACCCGAGTCAAACTGATCAAGCGAGCTGGCTACGGCCGAGTCAAACTCGATCTCCTCCGAACCCGAATCCTCCTCAGAACCTGAGCCCAGCGCAATCACAAGATCAGCGACAGAGTCCGTTCATCTGTACCTTGCTGAGCGCCTCAACGAGTACGCAGACAGAACCCTGATCGGTCAGGTCGAGGGGAAGGGGTGGGGGTGTGGGCTGATAGCGGGGAGCTGACTTCGGACTCGTTCGAGTGGTCGGCTGCCCACGTCTTCAGAATCGGGGGGTTGTATCGGCCTGCGCCCTACCTGCCCCGACCGTTGCTGATCTTCGCGAGAGAGGTTGGATCGTGTCCGGAGTCATCGAGGTAGGCACCAAAGGGCTCGTGAGTACGGTAAAGACGCCGATGGCCGCCTTTGTGGTGGAGACGCCGGGCGGCCTGTCGGCGCCGGTGCGGATCCCCACCCGGAAGATCTTCGAGGAGTCCGCGGTAGTCAGCGGGACGGGGGAGGGCGGGGCGGCGCAGCGGTTGCAGGTTTCCGCTGCGGCACGGGCGGCGGTGTAACGGGTGGTTCGCCAACAGGGGCGGTGAGGCGTACCTGATCCCGGTCTCGGCAGCCGACTACGACGGGGACCGGAAGGCCGGGTCCGGGGGCCTGGCGGCACTGGGAGTCGGTCGCAGTAGCTCTGAACCCCTGTGTCACCGGGAATGTGGTTGAGGGGAACGGCCTCGGCCAGGCCAGCCCCTTCGGATCTTGCCGGGCGGGATTTGGGCGGGGAGCCGCGCTGCGCTCAGGTTGGCGGGATCGTCTCGTTCGGAAGCTGCCATTGCGGCCAGGCGGGCCGCCGGGCTCCTGGCGACCGGGGGCTTCTGCTGCTTGCGGATCTCAGCCGCACAGTCCGCGAAGTTGCCGCATGGGACAGGCGTCATTGCAATCGATCACAGCTATATTACAAGACACAAGGCTCGCCGGTATCGAAATTACTCCTTCGTTCAGGGTTTACGCGGCATGGATCTCCGCGGAACTGACTGGCTTTATCCATATCTCGATATACGGCGTCGGTCCGACCGCAATGGGCGCCGGACGTTCAACGGAGACTTCACCTTCGAAATAGGCTGGAAATCCAGCGGAGTACAGTCGATATTGAATGCGACCTACGCCTTTTATTGGCGAGATGTAGACGAGCCCGGATGGGGAAGGGCCTTGATAGGCGCGAATGAACACCGCAGGCGCTCGAATTTCTGCTATAAGCCCTGCCGGTACCTCGAGCTCTTGCGTCTCGGGAATTTCTGGATCCAGAGGATGTTCTTTCAATTTCTGTAGCTCTCTATCTACCAGTGCTTCTAGCTCGCTATCATGATCGAGGCCCATTGGTTGCTCCCATTTCACTCTCTGCGTGTAGGCGGCGCAGAGTGTTCGGGTGGAGTCGTTGCGCGAGCTCGAATTCCTCCCTGCAGCGGCAAAGTGCAATGTATGTACGGCTAATGAGCTCTCCTTCGTGCCCGATGGGGAAATGTTCGCTGGGTACGTAGGCGAGAATGTCATCGCGGTCAAATCGGTGGCCGCCGCCTTTGAAGTGTGTATTGCCGGCGAGCGCTACATCGGCCAGTTGCTCTGGGCTGACGATTGGGTACCGGACGTTGGAGGACCGCGCGCGCTTGACGATCTCCGCACAAATCCGCAGCTCGGGAATTAGGCCGATAGTAAGATCCAGGATCTCAAAATCCTCTGGCTTGAAGTTGATGTCGACCCCAACTCCACGCCATTCTTCGTGGTTTGTTGTCACTGTGCACACCAATGCCTTTTCTTATTGAGAGTGCTGCAGGCCCGGCACATTCACGGAATGGAGATGCTGGACTGTGGAGGCAAACAACGGTGGCGGAGAGGCACCGCAGGGCGGCGTAGTCGCTGATGGGATTTCTGCTGTCTGGAAGTTGAGGGCCGGCGACGGCGAGGGGACAGGTGGCGTAGGAACGCCTCCCTTTCCATGTGAACCGCTAACAGTTAGCCCGGAGAAGGACCCATCGCGACAGGTTGCAGCCGGATGCCTTCAAAGCCACGGTGCTGACACCGGCGTTGACCGAGCGACTGGCAAGGGAATACCTCGGCTGCTCCAGTACTCACAGTAACCCTGCCGTGGTTAGACCGCACTGCGCGCGGGCGGTCCCGGCCAGGCCGCGGACGCGGCCGTGGTGTATGGCTGGGAATGGTCGGGCGAGGGAAGCCGGCACGTCGACCGCGACGCACAACTCTGGTCCTCAGTCTTCACGGCCGCCCGGAATGAGGCACCGAGAGGAACGCAACGGTTCCCTTCACACTCAAATGCGACACAACAGCCCACGTTGCGCAGGAAGATGATCAGAGGTTCTGAAATGGAGAGCGAAGTGATCAAGAAGCCATTGCATCCAGGACGCACCGCGGTCCCCCGGCCCCGGCCCACGCACCATCCGTCCCCGCACATGCCCGTACCGCGGGACGCGAGTCGGGGGCCGGTTGGGCGAGCGCCTGTGTGTTGCGGCCGGGAGAAGGGCTGTCCCGCAACGGACCGGGGGACAAGGCTGCTTGAGACAGCGGGGCCGGTACCTGGATAGCCGCCGTCTGCAATCGTGACCGCGCTACCGACAGCCGCCTTGGCGCCTGACTCCTCCCGGGCTTTGCAGTCATCGCGATTTCCCGACAGCGGTCGGCCGACAATCATGACCCGGTGGGTGTCCGCGTCGATGACCACCTGGTGGTTGGTGGAGTAGCGGTGGTTCTTGGATCGCTGGGCGAGGGTGTGATCACGAGTTGGTAAGAGTGTGCCAGCCGCGATGAGAACAGTGCCCTCGTGGAAGCGTGGCCGCTGGATCGATCCCAGACGCGGCCCCGAAACGCCGAACAAGGGCGCGATCTGTCGCATCGTCAGATCGGTCCGCCAGTACGCAACGACCAGCAGCACGCTGTCCCTCGAAGCAAAGCGTCCAAGGGCATCCGGGCCGCGCTGCGTGTGCACCTCGGCGGCGCAGAGCAGTGACCGGATTGCTGAACTGCCGCAGGGTGAGACAGCTGAACGGACGTACCCAAGACAGCTCAGACGCAGTGATCACGACAGCCACGGGGTGATCTTCCCACCCATGAACACCGTTACGGGACAGCCCTTAGGCAATCTTCAACGGGATCTCTGCAGATGCTGCCTGGTGCGGTTGGGCGGATGATGGATTTTTGGGGGATGGAGTAGCGAAAGCGAGGCGTGGCCTTGGGTGGGAACAGCCTTCTGGTTGGCCGACCGGTGGCGTCGAGTTTTGGCTGTGCTCGGTTCGAACCCTGATGATCTTCCGCTTGAGCTCCGTCAGCAACTTGGGGATGCGCTGGCCGGGATTACTGGCTGGGGATCTGCGGGCAATGCCCTGAAGGGCGTCGGCACGACTGATCTGGGTCGCAATCGGTGTGCTCGTGGAGAAGGTCATTCGCTTCCCGGCTGAGGAGGAGAACGACGGACCTGAGCGGCAGGGCGAGGGCAGGCAGGGGCGGTTCATGCCCAAACCAGGCCGCAGATTGGAGTGAAGATGTCAGAGATGGATAATTTTTCGCTGATTGATGTGCGTACAAATCAATCGTGCAGCGATCCTGTCTCGCTTCCCATCGCTGAAGCGTTCAAGGCTTCGTTTGGAGTCGTCCTTTTTTCTGTCCCGTTTCACGCGCTAGTGGGGACGGTAATCGGTGTCAGCTTGAGAGCGGAAATGGACGGCCCCGCGGATAGCCCTGCGCTTGCTACGGTCGGCCTCGACGTTCATCAGTGCTGCGCCGTTTCTGATGAGAGAATTACGCCGATTCAAACGACGGGGCACCCGGGCCCGGCGGGCTCGCCTGCCCTGATTCAACCTAAAGACCCGATACTTCTGGTTGACAAATGCACCATTTCGACGCATTTTGGTTCGGAGGAATGCGTCTATTATCTCCGGCTGAAGATCTCCAGCTCGTCGGCGAAAGTGCTGCTGTCGTATCAGGTTGAATTTCTTGGCTTCATCGAACCGTAGCGACTCCGGTTCAGGTTTTGGCCCGACGGCGACCAACGGCGTCCGTACACGCCTGATTTGGCCGCCGGCGTCGGGCAAGCCCTGGGCCTCGCCGTCGCCGACATCCGGGAGCTCCTCGTGTCCGGCACCCAGGAGCCCGTGCCGTACGTCAACGTCGAGGATGGCCCCGCCAAGATCGACGTATGGGCCGGCGCCTACGTCCAGCACCAGTGGCGCATCACCACCCGCGACGAGGTCGAAGAATGGATCGGCGGCGACCCCTCCGACAGCGACATCCGCGGCACCCTCGGCGACCTGCGGGAGACCGTCAACGGGATCGACCTTTGACATCGGCCCGAGCGCCGAGGCCGAAGGAGAGGCCCATGGGAAAGCCGTGCGACCACTGCGAGCCGAACCTGCCACCCGGACGCGGGTACATGTACGCCATCACGGGCGGCACGCTCCATCACCTCGGCCAGTGCCGTGGGGTCAAAACCCCCTGGCTTGGCCTCTGGTGCGACCGCACCCCACCACGCATCGACCTGACCGAAGACTTCGACCTCGACGGCCCTACGGGACCCGCCATGCGGGACGTGATCCACGAGCCCGAGGATCAGCCCTTCCCCGAGGACGCGCCAGGGTACAAGCGGCCTCGGCTACGTGAGCGTCCCCGAGGAACTGCTGGAGAGCGACTACGACGGCCCCAGCAGGCCGGAGCACTTCTCGGCGCGGCCCAGCTGGTGGACACGGTTCTTCGGCACGGTCTGGTAATCCACCCGCCCTACGGCTAGCTCCGGAGACTGCCCGCCTCCTCGGCTTGACGGCTTTACGGCTTGTCTGCATGAGGTGTCTTTCTCCGCGATAGCCGGAAGAAGAGGTCCGCCTCGGGTTCGGCGCCGGCGGCGGTGTCAGGTGTACATGCACCGGTATGGCTCGTGCACGGATCCGATGGCCCTCGTTGTGGAACGCGCTCGGGAGATCGTGGACGGGCACGCGCCGCTGAAGGTCACGCTCAGGCAGGTCATGTACCGCCTCGCCGCCGAGGGCGTACTGCCGCACAGGTCGCCGATGCACCGGCGGCTCTGTCCGCGCAGCCGGCCCGGCCCGGCGCGAGGGCCGCTTCCCCGACCTGATCGACACCGTCCGCGAAGTCCACGTCCCGCCGGCCCGGCCAAGTGCGGACGCCTTCGTGCGCGAGATGCCCGACTGTTGCGCCTCGACCGCACCAAAGGCCAGGAACAGTGACGCAGGACAACAGGTCGCAGAAGCACGTTCGCCGGAGCGGTCTCTGTGACCGTTCCCCGAACGGCAGTCCGGCAGGCATGGGGCTCATGCGCCCACGTCACCAGTGGGTGACGTCGTAGACCGCCGAGCTGTGAGCACCACGGGATGGGCGCCCACCCGGCCCACCCGACAGTGGCTCAACAACCAGTGCGGCGATGCGTCCGAGGCGACACGACATCAATGCGACAAAGTGCCGTCACAAACGAGCGCTTGACGACAAGCCGCCCCCGCCGGGCCCCGCTGGTGTTGAGATGCCCCATGGAACAGGCTGAGCACAGTACGCATCCAGGCATGAACTCCGTGACCGAGGAACCGTTTCGCGCGCTGCTGGAGGCTGCTCCCGACGCAATGGTGATCGTGGACGACGACGGTGTGATCCGTCTGGTCAACGCCCAGACGGAAACGCTGTTCGGCTACCCGCGGGACGAACTCCTCGGCCGCCCCGTGGAGGTCCTGGTGCCACAGCGGTTCCGGGAGCAGCACCCGGGCCACCGATTGGGCTACTCCGCCAACCAACAGGTCCGTCCGATGGGCGCCGACCTGGAACTGTACGGACTACGCCGCGACGGTGCAGAGTTCCCCGTCGAGATCAGCCTCAGCCCCCTGCAGACGCCCGACGGACTCCTGATCTCCGCAGCCGTGCGCGACGTCTCCGATCGCAAAGCCGCTGAGGCCCGCTTCCGGGCCCTGCTGGAAGCCGCCCCGGACGCCATCGTCATCGTGGACGACTGCGGGACCATCCAGCTCGTCAACGCCCAGACCGAAGCCCTGTTCGGCTACCAACGCGAAGAACTACTCGGGCACCGAGTCGAAATCCTCGTCCCACAGCGCTTCCACCATCACCACCCCTCCCACCGCAGCGGCTACGTCGACAACCGACGCGTACGCCCCATGGGTGCCGGCCTGGACCTGTACGGGCTGCGCAAGGACGGGGCCGAGTTCCCGGTCGAGATCAGCCTCAGCCCCCTGGAGACCCCGGACGGCACCCTCGTTTCCGCCGCCATCCGTGACGTCAGCGAGCGCAAGGCCGCCGAGGCCCAGCTCGCCGAACTCTACGAACAGCAACGCCACGTCGCCCTCACCCTGCAACGCAGCCTGATGGGCTCGCCCGCGCCGCTGCCCGGAATGGACACCTCCAGCCGCTACTTCCCCGCCCGGCAGGGGCCGGGAGTGGGCGGGGACTGGTTCGACCTGATCGCCCTGGGCGGCGGCCGGGTGGGCGTACTGATGGGCGACGTCATGGGCCGCGGACTGGAGGCAGCCGCCGTGATGGGGCAGCTACGTTCGGCCTCACACGCCCTCGCCAAGACCGGTATGCCGCCGTGGCAGCTGATGCGGGCCCTGGACGCGGTCGTCAGCGAACTCCCCGACCAGCTCGTCACCTGCTGCTATCTCATCTTGGACCCCGACGAAAGCGCCCTGACCGTGTGCTCCGCCGGACACCTGCCAGTACTGCTGGTGGACCCTGCGGGCCAGGTGAGCAGACTCCCGGTGCCCGTCAGCGTGCCACTGGGCGTGGGCGAGGTGCCCCATCAGGAAAGCCGGCTCACCGTTCCCCCGGCCTCGGTCCTGGCTCTCTACACCGATGGCCTGGTGGAGACCCCCACCAGTGACATCGAAGAACAGATCGACGCCCTCGCCATCGCGCTGGAGAAGGCTACCGCCGAGAATCCCTGTCTGGAGACGGCCGCCGACTTCATCCTCACCGCCCTGTTGCCCGTCCCCCAGGACTACGCGGACGACGTGACGCTCCTGCTCGCCCGCATCCCACCGGCACCCGTGACCGCCGTCTCCGCACTCCTGCCCGCCCAGCCCGTCAGCGTGGGCGACGGGCGCCGCTTCCTGCGCAGAACCCTCCAGGACTGGGCCTGCGACGACCTCACTGACACCGCCTGCCTGCTGGCATCCGAACTGCTGACCAACTCGGTACGCCACGCCTGCGACCCGCTGCGACTGCGACTGCGCCGCACCAGGGACGAACTCCACGTCGAAGTCTGCGACGGCAGTCCCGTGCTGCCGCACGCCAGGGCCGCGGCCCCCGACGAGGAATCGGGCCGCGGACTGGCCCTGCTCGACCAACTCGCCGCCACCTGGGGCACACTGCCCACCCAGGAGGGCAAGGCGGTGTGGTTCTCCCTCCCCCTGCCAACCTCCGCCCGGCTCCAGCAGGGGGACCTCCCGACAAACCCAGGAACCACGACATCCATTCCAGCGCCTGAATCCCTCTGACCATTGCTGACATCGCCCGGGCTCGCACGGAGCTGGCCCGGTTCCTGGAGCTGACCACGATGTACCACCCGCCGGACCCTCCGGGGGGTCACCTTCATCACGTCGCGAATGTCCAACCGGGCGGATCAGAAGGACAACCTGGCCAGTGCTCAGGTGGTCGAGCAGATCCTGGACCGGGTGCTTTCCGGCCGGCGCACGGAGGTACCGGACAGCCGCGTCAACCGCTGGTGTCGACACCGGGAGGCCGCCCAGCGAGCCGAGGCCATGCTGGAGCGCGACGGCGAGGTACGTGCGCGGCTAGGGGACGATGCCCCGGACCTGAACGCCTCGGCGATGCACCCCTGGGCCTGGGAGAGTGCGCGGCCGCTGTGGCAGAGTGGGCACTTCCGCCAGGCCGTCACGGCCGCCGCCCGAAAGGTCAACGCCGAGACGCAGAACAAGGTTGGCCGCAAGGACGTTAGCGAGACCAGGCTGTTCCAGCAGGCCTTCTCCCAGGACGATCCCAAGCCAGGGCAGCCCCGCCTGCGCCTGATGGACAACGGCGGAAGCGACACCTTCCGCAGAGTCCACCACGGTGCTGCGGCCTTCGCGGAGGGGCTTCTTCGCCGGGATCCGCAACCCCAACAGCCACGATGACGGACTCCCCGAACTTCCGGAACATGAGGCGCTGGAGCAGTCGGCCGCTCGGCTCGCCTTCATTGACCACTAGCGCCAGTTGCTGCGCATCCCCGCGTGCGGCCTGACCGAGGAGCAGGGCCGGGCCACTCCCTTCGCCAGTAGGCTGAGCATCGCCGAACTGATCAAGCACGCCGCACGCTGCGAGCGTGGCTGGACGGCCCTCGTCCCGCGGCGCTCCGGCTGCTACGAGCCGGCGACCGGGGAGACCGACTAGCCCTGGGAGCCCGCCGCGCCCGCCCGCTGAGGGCTACGGGCCGTCAGAAGTCGTGCCCCATTGGCCGGGTATGGTCGAGGCGCTCTTGCGGACCGGTCCTACGCTGGAGGCATGGCCACCGATCCCTTGCTGAGACAAGGCCCCGACTCGACGGATCTGGTCCTGCGCGCCGGCCCGACCGGGCGGGTGTGGAACGCGGTGATCTCGGCGGGGCCGGCGCTGTTGGCTCCGCTCGCCTTGGGCGCGCTGACCCTGGTCGTCGCCCTCGGGATGGTGCTGGCCGGGGCGCGGGCGTCGACCGTGTTCGTGGTGGTGGGGGTGATCGCCGGGCTGGAGTACCTGATCGGCTGGGCGGCGGTGGCCTCTTCCCGGGCCCAGGACATCCAGCGGGTGGAGTTCGAGCCGGCCGGGGTGCCCGCGTCCCTGCGGTTGGTCCGGGGCGCCCGGCCGGACGCCTGGCTGCCCGTCGAGACCCTGCGCGAGGTGCGGCTGACGCACAAGGTGGTGGAGCCGTACCAGGGGGACTACAAGCCGGCCGTCTCCACGCTCGCGCTGGAACTCGTCCTACGGGGCGCCCGGGAGCGGCTCGCGCTCCCGTTCGGCGGCGACCCGCAGCGGCTCGCCGACGCGTTGAAGGCTCTGCTCGGCCCGGCTGGGGTCGTGGTGGTGCTGCGCACCGAGCGCAGCACGCGCGAGCGGCCGCAGCCCAACTCCGGCTGGACCTCTGGTGGTTCGGCCTCGGTCGGCTCGGCCGGCGGCTAACCCCGGGCTGCCCGTGGCGCTCCCCGGCCGGGAGCGCCCGTCGATGCCACCAGCGGCAGGTGGCACGGGGCAGCCTGCCGCGACCCGGGCGGGTTGAGCCGCCGGGTCGACCATTGCGGGCGTTCGCCGGCTTCGGGGCGGCGGCACTGGACGGCTACGGTGGCGCCTCCTGCTTGAGGATTCATCCCGGCGGCGCGCGGCTGTGGCAGCGATCAGCCGAAGGCGCGAGCACGGGCGGAGGAGGCGGCGCGGAAGGCGGAGAAGCTCACCAGTTGATGGGTGCAGGGGTGCGCAGTGGCGTTTCGGCGGTGAATCGGGGGCCACCGGCGGGTGAACTGACTGCCTGGGGCCTGTCGCGGCCGGTCCGGGGAACGGTACAACCGCCTGCGTGATGATCATGATGATGCGGGCCGCCACCGCGGCCGCCGCAGCCCTCGCCCTGTCTCTGCCCGCCACCACCGCGCAGGCCGCGGACACCGCGCCCCGTGTGGTGCCGCAGGTCCTTCCGATGGGGGTGGCGGTGTCCGCGCTGCCGCTCGCGGTGGAGGACCGTACCGGCTACCAACGGACGTCTTTCCGGCACTGGAACGCCGGCGCGAACCCGTCGGACGGCTGACATACCCGCCTTGTCTGCATGGTCGAGTCAGGACTGAGTGCAGCGCCCCTGGTGTGTGACGACCTTAGCGTCGTAGGCCCCCCTCTGAGGCACGAGAGGCACGAGAGGCGGCCCGACTCGTGCATTGACTGGTGCGTCGGGACGCGGGCCCTACTGGTCGTCGATGTGGCGAAGGACTGCATCCTCCGGTATCCACGGGAACCTGATTCCTGGAAACCTTGCCTGCCGGGCTTCGTTCGGGTCGAAGGCGAGAACTGCCTCAACGAACGGCTCGGGCGGCAGGTAGCTGTGGTCGACGACGTAGTGGCCGATGAGGCTGGGAGCGGCGAAGACAGTGCCAGGGTTGCCGGGGACGCGGATCTCACCGGTTCCGGCGCTTGCGCGCAGGTCTCCCGGGCGTGGTGGAGCAATGATCGATACCTGTGGATCGGCGTGGATGGAAGGGGGCGTACCTTCCTGATGGATCGATAGGTCATCGAGTTAGGCCGACGTTGGCGCGTCGGTCAGGAAGGCGCGCCCTGTGCTGACGGTAGTTGCTGGGGACGGTGCGGCGCGCAACGACGTGTCGCTGTTGGACGACATCGTGCGGGAGAGTGCCCGGCGGATGTTGGCTGCGGCCCTGGAAGCAGAGGTCAGCGCATATCTGGCCGAGCCGGCCGGCGAACGGGGCGCCGACGGCCGGCGCCTGGTGGTGCGCAACGGCTTCCACGCGCCGAGGAAGGTGACGACCAGCGCCGGGTCGATCGAGGTGAAGGCCCCACGGGTCAACGACAAGCGCGTCGATGTGGCCACTGGAGAGCGGAAGCGGTTCTCCTCGGCGATCCTGCCACCGTGGGCCCGGAAGTCTCCGAAGGTCTCTGAGGTGTTGCCGCTGCTGTATCTGCACGGGCTGTCGACCGGGGATTTCATGCCGGCGCTGGAGCAGTTCCTGGGCAGCTCGGCCGGGCTGTCGGCGGCGACGATCAGCCGACTGACGGTGCAGTGGCAGGCCGAACACGAGGCGTTCGGCAAGCGTGACCTGTCCGGCTCGGACTATGTCTATGTATGGGCCGACGGCGTGCATCTGAAGATCCGGCTGGAGGAGGCCAAGGCCGCGGTGCTGGTCCTGATGGGTGTCCGTGCCGATGGTCGCAAAGAGCTGATAGCCATCGCCGACGGCTACCGGGAGTCCGGCGAGGCCTGGGCCGGGCTGTTGCGCGATTGCGCCCGGCGCGGGATGCGGGCCCCGGTCCTGGCCGTCGGCGACGGGGCGCTGGGGTTCTGGAACGGGCTGCGCGAGGTATTCCCCGAGACCCGGGAACAGCGGTGTTGGGTTCACAAAACGGCCAACGTTCTTGATGCGCTTCCGAAGTCGGCGCAGTCCGCGGCCAAGCGCGCCGTGCAGGACATCTGCAACGCCGAGGACAAGGACCTGGCCAGGGCCGCCATCAGAGGATTCGAGAAACAATACGCTGCGAAATACCCGAAAGTAGCCAAGCGCATCACCGACGATGAGGAAGAGCTGCTGACGTTCTTCGACTACCCGGCAGAGCACTGGGTTCACTTGCGGACACGAATCCCATCGAGTCCACCTTCGCCACGGTCAGGTTGCGCACCAAGGTCACCAAGGGTCCAGGCAGCCGGGCCGCAGCCCTGGGCATGGTGTTCAAGCTCATCGAGTCCGCCCAGGCTCGCTGGCGCGCGGTCAACGCGCCTCACGTGGTCGCCTTGGTCCGCGCCGGTGCCCGCTTCGAGAAGGGCGTACTCGTCGAGCGCGAGGAAGTCTCAGCAGCCTGAGCTACGTCATGATCAGAGGAATCGACAACTGCACGTTCATAGCCGACCTCATATGGATGGTCGACCGCGTCCGAGCAGTCCGCTCACCTCGCCGGCGAGGGCGACCGCGGCCTCGATCTCGGCTTTGCGGATCGACACGCTCTCCACGAGGAAGCCGAAGGGCATGCCGAGCTTGCGGCAGAAGGCGATCAGGTCCCGGGCGTTGGTCAAGCAGTGCTCGTACGATTCGGCCAGGGTGTCGTCGGCGTGGAGCAGTGAGTTCGTGATCCAGCGGGGGACGTCGACCCCGAGCCATTTGAGGAACGTTAGCGTCTTCACCGAGCCGCACACCGAGAGCGTGAACAGGACGGGCTTGGGTGCGAGCCTCCGCTCGCGGCAGGCATAGTAGTAGTCGGAGACCATGCTCTTCACTGCGTCGGCGTTGTAGATGACCTGCGAGATGAAATACGTGCATCCCGCCTCCTGCTTGGCGAGCAAACGCAGATGTTCGTCGGGCCGCTCGGTGATGGCGACGCCACCGAGCAGCAGGTCCGGGCGGACGTCGCGGCGTAGGACCTGCGCCGCGGACAGTCGGGTCCGTACCGTCTTGTCTTTCGAGGCCGCACCGACGAAGACGCCGAGCACTCGGTCCGTGTCGGCCATCTGCAGCCAGGTCCGCAGCTCCGCCTCGGCGTACTTGCCGACACACCGGTAGATAACCGCGGGGCGGTTCCACTCGCTGAGGTATTCCGCGTGGTAGACGGCGGGGTCCATGGTCGGCAGGTACGGAAACGGTCGCTCCGCAGGATTGCGGTCGCTCTCGTCGTCGATGTCGTAGAGCGCCAAACCGTCCACGTCGAGGGAGCCCAACCGTGCCAACGTGGCCGCGGTAATCTCCCGGACCCGCTCGGGAGCGGTGCTCAGACGCGGCGGTGTGATGCCGAACAGCAGGATGCCGCTCTCGGCGTCGGTCACCAGCGTCCGGAGAGCCGTGCTGTCTTTGTGGTCGACCATGTCGCGGAAGCTACCAGCTCATTCACCAGGCAGCAGGCGAATGTCACTCTGTGAGACCGGGGTCCGCCACTCTCGCCCGAGGGAACCATGACACGGCTCCGGTGGAACGACCACGCCGATCGGATCCACAGGATTTGACAGTAACTCATGGCGATTTGATGGCGGGTGTGTTGTAGACGAACCAGGTGGATACGTCTGCCTCTCGTGCGACCCTGGCGAAGGAAACGCGTTGTCCAGCGTTGAGCAGGTCCCGGATGGCAACTCGTGTGCGGGCAGTCTTGACAGCGCTGTCCGCTTGGCGGGCCCGACGTAGGCGGGCCACACGGGCCTCGCCAGAGGATTCAGTGCTGGTCACGTGCGCTCCGGATGGTCAACCCGTCCACGGGGATGAACCCGTATGAGGTTGGGGGAGGTGGAACGGCTCCGGGGTGAGTTGTCAGATCACCCCGCCTCATGTCCAGATCAACGACCTCAGTTCGGAGTATTCACATGATCGGCCGGGCAGGCCCTAGTAGTGCTTTGTTAGCTGGTGTCGTAGGGCTGCCATGGGACGGTTTGTCGGCAGGTGGGGCAGGTGCCGGTCCAGGTGGCCAGCAAATGTTGGATGAGGTCCAGGGCCTGGTAGAGGGTCAGACCCTGGCAGGGGCTTTTGGGCTGCTCCGCTGTTCGGTCAGGAACAGGTGGGCGGCGGTGACCAGGGTGACGTGGCGGTGCCATCCGATGAACGAGCGTCCTTCGAAGTGGTCCAGGCCCAGGGCTGTCTTCAGTTCGCGGTAGTCGTGCTCGATCCGCCGGCGCGACTTCGCGAGGCGGACCAGGTCCCTGGCGGGAATGCTCGCGGGCAGGTTCGAGATCCAGTACTTCACCGGCTCGGCCTCGCCCTCGGGCCACTGCGCGATCAGCCAGGTCAGCGGGATCGTGCCGTCCTCGGCAGGCTTGGGCCGCCGCCCCGCGAGGCGGACCCGCAGCAGCACGAAGTGCGAGCTCATCGCTGCTTTGGAGCCCTTGCGCCAGGTCACGGCCCGGCCCTTGTGGCGCCCCGCGGCCAGCACGTGCTCGCGCAAGGACACGGGCCGGGTGCGGTAACGGGGCAGCGGCCTGGGGCCGAACCCCGCGTAGGCCGGCTGATGCGGTACCGCTTCCTCGCCGTGGGCGGTCATCTCGCCTTTCACCTGCAGGACGTAGGCCAGCCCACGGTCTTCCAGACCGCGGCGGAAGTCGGCGTTCGCGCCGTAGCCGGTGTCCGCGACCAGTGCGGCGGGCCGCAGACCGACCCCGGCGAGTTCATCGAGCATGTCCAGCGCGAGCCGCCACTTCGGGCGGTGGTGCTCGGTTGAGGGGATGCGGCATGCCGCCCGGCGTTCAGCCGCCTCGGGCCCGTCCCATGACTGTGGCAGGAACAGGCGCCAGGACAGCGGGCACGAGGCGGTGTCGGAGGCCGCGTGGACGCTGACGCCGATCTGGCAGTTGCCGACCTTGCCCAGAGTGCCCGAGTACTGACGGGCCACCCCGGGCGAGGCCTTGCCGTCCTTGGGGAAACCGGTGTCGTCCACCACCCACACCTGCGGGCGCACCACTTGCACGGCCCGCCAGGCCAGCCGGGCCCGCACGTCGGCGAGCGGCCAGGTCGAGGACGTCATGAACTGCTGCAACCGCTGATGATCGACCCCGAGACGCTCGGCCATCGGCTGCATCGACTTCCGTCGGCCCTCCAGCAGCAGACCCCGCAGATACAACTGGCCCTTCTCCCGCCAGTCCGGCCGCACCAGCGGCGCGAACACCTCGGAAGCGAACTCCTCCAACCGGACCCTCACCGCCGCAAGCTCCCCAGCCCTCATACAGCCAGCGAACTACCAGACACCCGACACGACAAGACCGGCTAACAAAGCACTACTAGTCGGTGTCCGTGGCCGCCAGGACGGCGAGGCGCAGACCGTCCGGGGAGAGGGCCGCGATGCCGTAGTCGTCACCGTCGTTGTGGAAGAATGCGGCATCGGTCTGGAAGTGGAACCAGGTGTACTGCTCGGCGAGGCGTTCCACCTCGCCCGCGCTCGCGTGGAACGGGAGGCCGCACAGGCCCGCCAGTGAGCGCCACGCCTGCAACCGACCCCAGGCCCCGTACCTGCCGGAGTTGCCGAAGCCCCCCATGGCGGCGGTGGCGAAGAGCAGGGACCAGATGTCGCCGACGGGACGGGCGGCTATCTCGTAGCGGCCGGCGGGGCCGAGGCCCGCGACGCACTCCATCGGCAGGGTGGGGAGAAGGGCGGGCACTTGGGCGGGAGTGATGGGTCGGTCCGGCCGGAAGACCCAGGCCTCGGCGTAGCCCCAGTTCTTTTCGACTGCGGTGACGATGAGGTCGTGCTCGTTCACCGTCACGGAGTTGCGCAGCGGTGACGTTCCAGTCGGCCGGGGGGTCGGCGGATCCAGACGGCCGTGCTCGGGCAGGCCGCTCTTCACGCCGTAGGACGAGCCGTGCACGGAATGGCGCGTGAAGTCGGGTTCAGTCTCCAGCGGACGGCGGCGGTCGGGGAGCCAGTCCAGGGGAGGCAGCCAGGTGGGGCGCAGGGCCGGGAACTCGTCCGGGTCCACACCGCGCAACAGCAACTCGTGGAACAGGCAGGTCCGCAGCTCGCGGAGCCGGTCGTCCTCGGGGAGGTCGGCGAAGACCGTCTGTGCGAGCACCGCGGCCGACTGGTGCTGGGCGAGCATGGTCGCCATGAGCGGCAGTTCGAGTCCCGTGGGTCCGGAAGCGGCCTCCTGTTCGCCGAGCAGCCAGAGGAGCAGCTCGACGCTGTCACGGCCCGGAGTCGTGGTCAGGAGCCGCCGGAGGTAGGAGAGGTCGGTTCCGTGGATTCGAGCGGCCCGGGCGGCGGCCGCGTAGCGGGTCGTGAGGTGCGATGCCAGCTCCCGCAGATGGGTGATGTCGCCCGCCATGGCGTGCTGGAGGGCATCGTCACGTGAGATGTACTGGGGCTCGCTGCTGGTCGCCGGATCGTTCGTCTCGTCGTTCACGGTGCGACAGCCTAGATGTATTCATCACGAGCGTTGTTGACACTGCGGGGTCTTGATCATGGCGAAGACCTCCGGTGTGGTGCAGGTGTCTAGGCTTCACCGCACAACGGAGGTCTTCGTGTTGTCGGCGTACACATGAACGTCCCCACCCGCGTACGGATGAAAAGGGACAGTTGTTGATGCGGCGAGGTCGGCTGCTCGGCACTCTGCTGGTTGAACGATGCAGGACGGCGGAGGGCGGTTGACGGTGGTCCTGGATCCGCATCGCTGGCTGGAACTGCGTCGCTTTCGTGGCCTGCTGGAGTCCGGGGCGATGAGCCTGTCGGAGATCGCCAGGGAGACAGGGCTGGACCGGAAGACGGTCCGCAAATACCTCTCCGCGCCGGGCCCGGCCACTCCGCCGCGGCGGTCACCGAACGGGCGGTCGCGCGCGCGGGTGATCGACGAGTTCGCGCCGCTGGTCGACTCGATACTGCGGGCGGAGATCCTCATGAAGGCCGCGGTGATTCACGAGCGGCTGGCGGCGGAGTATGGGTTCACCGGCACCTACCAACGCGTCAAGCTCTACGTTCAGGACGCCCGCCCTCGCATCGCAGAGGAACTTGGCATCACGCCGAAGGAACTGGCGGGAATGCACCGTCGCTTCGAGGTGATCCCGGGGGCCCAGGCTCAGGTGGACTGGGGCGACGAGGGCCAGATCCTCGCCCACATGGGCATTCCGAAGGTCTACTCCTTCCACATGACGCTGTCGTACTCGCGCGACCCGTTCTGCTGCTTCACCACCAGCCAGGACCTGCAGAGCTTCTTCGACTGCCACCGCCGGGCCTTCGCCCACTTCGGCGGCATCCCGATGTCGATCGTCTACGACCGCACCAAAACAGTCGTCCGCCGCCACGTCGCTCCGGGCGAGGCGGTTCCGCTGCATCCGGAGGCGGTCGGGTTCGCCGGCCACTACGACTTCGACATTGACGTCCTGGCGGCCTACCGGCCCACGGGCAAGGGCCGCGTCGAACGGCAGGTTCTCATCGTCCGCGACCACGTCCTGTCCGGCCGGTCCTTCTCCTCCATCGAGGAGATGGACGCCGCCTTCACCACCTGGGTCCCGCAGCGACGGGCCCAGGCCCACAGGACTCACCAGCAGATCATCGGAGAGCGTGCGGCCCGCGACCACGCGGCCCTCAAACCTCTGCCGCCGGCCCCGTATCTGGTGGCCGAGCGGCATCTGCGGCCGGTCGGCAAGGACTGCCTGGTCGCCTTCGGCGGCAACCTCTACTCGGTGCCGGCCTGCAAGGTCCGCCCCCGGCAACTGATCGAGATCAGGGCCACCAAGTCCCAGGTCATGCTCCATTCGACCACCCCCGGCCAAGATGGAGAGAGCCTGCTGGCGATCCACCCGCGGGCGGTGGGCCGCGGAGTCCGCGTCGTCGACGAGACACACTGGGACGGCCTGCCGACGGGTAAAGGACGCCGGACCACCACCGACGACATCCCTGCCCAGCCCCGGCGCGAACCGTCGCCAAGACGGGAGGCCGGTCCGCTGGAAACCTTGCTGAGCCGGGCCGCCGTCACCCGGATCGAAGTCGGCCGCCGACCGCTGTCGGTCTATGACGAGCTGACCGGAACCCGCCCCTTCACCACACACCCGAGCACAGGGGAAACGTCTTGAGCGAGCTGACCGGCAACCGCATCCGCACTACGGCCGGCAAGCTCGGCCTGCCCCACCTCGCGGAAACCATCAACGAGTACACCCGCCGGGCAGACGAGGCGAAGATGGGCTACCTCGATTTCCTCGACCTGGTGCTGTCCGAAGAACTCGCCGTCCGTGACGACCGCCGCTTTCGCCAGGGCCTGCGACTGTCGAAACTGCCGCACCACAAGACCCTGGACGAATACGACTTCGCCTTCCAGCCCGAGCTCGACCCGCGCAAGGTCAAGGACCTCGCCACCCTCTCGTTCATCGAGGCCAAGGCCAACGCCGCCCTGCTCGGGCCGCCCGGGGTCGGCAAGACACACATCGCCGTAGCCCTGGCCGTCGCGGCCTGCCGGGCCGGCTACTCGATCTACTTCACCAGCCTCGACGACATGGTCCGCAACCTCAAGACCGCCGAGGAGACCGGACGGCTGACCAGCAAGCTCGGCACCTACCTGCGGCCCAGCGTCCTCGTGGTCGACGAAGTCGGCTACCAGCCCCTCGAACGCGCCGAGGCCAACCTGGTTTTCCAGGTCATCTCCAAGCGCTATGAGAAGGGCTCCATCATCCTCACCTCGAACAAGACCTTCAGCGAGTGGGGCCAGGTGTTCGGCGACGAGGTCCTGGCCACCGCCATTCTCGACCGCCTCCTCCACCACTGCGACGTCATCTCCATCAACGGCCCCAGCTACCGACTGAAGAACCGCCTCATGGCCATCGGGCGAGAGAACGACGTCGCCTGATCCGGGCCGGCGATCCCGCGTGAAACACGGTCCCTATCGACGGCTTCATCCGAGCGCGCGTAGGACCAAGCCTCTCTGGCGCGCGATGGCCTGCTGGCACATTGGGTCCTGCTTCTCGTCCGCCACTGTGACTCGCCCGGTCAACCGGGATACCAGGACTGCCTCATAACAGCTGGACAGGCACTCCAGCGCGTCGTTGGCCGAGAGACCACCGCCGGGTGCTTCGAAGAGTCGAACCAGCGCGATCAGGAAGGGACCGACTGCTGGCCTGGCGGGGACATCTGGCAGAAGGTCGTAGCGAGCCAGAAAGTCTCGTGCGAAGGCCGCGTCATCCCACCAGCTCGCTGGAGCTTGTGCCCGCAGGGCAAGAACGGACTCGACCAGCTCGAAGTGCGGTTTCGGGAAGAAGTGGTCAGACGGCGGCTCGAAGAGCGGGATCGTCGATGCCACCACGTCCAGCACGAGGTCAGCCCGCGTACTGCTGTCCAGAGCCTCCAGCTCCTCTCCGTACAGCGCGATGTCCTGGTCCCACAGCTCCAACCCAATCCCCCATCGCTCTGCTACCCGTGAACCGTAGCTGGGGACGTTCATCCGTACACACCTGGGGAGCCAAGGTCGTACGCCGACACGTGTCCCACCGTAACGCCCGGCTGACCGTTCACGGCAGGCGGATCCTGGTCGAACGTGTCCTGGCCGGCCGTCCGGTCGCCCACGTGGCGGCGGAGATGGGCATATCGAGGCCCACCGCTCACAAATGGGTCCGGCGGTGGAAGACCGGAGGCGATGCGGGCCTGGCCGACCGGCCCAGCAGACCGGCCACGACACCGCACCGAACGGCAGCCGCTCTTGAGCAACGGGTCTGCGACCTGCGGCGGACCTGCAAGCTCGGACCCCGTCCGGATCGGCCCGCTCGTGGGCCTGCCCGCCTCGACCGTGCACCGGATTCTCACCCGTCACCGGCTGAACCGCCTGGCCTGTCTCGACCGCCCGACCGGCACCGTGATCCGCCGCTACGAACGCGAACGTCCCGGCGAGCTGATCCACGTCGACGTGAAGAAGCTCGGCCGGATCCCCGACTGCGGAGGTCACAAGGCACTGGGCCGCCAGGCTGGCCTGGTCCCCCGATCCGCCATGGGCTTCGACTACGTCCACTCCGCCGTCGACGACCACACCCGCCTGGCCTACAGAGAGATCCATCGCGACGAGAAGGCCGACACCTGCGCAGGCTTCCTACGCAGAGCGGCGGCCTTCTACGCCGGCCACCGCATAGACCGCATCGAACGGGTACTGACCGACGACGCCTGGTCCTACCGCAAGGCCAAGGCCTGGAAGACCGCCCTCGCCGAACTCGGCGCGGCCGGCAAGCTCACCCGCGCCTACCGGCCACAGACAAACGGCAAGGTCGAACGCTTCAACCGCACCCTGCTCGACGAGTGGGCCTACCAACAGCCCTACACCTCAAACGATGAGCGGACCGCTGCCCTGGCGGACTTCCTCCACACCTACAACCACCACCGCTGCCACACCGCACTCGACGGGCACCCGCCTATCAGCAGCATCAACAACGCTGCGGGTCAGTACAGCTAGCGTGTTGCACCTCCAACCTGCACAGCCACCGGCCAACGGTCGCTCTGAGTACCCGCGTTGCAGCCCGTGTCGCACCGCCGTTCCGGTGCCAGGAGGCAAGAAGAACGCCCCGAGGGCCACGACGGCCCGGGGCCTCCACTTCGCTGACCTCCCAGCTCAACGACGTGCGAGGTGGCGTGCCACGCCCAGTCCACGCCCAGCTTCGCGAAGGCGGCGAGGTGGTCCGCACGCTGATGGGCCCCGGCGAGGGCGGGCCGGACCCCCCGGCGGGTGCGGCCACCGCAGAGAAGACACGGATCTACCCGCTCTGGGCGCCGGAGAAGAACGTCCCCGCGATGGAGTTCCCCAACGCCAGCGGCGTGCGGGTGAACATGATGTACCCGACGGACATGTCCTACTGGACCAAGCTCAAGGAGTTCGTCGACTACGAGCCCATCGGCGCGATCGACCCCGAGCTGCGGGGCGTGCTCGCCTCCATCGGGATCGTCAAGGGCGATCCCTTCACCTTTTGCGACTGGCAGCGCGAGCAGCTGGAACGAGCCCTGGAGAACGCCCCGCGGATGACACTCGCCCTGGCCCAACTCGGCCGGGAGGACAAGCGCAACCTCTATTACGACGACCGCACCTGGGAGGCCGCCTGGTGCGGCGGCACCGCGGAGTGGATGCAGGCGAGCTACCCGGACATCAACGCCCGATCGCGGTTCTTCCAGTACGCCTACTCCTCGGCCCCCGCCATGGTCGTGCACAGCACCGGAGCCGGCTCGAAGTACCCCTACACCGCCCGCGACGCCGACGGCGCCTTCCTGACAGGCTCCCATACCTACCGGCTGCGCCTGCCCGCCGATCCGCCGGCCGACCTGTTCTGGGCGGTGACGGCCTACAACATCACCGACGGCACCATGCCCGAGACCGCCCAACTCCTGCCTTCCACCAACAGCTACTACGACGTCCCCCAGAACACCGACGGATCGATCGACCTCTGGTTCGCGCCCCGGCAGCCCGACGGCGTCGCCGCCACCGCCTTCATCCAGACCGTCCCCGGCCGCAACTTCGTCGTCGCCCTGCGCCTGTACGGCACTGCCACCGCCTTCTACGACCAGACCTGGAAGCCTGACGACATCGTCAGGACCAGCTGAGCTTGTTCTTTGCCAACCCGATGTGGTGAAGGGCTGCACCGGCCCCGACCGCTGCCCGGCGCTGCACCGCCCCGGCACCTACAGGTCCAGCCCGCCGGGTTCTCGCCGGAGCATCACGAGACCCCGGTGCCCGTTACGCGGCCAGAGCAGCCACGGCGCGAACGTGCGCGCGTGGCGACCGCGCCCTGCAGACCCGGAGGTAGTGGCGGAGGTGAGCGTGGACAGGGCCGTTGGCCGGAAGCCTTTCCGGATCCGCTCAGGTTCCGGCGGATCCGTCTGGACATGACGGCCGACGACGTCCCGCTCTTCGGCCAGGGCCCTGCCGCGACCGCCGGCTGACTGTCGCAGCAGCACCGCCTGGACGCGCTCGGCGTGTGAAGCCCGCGCGGGCCGTCGGCGCGTCGCACGGCGGCCGGGCTGGAGCGGCTTGGATCGTCGGCCGTGGTGGGTTGCTCCCTCACACGGGAAGCCGGCCCGGTGCTCTCAGCCGAGGGGCGGGACGATGGTGTTCGTGGCGCGGTCGAAGACATGGCCCTCGGGGAGCTGGAACGTCTCGGCCTGTCCGGCCGCATCGCATTCCCAGACCACCGTGGGGTTGGTGGCGTCCGCGATGAGCTGTCCGGCCCGGGTGCAGCCAGGACGAAACCAGCCACAGACCGGTGTTCGCTGCATGGCGTGGAGCACGACGTGGAGCCCGCCCGGCCGTCGGGCGTTGTTCGCCGACCGCGAAGGCATGCACGGCCGGCCCCGCAAGGGGGACGAACCCGGGCGGCAGGTTCTCGACGTTTTGACCTGGGGCGCGGCCGAGTCCGCCGCGATGTTCCCCGGGAACCGAGGCGCACGTCCTCGAGGTACGCCGGGCGCTACTCCTTGGCGCCCGACTTCCCGACAGCCGTCCAGCCCGGCCTGATCAGCCAGTCCATCGACCACACCGCGTGCTTGCCTTCCTGGTCGACGAGCACCTGAAACACGCCATCGTAGCCGGCTGTAGCGGAACGCGAAGTACATCATCGCCTCAAGCGGCATCCTTGGCCGGGACTTGTTTCCGCTCCCCAAGATGCCGGGCGGAGTACGGCCTCTGCGCTGACCGGCTTGAGTGGCCGAGTGGGGTCTCAGGCCGATCCGGGTCCCGTCCCGGGCGTTCGGGACGGACCAGAACCGCGCATGGGTGGGTGCAGGACCAGGTATGGACGGCGGCGCGGGTGGCACCCCAAATGCGTTAAGAGACGTGGCACTTCCGGCCGGTCGGCGTTGCCCCGTTCGCACTGGCCAGCCCATGATCACCAGCCTCTTAAGGAAGGCTTCGCATGTGCCGACGATCACGAGGTGAACTATTCTTTCGCTTCATATCGCCGCAGGCGGGAGCCTGCGGCAGGGCGTTTCCGTGAACCGGTCGGATCAGATGGATCGGTGACGCCGCGCATGCGGTTCGCGGTGCGGGCCGCCGTGATCACGGCCACGGCACTCGTGCTCGTTGCGGGAGGTGCTGCGCCGGATCCCACGCGGGCCCAGGCCTCGTCCATCACGGCGCTGTCGTCCCGCAGTCCGGAGGTCGTTCTCGACGGTGATCATCTAACGGTCGCGCAGATGAAAGCGGTGCTGCGGGGAGTCACCGGATCGGTGAGGCTCGCACCGACCGCAGCAGAGCGGATGCGCGAGGCCCGTACGGGAGCATTGGCCGCGTTGCGGAGCGGGCAACATGTCTACGGTTGGAACCAGGCTCTGGGACCGCTGAAGGACCACACGCTGACGGATGAGCAACAGCGCGATTTCCAGCGCAGGATCCTTCGCTCGCATGCGGCGGGGACGGGAGGCGAACTCTCCCCGGGTGTGGCCCGGCTGGCGTTGGTGCTGCGGGCGAACGCGATGGCCCGCGGGCACATGGGTGTGCGGCCTGAGATGGTCGACCGCATGCTGGCCCTGGTCAACGCCGGAGTAACCCCTGTCATGCCGGAGATCGGGTCATTGGGCACCGGCGACCTCCAGCCCATGGCAGCGGCCGGTCTGGCCCTCACCGGGGACGGGGGGCGCGCACGACTGCGCAGCGGGCCACCACGCCGCACCCAAGACGTCCTCAAGCAGGCCGGATTGCCCGCGACGTTCGAGTTGCAGGCAGGGGAGGCACTTCCGCTGATCAGTGGAAGCGGCGTGCTGACAGCCCGCTACGCGGCCTCCGTCGGCCGGGCCGAGACCTTCCTCGACCAGTTCGACGGTGCGTTCGGGTTGTTCCTCGAAGCGACCCGGGCGGAGGCAGGTTCATTTGACGAGCGCACGCACGCCGAGCGCCGATTTCCTGCTCAGGAGGAGGAAGCGGCCGGCCTGCGGGCGTTGACCCGGGGCAGCGCCTGGATGACCGACTCCGGACGCAAACAATTCGGGGAGAAGTCGCCCCGAGTGCAGGACGCGGTGTCGGTGCGAGCTGCCCCGCACATCGTCGCGACGGCCCGGCAGACCATCGCCGAGGCGGAAACCGTCATCGGCCACGAGGCGAACGCATCAACGTCCAACCCCTTGTTGTTCAAGAGGGCTGACGACTCCTACGAGTTCGTCATGGGCGGCAACTGGGACGGGGCGCAGATCGGGCACGCGATCGACACCCTCAACGCGCAGGTCACCGATGTGGCGGTGCTCAGCCACGAGCTGGCCGGGCGGCTCATCGCCTCGAAGTGGAGCTACGGGCTGCCGGACAACCTGGCGGCGCCGCCGGTCGGGCTGAACTCGGGCATGGTGCAAGTGCAGACCGTGGGCGCCGCGCTCATCCCGGAGATGCAGGTACGGGCGATGCCCGCCGGCGTGCTGTCCCGTCCGGAGAAGTTCGGCCAGGAGGACCACAACACGATGGCCATGGCCTCGGCCCGCAACCTCGATGACAACCTGGAACGCGCCGAGACGGTCTTGGCCGTACAGTTCCTCCTCGCCGCACAGGGGATCGACCTGGCGCGTCCTCTCATGGCGGGCTTGCCCATGGCGAAGGCGACCACCGAACTCCACCAGCGCTTCCGTAAACACGTGCCGGCCCTCGGCGAGGACCGCTGGATGACACCCGACGTCGAAACCGCCAAAGATCTCGTCACGCGTGGCCAACTTTCCCCCAGCGGATACTGACAATTCATGATTGGGGTCATCGGACAAGGGCCGGTGGGAGCGTCTGTCCGACCCTGGTACTGGCGACTTCACCTGTGCAGGTGTCGGCAGCTCTCCCTGGGATCCGGCCGGATGGTGACCATCGGTGGTCCCCGGCGGCGTACCGGCTTCAGGTCCCTCCGGCTTGGCCGGCCCAGCGCGGCGCAGCGCGGCGAGCGAAGTGGACCCGCCGGCCCGTGATCGGCACGAGCCTGGACAGTACTCGCGGACTGTCCGACAGCGCGTAGCGGAAGCTGGACGGGCACCGGGCGCTGCTGTTCACTCCGGCCGGCCCGGGCGGTGCGGTGGTGGTGGTGGTGGTGCAGACCCGCCGCGGGGCGCTCGTCCAGGACCGGTGGCCGGACCTGGTGGCCGCTGCCGAGTAGCTGCCACCTGGCCTGGTCCTCGAAGGCGAGTTGGTCGTCTGGGACGCCGAGGAGGGCCGGTTGTCGTTTCAGGCGTTGCAGCGCCGGGCCACCGCCCGCGCACGCGGCGCCCCGGGACGTGTCAGGGGTCGAAGGCCTGGTCATCAAGCCCCTGAGCAGCCGATATCTGACCGACTACCGCGGGTGGTGAGACCAGCGGAACGACGCAGCACGTCGTCGCCATGGCGATCTGCCGTCCCCTCGGCTGACCGCCCCCGTCACCGTCCCCTCGGGTTGCCGCTGGTCACCGACCGGCGGCAACCCTTCCTCCCATTCCTCGTTCTCGACAGCGCTGTGGCAGTTCGCGGTGCAGGCCCGCCGGCCGCCCGGTCGCATGGGTCGCGGGCAGGTCCGTGGCGCTGCTATGAGGCGGGTTCGTACACGACGGTGGTGGTGGGGCAGTCCTCGGCGAGCCCCAGGAGAGCTTGGCGCTTGCCGGCCCATCCGGTTCGTGGTCGGCGGTGGGCCGACCACCGCCGAATTGGAGGCCATTGAGTGCGCGAGTTGGCCGGTTGCGCAACACGCGCACCAGACGCAGGCCGTTACCTCATGTCAAACGCCCATATCGGGATCATGGGCCGTATTGCAGATGTATCTCCCGACGAGAGGCAGGTCATGAGGTTCGCAGTCATCGGTGGTACCGGGCTGATCGGGTCGCAGGTCGTCAAGATTCTGAACGCCGCCGGTCATGAGGCGGTACCACACTCGCAGTCGACCGGAGTCGACGTCATCACCGGTCAGGGGGTGGAGGAGGCGGTGGCGAGAGCCGAGGTCGTCGTCAACCTGACGAACTCCCCGACCTTCGACGAAGCGTCTCGGGCCTTCTTCCAGACCTCGATGGACAATCTGCTGGCCGCGGCCCAGAAGGGCGGCATCGGCCACTTCGTCATCCTCTCGATCGTCGGCGCGGACCAGGTGCCGGAGCTGGACTACTACCGGGCCAAGGTGCTCCAGGAGGACGTCCTCGCGGCCGGGCCCGTTCCCTACTCGATCGTCCGGGCAACGCAGTTCATGGAGTTCATGGACGCCGTCCTGTCCTGGACCACCGACGGCGACACGGTCCGGCTGCCCCCCACGCCGATCCAGCCGATCGCCTCCAAGGACGTGGCCAACGCGGTGGCGGAGGTCGCCGCGGGCGACCCGGTGAACGGCATCCACAACATCGGGGGCCCCGAGGTCTTCTCCCTGGACGAGCTGGGCCGGATCACCCTGTCCCACAAGGGCGACAACCGTACCGTCGTCACCGACCCCACGGCCGGCATGTTCGCCGTCGTCAAGGGTGACGTCCTCACCGACATGGACGCTCACCTCGCCCCCACCCGCTACACCGACTGGCTCTAAACGCCGCCCCATGCTTGAGCGCTGGAGATGACCAGACCGGCCAACTACAGCGCTCAGGCACACAAAGACCGTGTCCTATGTGGTGGGGCGAACGAGTCGCTTATAGCAGCACAGGGCAGCGGCGAGACCTGGAGAGGCCAGGTGGTTGCGGGGGTGGCGCTCCTAGCGGTGGTTGAGTCTGCGGTATCCGGTGAGCCAGGACATGGTCCGCTCGATCACCCACCGCCGACGCCCTAATCGTTCGCTCGCCTCGATGCCCTTGCGGGTGATGCGGACGCCGATCCGTTTCCCGCGGAGCCATTTCCGCAGTTCAGGGATGTCGTAAGCCTTGTCGGCGTGCGGTTTCCGGGTTTTGAAGTGACGGCCGCGGTGGGGGTCGTGTCTCGCTTGGTTACCGAGCACCATGGGCTTCAAGGCCTGGCTGTCGTGGGTGTTGGCGGCCGAGACGCCGACGAGGAGGGGCAGTCCTGCCGCGTCCGACAGGACGTGCATCTTGGAACCCGGCTTGCTCCGGTCCACGGGGCTCGGACCTGTGAGTTCGCCCCCCCTTTTTCGCCCTGACGTGGGCGGAGTCGAGGACAGCGCGGGAGAGATCGAGGAGCCCGGCGTCATCGAGCCGGTACAGGATCTCCTCGTGCAGCCGGCCCCAGACTCCCGCCCTCGACCAGATCAGGAACCGGCGGTGGGCCGTCGACTTCGATATGCCGAAGCATGGTGGCAGTGACCGCCAGTCGCAGCCGCTGACCAGCACGTAGACGATCGCGGCGAATAGCGTCTCCTCAGGTGTGTCCCGCGTCCCGCCGCCCTGCGACCGCACCCTTGATGGCGGGATCAGCGGCTCCGCGATCTCCCACAACCCGTGCGGAACAATCCAACTCCACGTGTCCCGCCCCATACAGAGTTCAATGACGCCTCACCACATAGGACACGGTCATAGTGGCGTTGTCATTTGGGCGGGAGTTGTGCGGTGACTTCCATGGCCCAGGTCAGCCAGTCGTCGAGCACGTCGTCGTCGAGGGTTTCCTCGGCGGGCAGGACCCAGCCGTTCTGTTCCTTGCCGCGGAAGACGAGCTGTCTGGTTCCCGGGCGAGCGAGGGCCTCGTCCATCCCGTCGGGCCCGACGCGCACCATCAGACCCTCGTCGTAGACATTGGCCAGTGCGTTGCCCTGGAACAGGAAGGTGATTCCGCCGAACATCTTCTTCGCGGTCACCCCTTCCGGTTCCAGCCGCTCGCGCACCCGCTCCGCGAGTACCTCGTCATACGCCATGCCCCTGCTCCTTCCGGGTGTGTCCGCGCCGGTACGTCACCGGGTGCCGCCGGTGTAGTCGGTCTGGGAGGTGATGCGGCCGTCGTGCATTTCGAGGACGGTGCAGAAGCCGGTGCGGACCGGTTCGCCCTTGGGGGGCAGGGCGGGGTGGAGTCCGGAGCTGGTGCCGTCGAAGTCGAACTCGACGGCCACCGTCTGTCCGTCGGCGATGACCCGGCGCAGGGTCATCTTCCGGTCGGGGACGGCGCCGGCGTACTGCTTGACGTGGGCGACGAAGGCGTCGCGGCCGGTGAAGGCGAGCCCGTAGGCGGCGCAGGTGTAGGGGACGTCGGGGGCGTAGAGGGCGCCGAAACGGTCGAAGTCCTGGTCGTTGTAGGCGGCGGCCCAGGCGTCGACGACCGCACGTGCGGCTGCGCTGGTCGGGGTGGTGCTCACGGGGTGTGGTCCTTGTCCGAGTCGGTGGGGGATGGCGGGCGGGGGTTCAGCCTGCGTTGACGGTGGACTTCTCGTTGACGCCGATGACGTAGCCGTCGGGGTCGCGGAAGTAGAACAGGCGCACCCCGTTGTGGTCCTCGGTGAGGGGTTTGACGATCTCCGCGTGGCGGGAGATGTGGTCGTAGGCGGCCTGGAGGCCGTCGACGCCGAGGTAGTGCATGCCGGCGAAGCCGATGGGGGTGTCGGCGAGGACGGGCAGCCAGTTCTTGAGGTCGTCGTTGCTGTAGAGCATCGCGCAGAACTCGCCCTGGTAGAAGAGCATGTGGATGTCGTCGCCGGGCTTGGCGGTGCTGGAGTCGACGTCGAAGCCGAGCTCCTTGTAGAACGTGATGCTGGTCGCGGTGTCCTTGACGCTGAAACAGGGCGCGTACGCCATGGCGGTCCTCCTGGAGTGGTGTGGGTGGGGGATGGGGATCAGGAACCCTCGGGCCATCCGGCGCTGATGCAGAACGGCTGCCCGGAGGGGTCCAGCAGGACGGTCCAGTACTCGCCGCCGGGCTGATGGGCGGGCTTGACCGCGCCCAGGGCCAGCAGGCGCCGCTCGGCGGCCGGGACGTCCTCGAAGGCGAGGTCGAGGTGGAACGGCAACTCGTCCGCCGGCCAGTCGGGGGCCTTGAAGTCCCGGGCCGTGTGGAAGACGAGGCGGGTGGAGCCGTCGGTGACGAGGAACGCGCTGGGCACGCCCTCCTCGCCGGGAAACTCGCCGGCCAGGTGCCAGCCCAGCGCGGCGGCGTAGAACTCGGCGAGCACCCTGCCGTCGGGACCCCACAGCGCACAGGAGGCCAGCGCCCCCACGGCAGCGGCGGGGGCAGATACAGCGGGCATGGAGAAAGCCTTTCAGCAGGAGGGGGCGGGGTCGAGGAGCCGCGGGATCTGCCGGGCGCCGGCGCGAGCGGAAGGCGGGCGCGGGGCGGATGCGGCAGGTGTGTCTCTCTTCCCGGACCCTCTTCAGTACATCTGTACTGTAACTTGAATCCACCGCGAGGCGCAATACGGACATATGGTGTCCTAGATCTGGGTCGGTGGAGCTGGAATCCCGCCACACCCTCTGTTCCATGCCTCTTCGATCGCGCAGGGCTCCGGAACGATCTACGGTACATACGTACCGCTACCCGCCACGCTGCCTCCGGAGTCGTCCCCCATGCCCGCCCAGCCTCCCTCCCCCCGACGCCGCCGCGACCCGCAACGCCGCATCGCCGAGATCACGGAAGCGACCCTGCGCGTCATCGCCGAACGCGGCATCGAAGGCCTGACCCACCGGGCCGTCGCCGACGAAGCCGGCGTACCCCTAGGAGCCACCACCTACCACTTCGCCACCAAAGACGACCTCATCCAGGCTGCCCTCACCCTCGCCTACGACCGCTACGCCGCCATGCTCACCGAATGGGTCGCCCAACGCCCCGACCTCACCCCCGACCAACTCGCCGTCCTGCTCACCGACGCCATGCTCCACGCCTACGGCCCCGACCGCGCCTACCAGACAGTCGAACTCGAGCTCTACCTCGCCGCCCTGCGCCGCCCCGCCCTGCGCCCCATCGCCGACCGCTACACGGTGGCCACCACCGACGCCCTCCTGTCCTACGTCGACCCCCTCACGGCGCAGTCCGCTGTCGCGGCGATGAACGGACTCACCCTGCGCGGCCTCGCCGGCAGCCGGCCACCCACCCGCAGCGAGGTCGAGGGCATCCTGCGACGGATCCTCACCCCCAACCCAGCACTCACCGCGTGACACCCCGGTGACCCTGAGGAATGCGCAGACCGACGCGTTCGCGCGGCTGAGAGCGTCCCGCCCGACCTCGACCTCGTCGACCGGGCCCGCGCCCTGCACCAGCTGGGGGTGCCGGAGGCCGCGCACGGCCGGATGGTGGCGATGGTCCGGCATGTCCTGCCGGAGCAGGCGGCGGGCCTGCTGGTAGGCGACCGCCACTGGCCGCTGCCGGCGGCCCGCATGCACCGGATCGGCGAGAGCGACGGCCCGCCCGCGGTCGGCCGGCACCTGGCCGGCCTGGCCGACGAAACCGCCTGGAACGCGGGCCCGCCCGGCGAGCTCGCGGGCCGCCTGGTCGGCGCCATGCCGCGCGTCCTGACCGCCCAGCCCGGCACCCCGCTCCCCGAAGGCCACCGCGTCTCCGCGGGCGCGGCACGCTCCCGCTCCACCACCACCCCCACCGGCGCCGCGCCCGGTCAGGCGGCACCCGCGGAGCGTGCCGTGCCCGCGCACCGGCAGCAGCCGGCCCCGGCCAAGGCCGCGGGCCGGGGCCGATGACGGCGAAGGCCCCCGCCTCCGGGCGGCGGGGGGTTCGGCGATGGGCGGGGCGGGGACGGGCGCTGTGGTGGGCTTTGAGTGGCCGGGATCGGATCGGCGTGGAGGGCTTGCTGCTCGTCGCCGGTCTGCAGGCGGGCGCGTGGCGGGCCGGAGGGGCGCCGGCTTCGTGCAGGTGGACTACGCCCGCCGTTACCAGGCTCACGGGTGACGGCCCTTTTGCCTGCTGTTGTGTGTTCGAAGGCCCGTTCCTGCCGGGTCTGGGCGGCGATGCCGAATGCGTCGAGGGCACGGAGCCGCCCCCGGGTCGAGCCGGTCTCGTGGTCCTGGTTGTGGTGTCCGCCGCACGGGCTGGCCCCTGCCCGCGGCTCGGCGGTGGTTGCCTGCCGTTCGGCTGGGCGGGCGTGGGGCTGGAGAGTGCGTCGCCGGCCCCGGGAGTGCAGGCGCCGTTGACGCCGCTGAGCATCGCCACCGGGGTGGGGGTGTTCGACGCTTTGGCCTGCGGTCCGCGGGCCGGTACCCCGGTTCTGCTGCTGCACGGGTTTCCGCAGTTCGCCGGCCAGTGGACGTACCAGCTCCACGCCCTGGGTGCGCACGGCTACCGTGCGGTGGCCCCGGATCAGCGCGGGTACAGCCCCGGTGTCCGTCCCGTGGACGTCGCCGACTACGCCACGGGCCATCTGTGGCCGACGTCCTGCGGATCGCCGACGATGACTGGGGGCTGCGGTCGTCTGGGCGACCGCCACCCGGCACGGCGACCGGATCCTCACGCTCACGGCCGTCTCCCTCCCGCATCCGGGTGCGTTCGGCCGGGCTCTTCGCCATGACCCGGTCCAGCGGCGGATAGCGCACTATCAGGAGTTGTTCCGGCTGCCGCCGCCGGCGGGGGAGGAGTTCATGCTCGCGGACTTCGACCGCTTCGGCATGCCCGCCCACCTCATCGAGGCGCACTACGAGCGCTTCGCGACCGAGCCCGGGCTGCTGACCGCAGCCCTGAACTGGTACCGGGCCGGTGGCTTCCCCAAGCCGGCGAAAACGAGTGTGCCGACGCTGTTCATCGCGAGCACCGCGGACGTTGCCATCGCCCGCTCGGGCATCGAGGACACGGCGTCCTGGGTCGCCGCCCCCTACCGCCCTGGAACTCCTGCAAGGCGTGGGTCATTTCGTGCCCGAGGAAGCCCCGGACCTGACATCGAAGCTGCTCCTGGATCACCTCACCCCGGCCCGGTAGACCGTGGCGCGGAAGGAGACCCCGACGCGGAGGGGGCCTCAGGCGCGGAGGGAGGCCCTTGGCGGAAGCCGGACCACTGGCGTGGCGAGTTACTCGGCGTCGTTCAGGTGGTGGCGGGAGGCCGCTCCGTCGTCGGCAAGGTCATGACCATGTCCGCCACCGGGCCGGGCATGCTGCCGTGCTGGAGCCAGGCCCGACCGCCGGGGCCAACGAAGACCGAGCCCGCCAACACGGAGCTGTACGTCTACCGGGAACACGACATCATCGCCAAACCGAACGAGGACTGACCCGTCGGGCATCAGGGCCGGATGCCCGACGGGCTGCCGGGCCGTGGCCGACGATGCGTCGGCCACGGCCCGGCCCATCGCCGCGAGCCGATGTCCAGGACCAGCCGGCGTATTTTCCCCGGCGGTCCCGGGCGGCTGTCGCCCGCCTGGAGAGGGACGGCGCAGCACGGGGAAACGCTCGCCCGACTCAGGCGGTGCGCGCTCGCGGTGAGGTGAATGCGGCCAGAAGGTGGTCGTAGTAATCGGCTGCGGTGTTGAGGCGGCCGAGGGCTCCGCGTGCGATCTCGTGCGCGGCGTCGGGGTGCGCGGCCAGGCGGGGTGTGACGACGTTCTTCGTCCAGCCTGCGGCGTGGTCGGCCTCCTGGACGATGTGGACCGTGTAGAAGGCGAGTGGGCCGTCCCAGCCCGTACTCGCCCCGTCCGTTCCGCAGGTGGGAGTGGTGAGGCCGAGCCGGGTGCAGCCGCTGAGGAGTTTGGTGTAGTTGGGCGGGTCCATGGCTTCGGTGACGGCGAGGCTGCCGATCATCCGGAAGTGGCGGCGGCGGTGCAGCGTGACACCGACGACGTGGTTGTAGCCGGCCAGGCCCTGCCAGCCGTGCCCGGACAACACAGCCAGGGGGTCGTAGGACAGGCCGAACGCCGCAAGGCCGGCCCGGCACAGGTTCGCGTGGCCCCGTGACTCGTCCCCGTCGCCGGTCTCGTCGACCAGGTTGCGCACCAGTTCCTGCCGCATCGCCCCGCGGGCTCCGACCATCGCCATGAGTAGCACCTCGTAGAACCGCACGTTCAGCGGGCCGTCCAGCTCCAGGTAACGCAGCACATGGTCCGCGGAGGCATGTTGGGAGAGGAAGTCGAACAGCGGATGGCCGCACACCGGGTGCTCCGCGATCAGCTCCGACAACCACTGCGCGAAGCGTCCGGGTTCGCTGGGGACTCGGTCCGCCGGCCACCGGGTACGGGCCGACTCGCTCCGTTCCCAGGCCTGCTCCAGGACCTGCTGCACTCCGACGACTCCCGGGTGGAACTGGCCGCCCACCGGGCCCTGGTCGGGGGTGAGCAGGTGCTGGTCGTACGACCACGCCAGCGTCTGGTGGGCGGCCAGCAGCGCGGCCGGATCACGGTCCTCGAAGGCGCGGCCGGCCACCTCGGCCGCCTGGTCCCACATCCCTGCCCAACGGGCCCGCGCCGCCGGCTCGCCGGCCCCTTCCGCCACGCTGCCCGCCGCCATCGCCCGCACACGCGCGGCGAAGCCGTCGACCTGCTCTTGGTCCATGTCTACTGCCCCTCCATCGTGCCCGCACCGGTCCCGGGATCGGGTACGCGAGGCGAGCGTTGCCCTGTGTCGGTCAGACGGCGGCCGGCTGCGGCTGGCGGTAGATCCCGAGTTCGCATGACTCTGCGGCGCAGGTGACCGGGTACGGGGCGGCGGCGAAGTAGTCCTGGCAGGCTTTGAGGACTCCTGGGTACTTCGGTTTGGCGACGGTCGGCTGGTCGAGGGGGACGGTCGGGTCGGCGTAGTCGTCGACGAGGACGACCGCGCCGGGTGCCAGGCGTGGCACGCAGTGGGTCAGGCCGGTGAGGATCGAGTCGTACATGTCGCCGTCGAGGTAGACGAAGGCGATGGTGTCGGGCAGCCGGCCGGGCAGGGTGTCGGCGAACCAGCCGGGGTGGACGGTGGGCCGCCGGAGCCCGAATCGGTCGTGCAGGGCGGTGACGTCTTCGGGGCCGGCGGTGAACTCGCCCGCCGGTACGGCGGCATTGTCCTTCTCGCCACCACGCGGCAGGCCCTGGAAGGAGTCGTAGGTGTGTACGGCCCGCTCGTCGCCGAGGGCGGTCAGGACGGCGCGGACCCAGGTGGTCATCGCCCCGCGGTAGCAGCCCAGCTCCACGACCGCGCCCTTGATGTCCTCGCGGGTCAGGCGGGTCAGTTCGCGCTCGACGACGGGCAGCCTCCCGCGGTCGACGGTGCGCGTGTACTCGCTCTCCAGGACGGAGCGGATCTGGTCGCGGTGGAGGTGGGGCATGGTGGTCCTGTCTCGGACGGGTTGGCGGTCCTGCCGCCTCGGGCACTGTACGGCGCAACGATTCAGCGGCCCGGGCGGACACGTGCGGCCCCGCACGGCCGGAGGAGCGCATGAAGCACGACCGGACCCGGGGGAGCCGCCGGGCAGGCATTTTGGGAGCCGGCGTGCCGGACGCGCCGGCGGTTGCCTGGAGCGCGTACCGCTCGCGGCGCTGTACGCCCGGCGGTCACACCGGCGGCTCCGGCCGGCTTCCGTGTCCCGCCGCACGCCAGCAGTCGAGCCATCGCGCAAGCCCGGGGTCGAGGAGAGACCCCCACAGGACATCGGCAAGGGGGGACGTGTTCCCGACGGCCACGACCGGAATCCCGGCGGCTTTCGCGGCCCGAACCCCCACAGGAGAATCCTCGAAGACCAGAACCGATTCCGGCACCACGCCCAGGCCGCGGCATGCGGCGAGGTAGACGTCCGGGGCCGGCTTGGAGGCATCCACCTCGTCCGCAGCGACCGTCACCGCGAACCTGCCGGCGAGCCCGATAGCCTCCAACGTCGGGTCCAGCACGCACCGGGGCGCGTTGCTCGCCACCGCCACCGGCATCAATCTCGCGATCGCGGCCACGCATTCAAGGGCCCCGGGCATCGCGCGCACACCCATGCGCAGACGCCGCATGCCCGCATCCAGGAGTTCCTGCTCGATGAACCGCTCACGCCCCGCCTCCCCGAAGTGCCCGGCCATGACCGTGGCGACGTCCGGAACGTCCAGCCCCAGCAGTGCCTTCCGCTCGGTTTCCCCGAACGCCAAGCCCCTGCGCCGGTACAGCTTGCCCCGCGCGGCAGCCCACAGGGGCTCCGAGTCGGCCAGCAGGCCGTCGCAGTCGAACACCACGGCCGCGGGCACCGGCCCCCGCCAGGGCGGGCCGCCGTCGGATGCCGCGGTGCCCGCAGCCGCCGCGGCCGGTCCGGGCACTGCGCCGGGGCCGTCCCCTGCCACCTGTAGATCGTTCACGTGTGGGGAACGCTTCCGAGGCCGCATGGTTACCGGTGTGAGGTGCGTGCGGGTATCGCTCGTGTCGGGAAGGCGAATGAGGCGGTGGCCGTGGCTGCGAACGCGCAGGCCACCCACCCCAGAAAGCCGCCGGCGCGGCGTCAGCGCGCCGGCTGCCTATGCACCAGGACCCGGATGCTCGGCGGGACCGGGCCGGTCGAGGAAGACGACCGGTACGAGTGCCACGCCAGGGAACGGCCGAGCTGTGGTCGTGAGGGGGAGCGAGGCCGCTCTTCGTTCAGTCGGGGAAGAAGTCGCCGCGGAGGTCGGAAGTGGTGGGGATGCTGGTAGTGCCGGTCATGTAGCCGCGTTTCCTTTCCCAGCAGCGAGGATCTCGCTGCGCACCGCGCGGATTCCCGGCGTTCTGCCGCTGCTCCGCTGCTCCGCTGCTGGAGTCGTCTGGGGCAGCGGTCGAACTGCTCGCGGTGCGCGACGTTTAGGGACGGCGCGACAGTCATTGCCGACGGTTCGGGCGTTGGTCCCGGCGGTGAGTCGTCCGTGCCTGCCGAGTCAGACTGCGCACGGCGATGATCGTGTCTGCCAGGTCGAACCATGCGTATCGATGCGGTGGCGCGCCGCTCGTAACAGCGGGCGAGCCGAGAGAAGGCGTTCAGCCCACGCCTTCGTCGTCCTCGTCCAGCTCCGGCGCGTCCCGGTTGCGCAGCGGACGCAGGAGCGTCTGCTTGAGCAGGCGGAACGTGTGCTCCACGCTGAACCGTCGTAGGTACGCCCGCTAGAGCGTGTCTCCTCGGTGCTCCCCGCGTGCGAACCTGTGCACCATGGTGCCTTCGATAGTCCGTGGACTTACTCTGCCCGCCCTACTGACGTCGTTCATCGATCGCAACCTCTGGCGTCATCCGGGCGATGTGGTGCTGGCGAAGGCCATTCCGTGGTTCAAGGACCCACTTGGCTTCGTCTCGAACCCCGAGCAGATGGCGTACGCGTCCCAATCGATGGACATGGTCGCCGATGATCCGCACTCCGCCTTCTTTCGCCAGGCACGCGGAAGCAGGAGCGTCGCCCCGCTTGAACTTCCTTGGCTTGACGTTGAACGGGCAGTGCTGATCGCCACCACTCGCAACCCCGGTGATGATGGCGCTCTGGCTCTCGACTACCGGCCTGACCCCTCAGATCCTCGTATCGTCGGCAGCGACTTCTGGACGGACCCCTTTCTGTGCGAGTGGCGGGTCGTAGCACCCAATTTCTCGGGCTTCGCCTCGAGTTTGGGCCTATAGCTTCCGCAGTCGTCGTCACTGCACCGTTCGTGTGGCGGGGCGACCCCCCGCAGGCCCGCAGTAGGTTCTCCGGGCCTGGGGGTCGACGTGGGATCCCACTCCTTCAGCAGCCACGGCGCACGAGGTGGGGCATCACGGAGGTGATCATCGTCTCCCGGTGACCTGGCTCGCCTACGCCTCGCCGCAGTGGGTCGCGGTGGTGCAGACCGGCTTCACCCCCGCGCCGCTGTTCCTCGCCCTCACCCTCGCCGACCGGGGGCGGCCTCGCCGCTACTCCCGGAGCTCCGCGACGGCCGTGTCGAAGGCCGAGTCGCGATGCTTCGCGAACTCCTCCTCGGTGAAGACCGGTGTGCGAAGGTGCGGCAGGATGCCGTCACCGTCGAAGGTCCGCCCCGAGCGGGTCAGGAACTCCTCGTTCGGGAGTCGGACCTTCATGCCGTTGGGGAGCGCGCGCTCCATGACGTCGGAGAAGACGCCCTGGGTCGCCTCGCCGATGCGGACGGTCCTGCCGGGCCGGTCCATGAGGGCCTGGGTGAACGTCTCGCCCGCGCTGAACGTCGTGCTCGCGGTCAGTACGGCGACCGGGCCGCCGTAGCGGGGGGCGTGCGCGTCGGGTTGCACCCGGACGGGCTGCGGGTGGGTGTACCGGGTGCGTTTGCGGTAGGCGGTGTACGGAGTGTCGCTCAGGCGCCCGGCAAGGCGCAGGCCGAGGGCGTCGGAGCCGCCGCCGTTGATGCGCAGATCGATGATCAGTCCCTTCAAGGCGGCGGTCCGCTCGACGGTGAGGACGGTGTCGAGTGCCCTGTCGAGTTCGGCCAGCTGGGCGGCGTACGAGGAGTCCTGCGCGTCGTAGCCGGCGAATCCGGAGATGCGCAGGTAGCCCAGCCCGCCGGGCAGGTCGGCATAGCCGATCCGCCCGTTCGCGAATTCCGTCGGGCTCTTGCCGTCGAGGTCGTACCGCAGGATGTGGTCCTTGACCCTGTCGTCCAGCGTCTCGCCGATCGCCGGCGTGCCCGGGCGGACCTGTGCGAAGCGGCGGTCTCCGTCGATGACGGCCACGTGCGCGTCGTACAGCGGCGCCACCATGTCGCTGAAGAGGGAGAAGAGCTCGTCCCTCGTCGTGCCGGCGTGCACCTTGGCCCGGTACAGGTCCCGTCGCGCGTGCCAGTCGATGCCCTTGGCCGCGAAGAAGGGGTAGTTCTCCTCGAAGGACTGCCAGAAGACGTCGAACGTCGTCACCGGGTCGTCGGACGTGGAGCGCCCGCACGCCGCCGGGAGCCCGGCCAGCCGGCGCAGCTCCCTGTCCCCCGCCGATCCGGCCACGTGCAGCGACCCCGAGGGCCGGATGGTGAGGACCGTCCCGTCGTCGGTGCGGTAGGCGCCCTCGGCCGTTCGCCGCGCTGCGGCGCCCTTGATGCAGCTCACGGCTGTCGTCTGGTACTCCTGTAGGCGTCCGTCCGCGACCGACAGAACGGTGCCGTAGCCCTCGACGCGCCAGACGCCGTCGGCAGGCGGTCGTGGCGCGGCTGAGGCGGGGGCCACCGCCCCGCCGGCAAGGGCCAGCACCACCAGGGCCGTTGCCGCTTTGGAACTCCTGAATCGCACGCTCTTCCCTTCCCCCGTACGCACCCTGCGTCAGGAGATCGACGATCGCCGACCGGGCCGCCCGGCGGCCATCCGGCGGGCAGGCGGATCGGCAGGGGGGCTACCCCCCTGCCGATCCGCCTCGGACGCCCGGAACGCGCACTGAACCCGGCCCGGCTCCTCAGCCGGTGGCGGCTCGGAAGCCGCGCAGACGCAGGCTGTTGCCGACCACGAAGACCGAGGAGACGGCCATGGCCGCTCCGGCCATGATTCCGCACGCGGGACCGCCCTCGACGGCGACGGCAAGATGAGGGGAGAGGAGATCAACCCTGGCGTGAGGATGGTCGACGAGGTGGAGTTGGAAAGGATCCGCTTGGATCTGCACGCCAAACTCGGCGATCCCGAAGTCAGACAGGTTCCGAAGGGCACCATCGAAACATGGAAGCTGTCGGACGACCCGAAGGCGACCGTGACCTGTCGGTCGTTCAGCAGGTCTGGCGGAGCGACCATTGACTACAACGACGTGGACGGCTTGGACATGAAGCGCTTCCACATTCCGCAGCATGGGGACTGAGGCCTGGTGAACCAGGAGGCGTACCGCCGAGAGCTGGACTATCTGAGCCAGTACGCACACGACGACTGGGTCGGCTTCTCGGTCATCAGCGGAGCCGTGGGGAGTTTGCTCGGACGGGGAGCCTCGTTCGAGGAGCAGCTTGTGTTGCTCCTGCGGATCGTCGGCGACCTGTACGACGCCGGGGCGAGGCCGGGAGACCTGACAGAGTCGGAACAGGGTCCCTTCCTGCCATGGAAATCGGACAAGGCGGGGGCCTTGGCGCGAATCGCGGCAGTGATCGATGCCGATTCCCGTTTGCCCGACTCCGGTGACATCTGCTGGTTCACGGTGCCGTGACGGCCGGCACGGCCTTCCACGGCGCAAGAATCGCTCGGGGTCAAAGAGGTGACGGCCGCTGCGGTGGATTACGTGGCCCAGCAGGTGAAGGTGCCTGCGGAGGCGTGGGCGGACTACGACTGGCAGAGCAAGGCGATCCAGCGGCACCAGGGCGAGATCCGGGCGGCGTATGGGGTCCGGGCGAACACCGAGGAGGACCAGGACCGCCTTGCCGCGCGCCTGGCCACCGAGCTGTGCCCGCGGAGCTGTCGCGCGACCGGCTTGCGCGGCGGTCGTGGCCCGGTGCCGCAATTACCACATCGAACCGGCGGCGGCGCCGGCGCCGGGGCAGGTGCGGCGGCTGGTGGGCAAGTGCGGCGGCTGGTGGGCAAGGTGGTGAAAGACTTCGAGAAGCGGTTCTGTCGCAACACGCTGGACCGGCTCAGCCACACCACCCGCTGCGGCTGGAGGACCTCTTCGCGTGCGACGACACCGTGAACAGGAACGGGGTCATCGAGGTGCGGAGGACGGCTACCAGAGCCATCGATCGAGGAGTTCCGCCCAGATGAAGCCCTCGTACCCGTTGAACGACGGTGGAGGCCGGCAGGCAGACGGCAGGCACGATCACGTACCGGGACTCCACGACCAAGCGGAACACCACCACCGCATCCCACACGGTGACCGCGACCTCGGCCGCGGCCACACCGGGCACAGCGTCATGGAAGTCCGAGGCGTTCCGGTGCGACAAGGAGATCGGAGTCAACGCGGGTGCGTGTTCCCCGCCGCGAGCCCGACCCTCACCACCTTGAGCCGGCTCCCGGCCATCGCCGCGAACATCCGCCGCGTCATGGACGCGGGCCCTCACCACTACGGCGACCCCACCCGCGGCAGTGCCCTGACCCGCAGCACCGACGCCACACTCGAACGCGCCAACCGCGACACCGCCTGCCCTGCCTCCCGCAAACGTACCCAGGGCCAGTCCTGCGACGAGTACCCCTTCGCACGCACCGACCAGGGCGCCTCGAAATCCGAGCGTCGCGACTGGGGATGGGCCTGGGTCCCCACTTCCGAACAGCACAGCCAGGGCGGCTGCCTCTCCGCCTTCTACAAGGCGCAGCGCGTCCTGAACGGCGACAAATTCTGGGTCGAGGTGCCCTGATGACCGCCCTCCACGACATCACCGCCACCGCACCCGTCTGGGCCGGCGACAGCCAGTACTACCTCTACGGCACCGAATTCGACCCCACAGGATTCACCTACACCGGCTTCAACGGACTCCTCGCCCCACTCCGCCCGGGTACCGGCATCGGCGTTCCCGGCACGTTCGCCGTCATCCTGACCGGCCTCGAAACCGGCTACGTCACCGTCACCCTCGAACTGCACCCCACCTCCCCACCGGCGCCTGTCCTGGACGACTGGGACGAGGTCGTCGAAGCGAGCCTGGAACTTCCAGACGGTGACGCCTACATTTTCGACGCCCACGACGCGACACCCTTCCCCTCCCTGGCCGCCTATACAGGCCGGCCCACGCGGATCCGCGTCCACGCCCGCGGCCGTGACGCGGCCCGCAACGCAACCGAACCCGACGACGAGCATCCCCTGGAACAGCACCTCATCCAGCTCTGGCCCGCCCCCGTCGCCGAGCTCATCTCCCACAAACTGATCGACACCACCGGAAAGGCTCATCGCTGACCAGCCGAAGTTGCCGCCGGCTTGGCGGTTGACGAGTTGGGGAGCATGTAGTCACCATCAGCTGCGCGGCGGTGGCCGCGGCTGTCGCCTCGCCAGTTGGACCGACCCCGTGGTGGTCGAGAGGGACTTCACGGAGATCGAGCGTCGGCTAGAGGACAGCACGTCCTGCGGGAACTATGGCGGGCGCTATCGCACGCCGACGACCAGTCACCGGGCCAGGCCCGGCGCCCTGGCCGATTCGATCTTGTTCCTGGACTGGCGCGGTGACGGTCGCGGCTACGGGCGCCACAAGTACGCAGGCTTGCCCACTGTCTGACGGCGCAGTAGTACGGGCCGCCACCCTCGCCGGGCAGCGGGGACACTCATGGGCAGCGGCCGTACTCTTGCACTTCGTGACTCGACATCTCGAAGCGTGGAGGGCGGCCGCGTCACGTGCCCCCGGAAGCGGTAGAGGTTAAAGACCAAACTTAGTGGTCGACGAACATCTCGAAGTCGTTGTAGCCATCAGCGAACACGTAAGTGTAGGGCTTGTCGAAAAGCTTATGCCAGTTGTTGTTGGTGTCCTGGGCCCAGATTTCTTGCCGAGTGATTTTCACATTCTTCTGACGACCTGGAGGGGTATTCGGTGTGCTCACCGTCAGGGTCAGACTGGTGAGGTCCTTCCAGACGATGTGGTTCGCCGGCTTGGGGCCGGCCAGCAGGTTGACCCGGCTGTGGGTGTTCTGAAAGTCGCCGAACTTCTGCAGGTGCTCCGGGTCGGAGTCGCAGCCGTTGGTGTTGGTGCGCACCAGCCTGGTCCAGGTGTCGCTGCCGGACGCGTCCCTGTACCGGGCCGTCACCCAGGACGGGATGCACTCGTTGGTGTTGGAGAGTTCGCCGATGTCGAACCAGAGACTGAACGCCTTGAACTCCTCCGCCCCCGCAGCGGCAGCAGCAGTAGCAGGGGAGGTGCTGAACGAGCCGGCCAGCAGTCCCGCCCCCGCAATTGCCGTGAACAACCTACGAAACCCTCGAACAGTTCGTACAGCCATGCCGCATCCCAATTTTGATCGGTCCAAGTTCCTTGCGGCAACAGGCTAGATAACGTTCCGTATGCATGCAATCACTCGGAAGAGTTGCCTGTTCGGCCGGGGTTTAGAAACGAGCCGAAACCCTCACTGAACATACGACTCGACCCTCGCACCATTCCAGCTGTCCTGCCCGAGTACTGGACCGCCCCGCTCGACGAACTCGACGCACCGAGACGGCAACTGCGGTGGGACGCGGCGATCCGACTCGTCCGGATGGCCACCGGCTCTTCTCGACGCTCCGCCGCCCTCCACCTCGGAACCCCTCTGGGATCGCTGCACGCCGCCACCGTCATCATCCACCCCTGGCAGAAGGAACCAGGCAATGCTTTGGCGTACCAGAACGCCCTTCATCGCGTCGTCGGGATCGCCATCGCCGAAGGTCAAAGCGACGGTGAGAGTGTCCCGGTAGGGTGACAGCGCCCCTGGACGGGCAATGCTGCCGCAGTAGGCCGCGGGTGTCGAAGTAGTCACCTCCGGGCCACCCATCCATCGTTTCTATGAGGTGGAAGCCGATCCTGAATTGGCCGCTCACTGCGGAACTTCCACCAGCCCGCTCTCGTAGGCGATGATGACCAACTGGACCCGGTCGCGGGCGTCGAGCTTGGACAGCAGACGGGTCACGTATGTCTTGGCGGTCGCGACGTTGATGCACAGGTGGGCGGCGATCTCGCTATTGGACAGGCCCGTGCCGACGAGGCCCAGTACTTCACGTTCGCGGTCGGTGATGGAGGCCAGTGTGCGGCGGTTCCTGGCTGCCGGGGCCGAGCGGCTTGAGAAGTCCTTGATCAGACGGCGGGTCACGCTGGGAGCGATCAGTGCGTCGCCTGCGGCGACCACCCGGATCGCCGCGAGGATGTCGTCCACCGCCAAGTCCTTGACGAGGAAGCCGGCCGCGCCGGCGCGTAGAGCCCCGTAGACGGATTCGTCGTCGAAGGTGGTCAGGACGAGGACATGCGCGGTGCTCGGACCCGCGATGATCTGACGGGTCGCCTCGACGCCGTCCATGCCGGGCATGCGGAGGTCCATCACGACTACGTCGGGTCCGGCGTCCACGGCCAGTTCGACGGCCTCGGTGCCGGTCCCGGCCTCCGCGATGACCTCGATGTCGGGGGAGTCGGTGATGACCATGTGGAGCGCGGTCCGGATGAGCGGCTGGTCGTCGACGAGTAGGACGCGGATGGTCATGAGATTCCTGACGGAACGGGGAGGCGGGCGGTAACCCGGAAGCCGCCTTCGGGGCGTGGTGCGGCATGGAAGTCACCGTGGAGCAGTCCGACTCGTTCGCGCATGCCGACGAGTCCGTAGCCGGAGCCCGAGCTGTTGGTGCGGCCGGGTCCGCTGTCCAGGACCTCGATCGAGAGTTCGTTGTCCTGGCAACCGATGAACACCTGGCAGGAGCTGGTCCCGGCATGACGCACCGCATTGGTGACCGCCTCCTGAATGATCCGGTAGGCAGACACGTCGATCTCGGGAGGTAGCTGCCGCCTCTCGCAGTTCCAGCGCACGTCGACCTTCACCCCGGCCTGCGTCGTCCGCTCGGCCAGCCGGTCGACGTCCGCGAGACCAGGTGCCGGGTCGAACGCCGCCTCTTTCGCCTGCTGCCCGGCCTCCGCCTCGCGTAGCGCGCCGACCATCCGGCGCATGCCCGAGAGCGTCTCCCGGCCGGCGGACTCGATCGCTCGCAGCGCGCCACGGGCCGCCGCCGGCTGGGTTTCGAGGACCCGGCCGGCCGCACCGGCCTGCAGGGCGATGACGCCGATGCTGTGCGCGATCATGTCGTGCAGCTCACGCGCGATGCGGAGCCGTTCGGCGGTGACCGCCTGGGTGGTCAACTGGGTGCGCAGTACCTGGGCATGCCGTCGGTCCTCGCGTACCGAACGCCCCGTCAGCCATGCGACCACGGCGACCCGGACCATGACCAGCACAGCGGACGCTCCCGGACTCGCCCCGAGCAGCAGTCGGACGAGCACGTAGCCGGACATCACCCCCAGCGACATGCCCGCGGCGGCGCGGCCCGTGTGCGGCGGCCGCGTGGCCGTGACGCAGCCGAGCGCAAGATCGAAGGCCAGAAACTGCGCCAGTGGGACGTCCGCCACGCTCACCGTCGTCGACGCGGCGACCGAACCGCCCAGCAGCAGCGCCAGGGCCGGCAGCGGACGGCGGCGCAGCAACGCGCAGCCGAGCAGCGCCATGGCGCTGGCGGCGGCGTTGATCAGTGCGTACCGAAGGGGGGTGGGCTGTGATCGGGAGGACCGCATATCCGTGGTTCAAGCGCTTGATCACCCCTCGCGTCGACCGGACCCTGATCGTTCTCGCCGGGATCTTCTGTACCCCGACTACTCACATCCGACTTCACGGCACGGCCGTGCCCGAGGGCCAGGGTCAGGTGGTGTGGCGGGCCCTGAGGGCTTCGCACAGCCGGTCGGCGACCAGGTGGGCGAAGGCCACCTGGAACATCAGGACGCTGAAGGCGACGGAGACGGCCGCGATGATGATGCCGAGGGACAGGGAGGCGTCGGGCGGGCCCGTGGGCTCGTTGCCGGCCCTGTTCACCATCGAGTCAAGAGGCAGGAAGCCCACCGTCAGGTCTATGCCGAACGCGATCAGCGCCGCGAGGGCCAGGGTGGAGAACGCCGGCCACCACACGCCCTTGATCAGCGCCGCCGACCGGCCCAGGGCCCGGAACATGCCCACTCCGTCGCGGGCCATGACCGACGGGGCGAGCGAGTACACCACCCACGGCCAGGCCAGCAGCGGAGCGAGAGGGCTGAGCATGCAGGGGAAGAGGAAGATGGTCAGCAGGTAGCCGCCGACCGTGCCGGGGATCCGGGGCGCGCTCACCCTCAGGAGGCCGCGTACGGTGACTCGCTGTCCGTTCGCGTCCTGCTGGGCCAGGGTGGAGGCCAGGGACCCGACAGCGCCCTGGACCAGGAAGATGGCCAGGAGAGCGGGAACGAGGACGATCAGGAGCATGTCCGTCACGTAGTCCGGGCTGGCGGCGCCTTCCGGGTCCTGGCCACCCCGGAGCGCGTAGATGCCGAACCAGGTCATCCCGGCCAGGACGAAGATCGCCAGCTGGGACAGCAACAGGGCACCCAGCAGGCGCAGCCAGTGCCGGCCCAGGATCCGGAAGGCGCTGCCAAGGAGGACTCCTGGGCTCGGGAGCGGCGGAGGCGTCGGCCGCCAGTCGGCAGGCGGCGGGACCATCTCCGGGTGGTGCCATTGTCCCTGCCACTGCCCTGACATCGCCTCGGCCTCCCCAGGGCCCGGGTGTGGTGCCGATGGTAGGTATCGATCGGTGTGGAGGAAAGAGCTCCGACGGGCCAGCCGGCTCAGGCGGTGCCGGGCGAGTGCCGCGGTCACCGAGTCTCGAAGTTGGTACGGGCGCCGGCTGGAACGCTGCCTGGGGAGCGCGGGAGCCCGCCGGGCAGCGCGTACCGGAGCCCCCCAACTTCCGCCAGCCGACGGACGTTGGTGGGCCACTGCTCAACCGGCTTGTCGAGTGCGGTGGTGAGACGCGGTGGGGCCAGGGTTCCGTACAGCTGGTGGTAGGCACGTGCGGCGGCGGACTCTGGTCGCAGTCGGCGGTGCCCGAGACGATCCCGAGCTGATTCGGTGAGGCGGCCCGTTCGCCGTTCGTCTGTGCGGTCGTACGACGGCGGTTCTCCGCCGCCCCGGCTGGAGGACGAGGTAGCCCTCCAGCCGGACGAGACTGTCAGAGTGGTAGGGCTGGGCAGCTGGTGCCCTGGGGCGGGACTTCCAGGTCGGTGAGATAACCGTCCACGGTGTCCTGCATGCACGGGCCCCTGGTAACGCTGCCGTGGCCGTGGCCTTCGTAGGTGAGGAGTACGCCGCTGCGGCCGAGCCGGCGGGCCACCGAGACCGCCCACGGGTAGCCGGTGGCGGGGTCGTGCAGGGCGTTGGAGACCAGGATGGGCGGTGCGCCGTGTGCGTCGAGGCGGTGCTGCGGGTTGGCGGTCGGCGTGCCCAGGCACGCGGCTGCCATGTGGATCGGCAGCAGGAAGGGCAGGTCGGGCGCGGTCTTGTTCATCATGGCGACGAGCGCGGTGTACTCCTGGTAGTCGCGTACCGGCAGGCGCCAGTCGGAGCAGAAGACCGGGGTGGCAGGAGGCAGCGGAGCTGTCGAGGTGGGCGACGCGGGCAGCGGTCTGCTCGCATCCATGCTTGCGATCACCGTGGCCAGGCCCGTGTAGTCGGCTCCGTAGAACTTCCGGAACGCGGTCTTGTTGACCAGGTCCGAAGATGACAGCGAGGTGCCCGCCTTCGCGGGGTCCTCCAGCTCGCCGCGCCCGGCCCGGGCCAACAGCCCCTGCCATACGGCGTGGACGTCGCGGCCGTGCAGCGCGCAGTGCACGGCACGGTCGCACCACTTCACGAACTCCTGGAACGAGTCCTGGGCCGTGGCCGCCTCGGACCGCAGGAACTCGCGGGTGGTCGGGACGCTGTGGTCCATGACGCTCTCCAGCACCATCGCGCGCACCCGGCGCGGGTAGGTCTCGGCGTACTGGGCCCCGAGCAGTGTGCCGTACGAGCTGCCGTGGAAGGTCAGTTTCCGCTCGCCGAGGGCGGCCCGGAGGGCGTCCAGGTCCCGGACCGTCTGGCCGGTGTCGAGGTGGTCGAACACGGGGCCGGTGCGGGCCCGGCAGTCGGCTCGGAGCCGCCCGTTGTACGCCAGGGTGGCCTCGAAGTCCGCCTGGCTCTTCAGCTCCGGTGACGGGCGCTCGGCGAGCAGGTCGCCGGAGCAGGTCACCGGGCTGCTGTTGCCCACGCCGCGCGGGTCGAAGCTGACGATGTCGAACCGGCGGCGGACCTCGGTACTGAAGCGGCCGATGCGGCGTACCACCATGTCCACACCCGAGTCGCCCGGCCCGCCTGGGCCGAACGCCATCGAGCCGACGCGTGCGCCGGGCTCGCCAGCCTTGCGGCGGGCCACCGCCAACTCGAGTTTCGGCCCGTCCGGGTGGGCCCAGTCGACCGGCACCGAAAGAGTGGAGCACTCTGCTTCCGGCTGCGCCGGGTCGCCACAAGGTGCCCACCGCAGGGCTCCGGCGGCAGCCGGCGACGCGTGGACCGCGGGAGCGGCGGCGAGGCCGGTGATGACGGCCATGATGGCTCCCACGGCCATGATCGTGCGCCGCGCGGCCATGCGCCGCAGTGCGGATCTGTCCCTTGGCGGCATGGATCCTCCTCACGAAGAGAGCGGTTGCGTGAAGCGTGCGGACCCGGCCGGGACACCATCGTCACGTTAGGCGCTCCGTCGCCCACATGGCGCTACGATCAGGGCCCTTTCCGGGTCGGCTCAGGGACCGATCAGGGACACAGAGGGAAATCGACTGACGGGGTATGACAAGGAATCTGTCGAGGACGCCGTGAAGATGGGCGCGCAGCCCCCCGTCAGGCCGCCACCGCCGAGCCGGCCGTGCGCGCGCACCGCCAGCAGGCCGCACCCGCTAAAGGGCACAGGGCGCGCCAGGTGACGTCGGCGCGGCCTGGCTGCCTGTGACGGCGGTCGCCGGCCTGCTGGGTTCTGGGCTGCTGCTCGCCGGGGGCCTCGCCCTGGTAGCGGCGGTGTTCCTGGCGCTGGCATCCGCCCGCCGGGCGCCGTAGGGCCTGACGCGGCCGCAGTCCGCAGCAGGGCGGGGCCCACACCCGTTGTTTGGGCTCCCCGGGGACGCGTTGTTCGGCGGGCCGCCGGAGGCGGGAGCCGGTGACGGAGAGTCGGCTGTAGTCGTCGGAGTGAAGTTCGGCAGAAGTCGGTGGAACGGGTACGGTCCGGCGCCGGGCGACCGCCGGGTGGAGAGGGTGGTGGCGGTCCCCGGCCTGCCAGACCAAGACCGGCGGGCACCCGGAAAGTGGCCCCGCGACAGATCGTGGACGCCATCCGCTACATCGTCGACAACGGCGCGAAGTGGCGTGCCCTCCCGGCTGACTTCCCGCCCTGGGAGACGGTCTACGGGTTCTTCACCCGCTGGAACCGGGCTGACTGCGTCACCTACATCCGAGACCAGCTCCGGCGCCGAATCCGTACTGACCTGGGACGATGCCCACATCCCGTCACGCTGATCGTGGACTCCCAGTCGGTGAAGGCAGCCCACACCGTCAGCCAGAACACCCGCGGGTATGACGCGGCCAAGAAGATCAACGGCCGCAAACGGCACATCGTGGTCGACGCCAAATGCATGCCCGTCATGATCATGGTGACCCCAGCCGACATGACCGACCGCGACGCGGCCCGCGAACGCCTCTGGCGCCTTCGCCTCACCCAGCCGCAGATCACCCAGGTCTGGGCGGACTCCGCCTACGCCGGCCGGCTCGTCGACTGGGCCAGGGACTTCCTCAACATCACCCTGCGGACCGTCTCCCGGCCCAGGGGTGCGAAGGGCTTCATCGTCCTTCCCCGGCGCTGGCGAGTGGAGCGGACCATCGGCTGGATCATGAACGCCCGACGCAACGCGAGAGACTACGAACGCCTGCTCCAGCACAGCGAAGCCCACCTGAACTGGTCACTCATCACCCTCATGACCAGGCGCATCGCCCGCAGCGGCAGACCCCACACCGATAGCTGGGACAAGAAGAACCACCCGGGAGCCTGACCGCAGGCACCCGCAAGCCGGTTCACTTTAGCCGTGCTCCAGCGCTGCCCCACTGCACCGTCACCAGGACGCCGTGCCCGAGGCAGGGCTTCATCGCCGAGCATGCTCCGGGGATTGACCTGTCAGTTCCCGCAACGCCACCTGGGCGCCTCGATAGGTCCCGAGTAGACCCAGTACCGTGACGGCGACGTATACCCAGACCCAGGCACCGTCGAAACGAGTCGCGATCACGATCGCCGCGACCACCTGGCACACCGCGAGCGCGGCATGGCCCAGCAACCGCGGCAGTGGATGCACCTTCATAACCACAGACCCCCCACTACGGACACCAACGTTGTTAGCACAGTAGACGGTCTCTCCCGAACGCTGAGTGCCGGCCATGGGATCAAAAACGCCAGGCAGGTTCAGACAATGCCGCAGGGTAGTGGCGCGGGCGTTGCCCAGCACAGCTCCATTGCGAGGACTGGCCCGAGTTGTGGCGTCCGCGCCGGACGTCGTCTGGTCGTTCACGGCTTTTCCCTCGGATTGCGCCGCGCCGTGGACCATTGAGTTCGTGTGGCCGGCGGCCGGACGGCTCGTAAGCCGTTGACCGGCAGGGGTCGAAGGTGGGGTGCCGCGCTGCTGAGTCGGTGGCGGGCAGGCCGGGAACGGGGCAACAGGGGCTGCTGACTTGGTTCGGTGGGGTGAGTCGCCGGCGATGGGGGCCTGGTGGGTGGTGGGAGAAATGGTGACTCTGGGGAGTGCAAGGGCCGGTGAGTGGTGACCGGATCGGTGAGTCACCGGCGTGCGGGAGCCGCGACTGGAGAGCGATGACATTGCGGCCGGGGCGTTCGAGGAGGTCGGCCGCGCTGAGCGCGCGACCGAGGACTTCGCCGTCGACGGGGACGCGGCGCCCGTCCGGCGTCCGGCAGGTAGACGATGACGTGTGCGTGAGTTGGCTGGTTGAGCGACACGCTCATCGGGGGCTGAGGAACATCCGTGTCAGATCGTGGGCTAAGCCGCCGGATGGAGATCTTCCTGCCCGCAGGCGCACCCGACCCCGCGACCCTGCGGCAGATCACCGCCTCCGAGGACGTCGACGGTGGCGGCTTCGCGGAGATGTTCGTCCTCGACGCCGACGGATTCTGGGCGCTCACGGGATACACCGGATCGAGCTTCAACTCGGCCAGGAAACTGTCCGCAGGCCCGCGCCGCTCAGCCGTATGGGGCCGACCAGCATTTGGGCCGTGGCCACGGCCCGGCCCCCAGGCCGCCGCCGCGGCTTGCTCGCGGGCGACGGCCTGGGAATCGGGGCCAAGGATCAACTGCGGCGGCGCTTGACGATCAGCGTGCCGGTGAGGCCGAGGCCCGCGGCGACGAGGGCGCCGAGTACCAGCCACTGCCAAGGCAGGCCCGCTTCCGCAGCCGCAGCTTCCGCTGGCACAGCAGCAGCAGCAGCAGTTGTCTGGCTGGGGGCGGGGGCGGGGGTGTTCGTGGGGGCCGGGGCCAGGGGATCGACGTCAGGTGGACCCGGGTTGCCTGCCTTCTTCAGCAGCACCCAGCTCGGGCGGGCCGTTCCGTAGCCGATCCAGTCGTTGCGCTTGGCGCCGTCGACGGGGCCGCCGGCGGTCTCGATGAGGACGCGGGCGACTTGATTGGCGGTCCAGTCTGGGTGAGCCGACCATACGAGCGCGGCGGAGGCAGAGGCCAGGGCACTGGCGTACGAGGTGCCTCCGTCCCTCACACACCAGGCGGTGTTGTCCTTGCAGCGGACGGGGGCCTTGCTGCCGTATGCGGATAGGTCCGTGGTGTGCCCGTGGGAGGTCAGCTTCAGGGGCTCGCCGGTCTCGTCGATGGCTCCTATGCCGAGGACTCCCGGAACCTGGGTGATCAGGTTGATCGCGTTGTTGCTCTCCCCCTCATTTCCCATGGCAGCGACGACGAGTACCCCCTTGCTCTGGGCGTACTGGACAGCCTCCTTGAGCGTTGGGTAGGCGTAGTAGTCGCCCCAGCTCAAATTGATGATCTTGGCTCCGTTGTCGGCCGCGTACCGGATTCCCCTGGCACCTTCGACGCCTGCGGCAAAAGCCATGGGCGTGCCAAGGCTGGTGCGGACGGGCATGACCTTCGCGCCGGGAGCCAGACCCTTAGGGCCCCCTCCTGAGCCGTCGCCGACGATCGCCGCGGTCATGGTGGTTCCGTGCCCTTCGACATCGTCGTGCGCCGGGTACGTCTTGCCCGGCTGCCCGGCCGGCGGTGACATGACCGACACGCCTGGAAGGACGGACTCGCTCCGCACGCCCGGGACTTGCTTGAAGCCGCTGTCGACGACGGCCACCGTGATGCCGCTGCCGTCTGCGACCTTCCACATCTCCTGAGCCTTCATGAGCGTGACGTAGTCCGGCGGGTCCGTGTCGGCAGCCGCGGGTATCACCGATCCTGCGCTTACCGCCAGCGCTGCGACGGTGACGCCCGCCGCCCTCCGCCACAACCCTCGTCGTACGGTGCCCTGCATTCCTGCCCCCTTGTGTACTTGCGCTGCAATCTCGCGCGGACCTACCTCATCACACGGGACGTCGACCGCCTGTGGGCGGCCCTGTTCTCGTATAGCTACGGCCAGGTGGCGTGTAGCGCTCTGCCCTACGCCGTCGGTCACACCGCCCGGCACCGACGCCGACGAATGGCACCGCACGCTCTGGAACCGCTGGGGAAACCGCGGACTCACCGACGAGGACTTGACGCGTCAGTACTGCAACGGTCTTTGTCGTGACGGTTGGGTAGGTCGGTCGTTGGTCTGCTCATGGGTGGGGAACTGTCTGATGCCCGGTCGTGGACGGATGAACTGAAAGCTCTGCATGAGCGGTTCGTGCATCGTTTCGCCAGGTCGGAGCCGCGTGAGTCGGCGCTTGCGTATATGCGGGGGCTGATCGCTTCCCTGGAGCGAAAGAATGGCTGGACGCTGGCGGAGGAGGCCAGGCATACGGGTCCGGACAGGATCCACCGGCTGTTGAACCGGATCGACTGGGACGCGGACGAGGTCCTGGACGACGTGCGCGAGTACGTCGTCGAGCATCTCGGCGACCCGGATGCGGTGCTGATCGTGGACGACACCGGTTTCCTGAAGAAGGGTGATCGGTCGGCAGGTGTCCAGAGGCAGTACTCCGGCACGGCGGGGCGGACGGAGAACTGCCAGGTCGGGGTCTTCCTCGCCTATGCCGCAGGCCGCGGCCGCACCCTGATCGACCGACGTCTCTACCTGCCGGCCTCCTGGACGGACGACCGGGAACGGTGCCGTCAGGCCGGCATCGGCGACGAGGTCGTCTTCGAGACGAAGGTCGCGATGGCCCGGGCGATGGTTCGCCGGGCGCTCGTGCTGGTCGTATGACCAGGGGCCGCGTCGGTTGCTGACATGGAAGCGGTGCTTGGGGTGGATGCCGCTGTCATGGGGCGGTACACCACCACGGTCTCCACTGCCACGAAAGCGGACCTTCTTGCAAAACCCACCCCGTCCCACCCGACCCGCAGGCATCAGTTGCCTCTCTGGCCACTTCCGCACCGCAACCACTCGCCTGGAAGGTCGGCATGAATGCGCCTAGGAAGGACGGAAGCGACATATGCGGCGCATCCGGCCACTCTGGCGCACCCGGGCCACCGGACTCTCACGGCACGCTCTGCGGCGCGCGGCTGCAGCGGGTCGACTGTCGCACTCCTTCATGGATCTGCTGCTTCGCCTGCGCCGCCTGCTGGGTGCCGCCACCCTCGTGCCGTGACTCAGCAGCGGATCAAAGGCGGGTAGGACGGTCGGAGTGCAGCGGTGCGCTTCTCGTCCGTGATCCGCTGCCGGTCTCGGACGAGTGCGTTCTCCCGAGCCTCGGAGGAGACGGGCTCGCCGCAGGCGATTGCTGTGGTGCCGTCGATGGCCGCCATGGTGTACCGGATCGGAGAGCGGTCGCGCTCGTCGGCAGGGGCAGGCGTGCGACGCCGGCCGGGAGTTTCGCGCGCACCGCCCCGTGCCAGCGGATCCACAGCGCCGAGAGCGGCACCGATGCCGATGCCGTGCAGGCGCCCGGTGACGAGGAAGGAGGCGAGGAATCCGCTTCCCGTCACGGTGAGTTCTCCAGCGCCTTCCCTCATCCTTCGTACGCGCTCTGCGCCGCCCTGTCGGCCGCCGCGGGGAGTTCCCGCCACAGATGCTGGTCGATGTGTTCGAGGAATTCCGAGGCCTGTACCTCGGCCAGTGCGGCGGCCCGGGGAGACGCTCCGGCGGAGCCTTCGAACTGCTGGTAGACGAAGTGGAGCCGTTCCAGAGCGTAATGGATCACGGCGGGGTCGAGGGGCACGATGCGGTTGACGGCGGTGACGTGGTTGGGCCACCAGCCGCTGACCGCCTCACGGAGCAGGAGCTGTAGCCGGCCTCTCGTACCGCAGGCGGCCACGAAGCAGGCCGGCGGCGGACGGAGCGTGCGCAGCAGCGCTCCGGTCTGGGCAGCTGTGCCCTGCCAGTGGTTGCGTCTCTCGACCGTCTCCCAGCTCGCCTGGGTCATCCCCAGCGCGGCTGCGGTCTCGCTCGGGGAGAGCCCGGCGACGTTCCGGCACTGGGCGAGGGTGACGGGTTCTCCGACGAGGTCGGCCGGGGAGCACCACAGGGCGGCGGCCAGCGCCCGGATCTCCTTCTCGTCGGGTACGGCGATTCCGGCCTCCCAGGCTTCCACGGACGAAGGGTGTACGGGTTCGCCACAGTAGGCGGCGATGGCCCAGGCCACCTGACCGAGGGTCAGGCCGAGCCCGGCGCGGACCTCATAGGCGCGTGCGGGGGCGAACGGTGGAAGACCGCCGGAGGGTGACGGAGCGTAGGGATCTTCAGCGGAAGACATAGCGGCAAACCGTAGGCATCCATCGGGATTTAGCCAAGGGCCCGATGGGTAAAGGCCGTTGCCGCGGGCTGTCGAGGATCCGGGCGGCGGGTCGGCCGGAGGGGGTGGCGGGACGGCGAATTGGTCGGAAAGTGACCTGCGCGACAGTGCTCTGACCATTGCGTTCGTCTGATCTGGTCGGACTCGGAACGTTCGCGCGAACCTCCGGGATTGGAAGTTCCTCCAAAGTCCGAGCCGAAGTACCCAGTCTCTTTGGGGTAGTTGACGAATGATGGACCCGTTACCTAGAGTCGCGTCCGTTCACAGCGGAATCTCATTTCCGCGATGCGAAAGCAGGTGTGGCACCGGATGCCGCCCACCCCTTGCGGTATCCGCTCCGCCTGCCACGCGCCGGTACGGGCCGTCCCCCGGCGCCGGTCGACCTTCCATCCGCACGCCGCCGGCAGCCCCATGCCGACGGCGGTTTCCCAAGGACCTGCTTTGTCGCCCCGCGCCTCAGCCAGAAGAACCACCACCAAGGCCACCAAGGCCGCCACGCCCACCACATCCACCACACCCGCATACCCGGCCGACCCGACCACGGATGCACCCCCGCACCCGGTCGACGAGATGCTTCCGGTCCGCCGCCTGGTGCCGGCCGCACTCCAGCACGTGGCCGCCATGTACTCCGGCCTCACCGCCCCGCCCCTGATCATCGGCGGTGCCCTCGGTCTGCCCCCGGCCCAGCTCTCCGCCCTGCTCGCCGCCTCCTTCCTCGTCGCCGGACTCTGCACCGTCGCCCAGGCCCTCGGTCGGTTCGGCATAGGCGCCCGACTGCCCTTCGCCAACGGCGTCTCGTTCGCCGTCGTCTCCCCGGCTCTCGCCATGATCGCCGCCGACGGGCGGGATGGGGCCCTGCCCGCGATCTTCGGAGCCACCCTCGTCGCGGGAATCGTCTGCCTCCTGCTGGCTCCCGCCTTCTCCCGGCTGGTCAGGTTCTTCCCACCGGTCGTCAGCGGCTGCGTCATCACCCTGGTCGGGATCTCGCTGCTCCCGGTGGCCAGCGTCTGGGCCCGGGGCGGCGACACCGGGAGCGCCGACTTCGGCTCGCCCACCAACCTGGCGCTCGCCGCGGCCACCCTCGCCATCACCCTGGCCCTCCACCGGCTGCTGTCCGGCCGGTTCCTCGGCCGCATCGCCATCCTGCTGGGCATGGTCGCCGGCACGCTGATCGCCGTACCCCTCGGCAAGGTCGACCTCGACGCCCTCGGCCAGGCCCCCCTCTTCGCACTGCCCGAGCCGTTCGCGTTCGGAGCTCCGCGGTTCGTACCCACGGTGATCGCCACCGTCGTCGTGGTGATGCTGGTGTCCATGATGGAATCCACCGCCTCCCTGCTCGCCCTCGGCGCGGTGACGGGCCGCCCCACCCAGGACCGGACCATCGCGGGGAGCCTGCGGGCGCAGGGCCTGGCCGCCGTCTTCGGGGGCGTTCTGGGCGGCTTCATCAACACCTCGTTCGCCCAGAACGTCGGCCTGGTGGCGCTCAGCCGGATCCGTAGCCGCTACGTGGTCGCCCTCTGCGGAGCCGTCCTGGTCCTCATGGGCCTCGTACCGGTGCTGGGTTCCCTGGTCGCGCTCGTCCCCCTGCCCGTCCTCGGCGGCGCCGCCGTGGTGTTCTTCGGCTCCGTCGCCGTCGCGGGCGTCCGCACCCTCACCAAGGCCTCCCTCGGCACCGGCCACAACAGCGTCATTGTCTCCGTCACCCTGGCGTTCGGCCTCTTCCCCGTCGCCAGCCCGGACTTCTACGACCGCCTGCCGGACGCGGTGGGCACCATCCTGGGGTCGGGAGTCACGGCCGGCTGCCTGGTCGCGGTCCTGCTGAACTACCTGTTCAACCACCTCGGCCACGGCACCGAAGCGGACCCGGACTCCGTCCCGGCCTTCGCCGGCGCCGGCACCGCCCACACCTTCCGCACCGCGGCGGCCGCGACTCCCCGTACGGGCGCCGCCGGAGCCCCTCGCCTCCCGTACAGGCCGACCCCCGCCGCCCCGGCCACCGCGTGGCCGCCCTACACCGCCGACCCGCCGGCCTTCCTCCCGACCGACCCGCCCGCGCACGACAGCCAGGGGCCGGCCCCCGACTGGCAGTACCCCACGTACGAGGCATCGGCGCGGAGGCCCGCACCGGGACCGGAGTCCGGGCCCCCGGCTCCCGCCGACACGGTCAACCCCCCGGGCGTCGCCTTCCCCGGCCCCCTGCACCCCCACCACACCCGGGCCCGGCACCTCCACCCCGGCGGCCAGGCGCCCTCGCCCACGGATGCCCCGCAGCAGGCCCCCCAGGACCCCACCGCCCCGGGCGGACCCTGGTAGACCCCGAGATCACCGGCTCCGACAAGCCGGTACGACGGAGCGCATCCCGTCACCCTTGCCGGGATGCGCTCCGCTCTACCTCGTTCCCCCTCACTGGGTTCGGACACCGCCTGGTGGTCCTCGACGCAGACACGGTTGGCTGAGGGCTTCATCGTCGAGGACGGCGAGCGGACCGTCGCTCTCAACGAGATCGTCTTAAGGAGGCCGTGGCGGGGGAGCGGAGTCGCCTGGCAGGTGCACGCGGCATGGCTTGCACAGTGTCAGGAACAACGGGTCACCCTGCTCTGTCGCTCGACGGCGTCCGCGCCCGCACCGGGGAACGCCATCCGCTGAACGAGGGCGACATCGTGGCCTGGATCGACCTGCGTCTGAGCCGATCAGAGGGTGGTGATCAGGCCGCCATCGATGGTGGGGGCGGCTCCCGTAGTGTTGCCAGCCCGGTCGGAGGCGAGGAACACGACGAGGTCGGCGACCTCCTCGGGACGGGTGAAGCGTCCTGTGACGAGCTGGGCGGCGACCTGGGTGACGACGTCGTCCGGGGTGTGTTCCGATCCGGCGGCGACGGTAGCCGCCACACCTCGGTCTCCGAGCCAGAGGTCGGTTTCGACCGGGCCTGGGCTGACAGTGTTGACGCGTACGCCGCGCGGGCCGAATTCCTTGGACAGCGCTTTCGAGAAGTTTGTGAGGGCTGCCTTGGCCGCGCAGTAGTCGATCACGCCGGGATCGGGGAGGAAGGCGTTGACCGAACTGACGTTGACGACGGACGCCGTCCCGCGTTCGATGAGGTGGGGGAGGGCGGCCCGGGTGGTTCGGACGGCGGCGAGGAAGTTGATGGTCAGGCACCAGGTCCATGCCTCATCGCTGACCGACAGGAAGCCGACCAGGCGGGGGGCTGACGGCGCCCACGTTGTTGACGAGGACGTCCAGTCCGCCGAACGCCTCGGCCGCCACCTGTACCGCGCGCGCCGGTCCGTCCTCGGTGGTCAGGTCGACGGAGACCGGCCGCACCCGCCCACCTGCCGCTAGTTCGGCCAGAGGCCCGTCCAGCGTACGGGCGGCCGCGACCACCCGCGCGCCCTTGCCGGCCAGCGCTCGGGTGATCGCCAGCCCGATGCCCTTGCTTGCTCCCGTGACCAGGGCCACCTTGTCCGTGAGATGGAGGTCCACGCGGTGCTCCTCGTCGGGTTTGCGCGCCGGGTGCCGCCGCCCGGCCCGGGAGCCTTGAGTCTGTTGGTGTACGGGCCTCCGAGCGGGCAGACGGGGCCATGGAGTCAGGCAGGTGGCCGAGCGTTTATCCGGAGGGCGCATGGCGTGGGCTCAGCTGTCGCTGTGACGTCGGTCGTCGCCACCGGCATGGCCGTCGTCGCCGTGGCGTCGGAGTCGCCGCCCTGGTCTCTGCCGGCATCGGCGCGTCCCTCCTCCCGTAAATGTCCCCAGGGCCAGTCCTGTGACGAGTACCCCTTCGCGCGCACCGACCAGGGTGCCTTGAAATCAGAGCGCCGTGACTGGGGATGGGCCTGGGTCCCCGCCTCCGAACAGCACAGCCAGGGCGGCTACCTCTCCGCCTTCTACAAGGCCCAGCGTGTCCTGAACGGCGACAAGTTCTGGGTCGAGGTGCCCTGATGAGCGCCCTGAAGGACATCGCCGCCACCGCACCCGTCTGGGCCAGCGACAGCCAGTACTACCTCTACGGCACCGAATTCGACCCCACCGGCTTCACCTACACCCACTTCAACGGACTCCTCGCACCACTACGCCCGGGCACCGGCATCGGCGTTCCCGGCACGTTCGCCGTCATCCTGACCGGCCTCGAAACCGGATACGTCACCGTTACCCTCGAACTGCACCCCCACCCCTCCACCAGCGCCCGTCCTGGACGACTGGGACGAGATCGTCGATGGGAGCCTGAACCTCCCGGACGGTGACGCCTACATCTTCGACGCCCACGACACGACACCCTTCCCCTCCCTGGCCGCCTACACCGGCCGGCCCACACGGATCCGCGTCCACGCCCGCGGCCGCGACGCGGCCCGCAACGCAACCGAACCCGACGACGAGCACCCCCTGGAACACCACCTCATCCAGCTCTGGCCCGCACCCGTCAACGAACTCGTCTCCCACAAGCTGAGCGACACCACCGGAAGGGACTATCGCTGAGCACCGGAGGTTGCCGGGGCCCTGGCGGTCGACGATCGGGCTTTGGCGCAGTGAGCAGGGCACGCCCGACGATGTCCCGACGGCGCACGGCCGTGGAACATGTGCCCGGGCTCAGCCATCAGCACCGGGCGTCTCGTCCTGGCCGTGGGCGAGGATCGGGAGCAGGGCTTCGGCGGCGTCGCATCCGGTGTACGCGATGGTGCCGGGCCGGGCGAGTGTGTCGAGTGCCTGCATGGTGCGCAGCGGGCGCGCGTGGCTGCCGCGTACCGGCAGGCTGTGGCGTGGACGGTGGCGGCCCGGCTGCCGGTGCGGGCATCGAGGACCCACGACCAAGGGGCGGGCGCCGCGGTGGCCGCTTGCCGGCGGTGTGTGGGCACGCCGTCGAGGCTGACGCCGGGGATCGGGCGCAGCTGCGCGGATGTGACCCACGTGCTGTACTCGGCCGCCTCGGCGCCGCCGCCCTCAGCTGTGCGCCAGAGGGGGACGCCTATGCGGTACATCCATAGACCGGTGTCGAGCTGCTGGCGCTCGTAGAGCCGCACCCGCCCGATTTCCTGCCCGTCCGGCAGAAGGAGAGTGATCGGGGCGGGCGGTGGTTCGGGATCGTGCACGGTCAGGGGCGGGCCAGATGCTCTTGCCGGGCCTGCTGGCACGGCTTGCATAGGGGATTCTCTGGGGCTGGGAGTGTGGCACAGCGCAGAGGTTGGTGAGTTCGTGCAGCTCAGCGTGCGGAGTGCTTACCGTACCCAGCGCAACAGGTGTGGTGCTATCGCCGATTCGGGTGAGCCGTCCGGCTGGAGTCTGCGGCCTTGGGTTGGCCGGTGACCGGGACCGACAGCGCTTGCTGGCGGTCCTGGCGCTGCTACGCGGAGGTGGGGGCGTCGGCCACTATCAGGGTGGCGGTTTCGGTGTCCCGGGCGGGCAGGAGGGTGATGACGAGGATGGTGGTGAGGGCGGCGAGGGCGGCGCAGATGAGAGCGACGGCGGACATGCCGGAGACGAAGGCTTCCTGTGCCGATTCCAGGAGCGTTCGGCCCTGGGCGGTGGGGAGGATGTCGGCGGCTTTGGCGGCTGCTGCGACGTTGTCGCGGATGGCGTCCTGGGTGGCGGCGGGGAGTTGGGCGGGGACGTCGGGGTCCACGCCGTTGCGGTAGACGGTGTTGAGTGTGGAGCCGAGGGCGGCGACGCCGATGGAGGCTCCGATCTGGCGCATGGAGTTGGCCAGGGCGGATCCGGCACCGACGTGTTCGGTGGGCAGCGAGGAAAGGATCACGTCGAGGGTGGTGGGCATGGTGAAGCCGAGAGCGGCTCCCATGAGAGCCAGCGCGCTGCCGGTGACCGAGAAGTCGGTGTCACTGTCGACTTGGGCCAGGACGAGCAGACCGATGGTCCACATGATCATGCCGACGGTGATGACGGCTTTGGGACCGGAGCGTTCGGCGATGTTGCCGCCGAGGCGGGCTGCGACGACGAGGGAGAGGATGAGGGGGAGCAAGTGCAGGCCTGTGGAGAAGGCCACCCTCACCCTGGCGGACGTGGCCGAGTTCCATGACCTTGAGAGGGCGGTTCGTGAGCCTTTGGGCGACTCTGTCGTCGCCTGATGGTGTGGGTGCAGGCGGATTCCGATGGTCTGCAGCCCCAGGACGGGACACGAGGTCCCTCAGGGAGCATCGCGAGAGCTTCGGGCGCCGTGTGTCGAAGTTCCGGCGCCGGGCAGCAGGTTACGCATGAAGGTCGCCAAGAGGGCCAGCAACCGCTTCGAACGCGGCATGCTGATCGAACACACGAACCCGGAGGCAGTGTGAACGACACCAAACCCCTCAGCAGCGACGAACTCGACGCGATCGAACAGCGGTGCGCGATGGCCAGCCAAGGGCCGTGGCAGTCCTTCGTCGAAGGCCGTGACCACTTGGGTGGAGACAACTTCATTCGGTGACAGCAGTCAGAGGGAATTCCCCACGTACGGCCAGGTGTGATGTGACGCGCCGTTACGTTCGGGCCCCGCTGGTGGATGTCGTGAGGTATTGGTCAGGCCGGTGGGGACGAGGGGTCGGCGCTACGGGCATGGTGCCACCGGCCATGCCGCCATCGCTGCGTCGACCACGCGATTCAGTGTCGCCCGTCCTGCTCCGTCCCATGCTTGCTGGTTCATGCCCTGGATGACCGCAGCGTAGAAGGCCGCGAGTCCGTCGGCGTCGGTGTCGGAGGGGAGTTGTCCGGTGTCAATACCGGCGCGGATGCAGGTGGCGATCGATGCCTTGCTCTCCTCGCGCATGGCACGCAGCTTGGTCTTCACGTCCTGTGAGCCAGGGGTGCAGTTGGTCGCCCCGGTGATGATGAGGCAGCCCGGCGGATGGTTCGGGTCGGTGTAGTCGGCGGCGAGTTCCCGGAGCATCCGAGCGATGGCCGAGTGGGCATCGGGGCCTTGCGGTGGGCCCACCGCATACGTGCGTACGTACAGCCGGACGGCCTCGTCGAACAGTTGCCGCTTGTCGCCGAAGGCTGCGTACAGGCTCGGCGGGTTGATGCCCATCGCCTTGGTGAGCGAGGCGATCGACGTCGTGTCGTAGCCGTGCGTCCAGAACTCCTCCAGCGCAGCGGCCAGGGCTCTGTCGCGGTCGAAGGCGCGCCGGGCCCGCTTGGCCGCGGGCTGTGCGGGGTTCTTATCGCTGCTCACAGGGGAAGCCTACCCGCTCTTGTAGCGATCGCTAAAGATTCTGCTACCGTCAGGGACGTCATGTCTTTAGCGATCGCTACAGCAATGGGGGACTCCATGACCACCACACTCGCGCCCGCCGTCTTCGCCCGTACCACGCGCGGCTCCGGACCTGGCCTCCTGCTCGCCCATGGCGCCGGCGGCAGCATCGAAGCCAACTACGGGCCGATCATGGACGGGCTGGCCGCAGGGCACACCGTTGTCGGAGTCGACCTCCCGGGAGCCGGTGAGACCCCGCAGCCCGACGCCCCCTTGGATGTGGAGGAGCTGGTGGATCAGTTGGTCGCGGCGGCCGATGCCGAAGGGCTCGACACGTTCGCCGTCAGTGGCTACTCGCTCGGCGGGCCCGTGGCGATCCGCCTGGCCGCACGTCACCCCGAGCGGGTCAGCTCACTCGTGCTCAGCGCGGCATTCGCCCACGCCGACACGCGCACGGACCTGGCCACCTCCATCTGGCACCAGCTCTACGAGACCGGCCAGCACACCCTGCTGGCCAACTACCTCAGCCTGATGGCCCTCAGCGAAGGCGCCCTGAACACCCTCAACCCCGCCCAGGTCCAGGCGGCTGTCGAACAGCTCGCTCCCGTCATCCCCGCCGGCACCGGGGACCACGTCGACCTCGTCCGCCGCATCGACGTACGCGCCGACCTTGCCGGCATAGCGGTACCGACCCTCGTGGTCGTCACCACCGCCGACCCGCTCATCTCCCCGGCCCTCCAGCGGGAACTCGCCGCCGCCATCCCCGCAGCCGAGGTCGCTGAACTCCCGACCGGACACCTGCCGTTCGCCGAACGCCCCCAGGAGTGGCTCAAGCTCATCAGCGACTTCCTCGCCCGAAACTGAAAACCTCGACCGGACGGTCGGCACGTTCTGTGACCACTGGCGGCCAGATCGCTCCCCACCAACTGGCCGCCAGTGGGGAATCTCAACGGTTCTGATCCACTTCTTGTGGGGCGATGACAGTGCGTCACAAGGCCCTGGCAGGATGGTGGTTCGTGTAACTGCAGCGTTCTCTGGGTGGCCTTCTCTCATCTGGCGTCGGTCGCGGTGGATCAAGTGGTGGTCGGTGACGACACGGTCACTTTCGTGGCGAGAGCCGTGGCCGCGGAAGCGGTCTGCCCCGGATGCGGGGCGGCGTCCCGTCGCATCCACGGCAACTATCAGCGGCCCTTGGCCGACCTCGCGGTGGCCGGACAGAAGACCGTGATCAACCTGCTGGTCAGACGGTTCATATGCCCTGTCTCCGGGTGTTCTCGTCGTACGTTCGTCGAGCAGGTAGACGGGCTCACCGAGCGGTTCGCGCGCCGCACCCCGGCACTGCGCCGGGTACTGGAGCGGATAGCACTGGCCCTTGCGGGACGTCCAGCGGCCCGGCTGGCCAGGCACCTGTCGATCCCGGCCAGCGCGAACTCGCTGATCAGGATGCTGCGCAAGCTCCCCGACCCGCAGTCCTCGACCGCCCCTCGCGTGATGGGGGTGGACGATTTCGCCTTCAAGAAGGGCCACGTGTACGGCACGATCATCTTGGACATGGAGAGCGGCGAACGCGTGGCCGTGCTGCCCGATCGCACCTCAGAGACGCTGACGGCCTGGCTGCGTGATCACCCCGGGGCCGAGATCGTGTGCAGAGACAGGGCCAGCGCCTACGCCGAAGCCGTCCGTACCGCCTGTCCCGACGCCACGCAGGTCGCAGACAGATATCACCTCTGGATGAACCTGTGCGAGGCCGTGGAGAAGTGCGTTGCGCAGCACCGCAAGTGCCTCACCGAGATCACCGAGGACACCACGGCCGGCACCGCCGTCGCCCAGACCGGCACGACAGCCGACGAGGTCCCGGAATCCGCGGAAGGGCCACGCGCGATCAAACGACGCGAGCGCCATGCCGCGGTCCATGCCCTCTACGACAAGGGCGTGCAGATCGAGGTGATCGCCAAGACCCTCGGACTCGATCGCAAGACCGTGCGCCGCTACGCGCACGCCGGCACTCCCGAGGCGGCGTCCCTGGGCACGGGTGCTGGCCGCTACGGCCAGATCCACGCCTATTCGCCGTATCTGTACCGGCGATGGAACGAGGGCTGCACGGACGCGGCACGGCTTCATGCGGAGATCACCGAGCTCGGCTACCGCGGCAGTAAGCGGACCGTCCGCCGCCACCTGGAGCAGGTCCGGGCCAGCGGGAAGCCCGCACCCGACAAGCCCAAGGAGCTGACCGTCCGGAAAGCCAGCTGGCTGATCACCGCGCATCCCGACAAGGTCAACGAGAGCAATACGCTCAAGCTCAAGCATCTGCTGTCCCGGTGCCAGGAGTTGGAAGCCGTCGCCGACTGCGTGCGCACCTTCGCCCAGATGATGACCGAGCGACGCGGAAACGACCTCGACAGCTGGCTCACCCGCGCCGAACACACCGGACTGAAACCGCTGCGGAGCCTGGCCCGCGGCCTACGGCAGGACTTCGACCCCGTCACCGCCGGGCTCACGCTGGAATGGAGCTCCGGCAGAGTCGAGGCGGATCAAGAGGGACGGGTACGGCCGGGCCGGCTTCGACCTCCTCCGCCGACAGATCCTCCTCGCGGACTGACGGCCGTGACGCTCCGCGATCGGACCACAAGAAGTGGATCAGAACCATCTCAACTGGCCGCTGACAATTCGGATCGGTGAGCTCGACGACAGCGAGCCCGACATGTATGTCTCCCGGGCCACGGAGCGAGGACTTGACCCCGCCGGCGACCACGATCTCGACTTCATTGGGCATGCCCGCCGGGATATCCCCCGCCTCATCGCCGAGATCAAGCGCCTGCGCGCCGACGAGCGCCGCTGATGGCGGGGCTGCTGGTCGTGGTGCTCGGGTGACTACTGCTTCCTGGTGAAGCTTCCGGTGCCGGCCTTGGTGATGATGTCGAGCTTGACCAGGCGTTTCAGCTTGGCGCGGGTGCCCTCGATGTTCCTCGGCAGCAGTTCGTGGTCGAGGGCTTCACAGACGTCGCGGGCTCGGAGGGGGCCGGTGGCCTCGTTGAAGACGGCGAGGATGCGGGGGTAGTCCGGGTGCTCGGGCAGGTCCGACGAGTCGGCTCGGGCGGGGATCCGGTCGGCGAGGGCGGTGACGGTCTTCCGGGTGATCGCGAGGTGTTCGAGGTGGATCTCGGCCTCCCGCAGCCGGGCCTGTAGTTCGCCGATCTGGGTGCGGAGATCATCGGCCGTTGCTCCGGCGGCGTCCTCTTGGATGCCGAGCGCGTCAAGCAGGGGCTGGACGTTCACGCGGCCACCGCCTGCGGGTCGCGCCAGGTGGGGGTGTTCGCGTCGGTGAGACGACGGGCCATGACGTGGGTCATCGCCCAGTAGACACGGGAGGCGGAGGAGGCCGGGCGGTGTTCGTAATCTCGGACCAGGCGCCGGTGCAGTATCACTGCCTGTTTCGTATCCACTCCGCGGGCTGGCCGGAGGGCCTAGGCTGAGCTGGTGTCGAAGGGCTCCGAGAAGGCCACAGAGCGGGCCTGTCGGGCTTGTGGTGACCGGCTTCGGCCGGGCGCCAGGCCGGAGGCGGTGTTCTGCTCGGCGGCCTGTCGTTCCAGGCAGTGGCGGGTGGAGCGTCGGTTGCGCCGGCGTCTTGCCGCAGTGCAGGGCGGGATCGGTGAGGGCGAGTGCCGCGAGTGCGGAGCCCGCTGGATTGCGGGGGTGGACCGGCGATTCGCGGCCGTTTATTGCTCGCCGAAGTGCAAGGTGAGGGCATGGCGGCGGCGGAACGACCCGTTCGCAGACCGGTCACAGTAACCGCACCGCGAACGCATCAGTTGTCCAAGTTCAGCCAGTTCTCGGATATTTGCGGTCTTTCGTTGCGATCTTCCTCTTTGCGGTCTGACTCTCGGTGACGAGCGGGCTTTGTACCGTCACGGCAGGAAGATGGCCGTGCCAGGGCCCGCGCTTTGGGTGGTGACACACCATGCCCGAGGACATCGAGAAGATCGGAAGCGTCAGCCCGTCACGATACGAACAGATCGTGGCCGAGCTCCGCGAAGTCGTCGACCAGCACTCCCGCGGCCAGTTCACGATCGGTGACCGCGCCCTGGAGATCGAACCCCTCCGCGCCCGAGACAGCTCCCGGCCCGAGGCCGGGTGGAGCGTCAAGGAGTCGCTCATGCGGCTCGCCGAGGACATCGGCCTCAAGTACGGAACCGTCAACAACGCCCGCTGGGTTGCTTCCCGCTGGCCCAAGCAGCATCGGCAGGTCGGCGTCTCCTTCACCGTCTACCGGATCCTGGCCAGCGTCGACGACGAGAACGAGCGATTCGCGGCCGTGAAACTGCCGCCCAAGGGCAAGACCCGGTGGACCGCTGACGACGCAAGCCGTGTGCTCGGCTGGCAGGTCGACAACCCGGTCTCCAAGCAGGAGAAGATCAGCGCGATCCACGCCCTGGCCCAGGACGAGGAAGTCGCCGCGGTGGTCACCACCGACCTGCTGCGCCGGCCTGCGGTTTCGGCGCAGGTCGCCGTCGAGGACCGGGTCCGGGTGGTCGAGGAGTTCACCCGCGACGAGACCGTCGCCGCGACCGTGACCACCGGGCTGCTGCGGCGCCCGGACGTCGCGTTCCGGGCGATGAGCGACGACACCGCCCGCCACCAGGTCAACCATGCCCAGGTCGAACGCGGCCGCCAGGCCCGCGAGAACTTCGAACGGACCAGTCCCGTCGCGCCGGCGGTCAAGCAGATCAACCGCACGGTCGAGTTCCTGGACCTGGTCACCGCCTGCCACTCCTTCGTTGCCGCAGCCGGCCGGGCCGTCCCGGGACTGCGGGACCGCCAGCTGACAGAGGACGAACAGGCAATCGTTCACCAGAACATCGCCAAGGTGCGGGCCACCCTCGACTGGATCGAGAATGCCGTCGACACCGGCAAGGTCGACATGGACGACGAGCTCGCCGCCCTTCTCCGAGGCCAGTAGCCATGCCCCGCGCCTCACGGCGCCGGGGCGACGCCGCTCTGCGGCACGCCGACACCCTTCGGTTCGTGCTCTTCGAAGCACGCCCGGCCGGACTCCTCTTCCACCAGCTGACCCGCGCCAGCGACCTCACCCCCAGCCAGGTGAGGTCCGGGCTGGCCGCCCTGCGGGACGTCATCGCGGACCAGGGATGGCCTCCGCTGATCTGGACCAGGGCCGACGGTTACCAGCTCGGAGCCGAACGGGCCGCGTTGGAGGCCTACGAACGGAAGGTGATCAAGGAGAAGCTCACTGAGTTCCGCCGGTTCATCACCGGCACCGTCGCTCCCCATGCCACCGCCCACCCGGGCGACAAGTGGGTCCGTCACATCACCGCCCAGCTCAACTCGATCGAGTCCACCCTCGACCTCGTCAACAGCTACTGACCCCTCGCTGCCCGGGGCCCGGCCTTCGGCCGGGCCCCGGGCAGCATCGGCTTGAAGGCCAGCCGCCATGCGCCGACGCCGCTACCCCTCCGACACCACCGACGCCGAGTGGGCCCTGCTCGAACCCCTGCTGCCCGTCCCGGCCTGCGAAACCACCGTCGGCGGCCGGCCCGAGAAACACGACCGGCGCGAGATCGTCGACGCGATCCGCTACGTCGTCGACACCGGCTGCAAGTGGCGGGCGCTGCCGGCGGACTACCCGCTCTGGCGGACCGTCTGGGGGTTCATGGCCCGCTGGGCCGCCTGCGGTGTCATCACCCAGATCCGCGATGTCCTCGCGCAACGGATCCGCCGCGATATGGGCAAAGGACCCCGCGCGGTCGCCACCGTCATCGACTCCCAGTCCGTCAAGGCCGCCGAGACCGTCGGACGTGACTCGCGCGGCTACGACGCGGGCAAGAAAATCAACGGCCGCAAACGCCACATGGTCGTCGACACCCGCGGTCTTCCCCTGCTCGTCATGGTCACCCCCGCCGACCTCCACGACAGCCAAGCGGCCAAGGAAGTCCTCTTCCGCCTCCGACTCATGCACCCCGAGATCACCATCGTTTGGGCGGACTCCGCCTACGCGGGCAAGCTCGTGACCTGGGCAAAGAAGTACCTCAACTTGACGATCAAGACCGTCAGCAGACCCAAGGACGCCTCCGGCTTCGTCATCTTGCCCCGTCGCTGGGTCGTGGAACGGACCTGGTCCTGGATGATGCGGGCCCGCCGGCACGCACGCGACTACGAACGGCTCGTCCAGCACTCGGAAACCCTCATCACTTGGGCCTCCATCACCCTCATGACCCGCCGGATCACCAAGGCACGCAAGCCCCCAGAGCGGTTCTCACCCTCGCTCTGACCAGGAGCTCTTCGTTTCCTCGCGCTGCCGTCAGGAAGTTGTCAGTGCGGAGGCGACCTGGGCCAGGCGGGCGGCCGGCCAGGCGAAGCGGTTGGCAGGGTTACGGAAGGAGTAGCCACCGTCGTTGATCAGGTAGCCGCCCTCGGCCGTCGTCCACCGAGTGGGGCCACACTGCCCCTGATGCTCAAGGAGTGTCGCAGCAAGCTGCTCAGGCTCCTCAACACGGGTGCGGGCACTCAATGCGGCGGTCAGACGCTCGACGGCGTCATCCGGTACGGCATCGTCGCCGAATGCCGGGAGCAGGAGCAGCAGTCGGGCGTCGGGGTTTGTGGTGCTGCCGCCGGGCAGGCCGTTGTCGGCCGCGGCGATCAGCTCGGCCCAGGACAGACCCGGGCCCATGAAGTGCCCATCGTCTTGCGCCAAGGTCTCGGCCGCGTCCCAGTCAGGATGGTGCACGAGGTAGTCGATGCCGGCCTCCCCCTCCAAGGCGCGATACACCACATACAGGTGGTGGTCACCGGCGAGCGGCACCGTGAACAGGGGCCAGGTGTCGCCTCCCAGCAGCTGGGACAACAAGGCTCCCGTTTCCTGATCCTGTGTGGCGCCCAGGGGCAGGTGGACCTGCCAGAACAGGTACTCGTCCAGAAGTTCGGGCTGGTGGCGGAAGGGGCCACCGTCATAGCCCGGAATTCGGGCCGGAGGTGTCTGCGAGCTGTTGGTCACGAGGTCATCATGTCCCCAGCTCCCTCACGACTGACCGATGGGGTGAGGCGGCCCGCCGAAGCCCTGGCTCCGAGATCAGAAAAGGCAGTCAGGTGTCGTACTCGCCGTTCCACGGAGCCGAGAAGCCCAATCGATCCGGATAGAGCTCAGCCCAGTCGTGCTCGCCCTCCTCGTCCTCGGCATGGCACTCCGTGACCAGGCCGAAGACCACACCATCAACGGTGAGCTGGAACGGCCGGATGGCAATGTCGCAGTACTCACGATCTGCGAGCCCAGCGAGGCCGGCGGCCAGCCGCGCTTCCGCGCGGGCAACCACAGAATGCTCGCCACGCGGACGCTTCATCTGCTCTGCCCAAGTACCGGCACACCAGATATCGGACTCCTGGTGGTGCCCGTCGTGGTCGAACTTGTGGAGCACTGCGAAGAGCCGCTTCTGCTCCTCCCAGCCGTCCCCCATCGCGAACCCATCCGGGAAGGCATAGGTGACCGAAGCCAGAAACTGGCCGCCGCTGAACCGGCCGATGGTGCTCGTCCGATAGTCCGGCTCATGGGTGATAGGGATGATCTCAGGGACAGCCATGCCAGCACCCTAAACACCCAGGTGAGCCCCACCTCTCACTGGGTCCGGGATCGGAAACAGGCAGTCAGGATCCCGTAGGTCTGCTCGACCCTCCAGCGCTTGGGCTGCGGCACGAAGCCGATGTCCTGCGGGTTGCGTGCGACGATCTCCACGTCGATCCCGATCGCGGTGCCGTGAGCGACCACGGCGACCTTGAAGCCCTGGTCGACCAGGGCCTTTTCGACGGTGCCGCCGGTGTTCTCGGCGACCTGGTCGAGCAGGGCGATGCCGGCCGTGTTGTCATGCACCCTCGCGCCGAGGACGATGACGGCGATGACCAGGCCGAGTACGTCCACGGCCAGGCCCCGCTTGCGGCCCGGGCCCTTCTTTGCGGCGTCCCGGCCAGTCGTGGTGGCAGGGACCCCGGCGGCCGCCCGGACACTCTGCGTGTCCAGGACCACCAGGGTCGGGTCCTCTAATTGTCGGGCCCGCTCCCGGACCTGGCAGCGCAGGAGTTCGTGGATGACCTGGTCGGTCCCGTCGTCCCGCCATGCGGCGAAGTAGTAGTATGTCGCGCTCTTCGGCGGAAGATCATGCGGGAGGTAGGCCCACTGGCAGCCCGTCCGGCTCTGGTAGAGAATCGAGTTCACGATCTCCCGCATAGCGTAGGCGCCCTGGTGGCCGCTGACCGAGCAATGCCGGTCCTTCCGCGCCGTGATCACCGGCTCGATCAACGACCACTGCTCGTCCGATAAGTCACTCGGGTACGGCTTGCGTTCACTCACCCCATCAGCCCAACAGGCCACCGGCTGCAGACCAGCAGATTCCGCCTGCACCCACACCATCAGGTGACGACAGAGTCACTCAAAGGGTCACGAACCGCCCTCTGAGAGGGCGGTTCGTGAGTCTTTGAGCAGTCTTGCCGTCGCCTGATGGCGTGGGTGCGGGCCGAATCCGCTGGCTCGCGGTCACCGATTATCCGCTGGGGCGGCAGACCCCTACCCTCCGCGGCCTGACCGCACAACCCGGCGAACCTTCCGGTCGGCACTAGATCGAGACCCAGTATTGCTGGCCTCGGTCAACTAGAGCTGGTCCCCTACTGAGGCCGCTTTCGGAGGGTGCACCCCGCCACCGTCTTTCGTGTCTTGCGCACACGAACGCCCGCCTTCGGACTGATTGTTGGGGATCAGAAGCACTCCGGCAACCAGCTCAGGGTGCTCGACGGTAAGCCAGTCGTCACCCGTGCGGGTTCCGTCTGGCTTGGACCACGCAGTGGACGAATAGATCGTCTTGCACATCAACGCCACACGCTTTTCGTCGACCGCGCAGGCCTGCACCGCAGGCCCGATCGCCCCCTCGGCAACGCCGTCGAAACGGTAGTGGAAGTGCGCCAGATTCCCCTCGTAGGGCGTCTGTGGATGGGGCTCGAGTCGCCACTCAACGACCTTGGCCGTAACCCCGATAGGCCGCTCGGACGTGTCCACGACCTGAACCGAGGCCCCAGCTTCAGAGCGCTCTGCCACCCGGTCGGTACAGCCCCAGACGGCCGAACAACCGGTGAGGCCGAAACCAACCAAAGCCAATGGAACAATGACAAGAACCCGTACGGAAAGCACTCGGACGACCTCCAGCCAGATGGAGCCGAGCAGTCTATAGCGCTTTCGGAAGAGCAGGTCGGGAGCTCCCGGCGGCCAAGCCGCACCAGTAGCGACACCTCCCGCCAAGCCCGATCAAACCCTTCCCCTACCAAGTGCTGCGACCCGGTGGACCTTTCCGGTCACAGCACTAGGCCGTCTCTTAGGGATCACCTCGCGGTCCAGATGTGGATGGCCGCGAGGTGGAGGGCTGCCTGGTAGACCGTTGCGGTTTTGATGCCCCTATGGATGTCAAGCAGCCAGGACGTGGGTTGTGGTGTGCGTGATGAGTCGGTGGATCTCGCGTGCGACGTAGCGCTTGAGGCAGCGGAGTGCTTCGCGTCGGGTCTTGCCTTCGGAGACACGCCTGTCGATGTAGCCGCGGGTGCGGGTGTCCCATCGGAGGCGGGCCAGCACGATGGTGTAGAGGGCGGAGTTGGCCTGGCGGTTTCCGCCGCGGTTGAGGCGTCGTCGCTGGGTCTTCCCGGAGGAGGCTTCGACTGGGCTGACGCCGCAGAGGGCTGCGAACGAGGCCTCGCTGCGGAGTCGTTCCGGGTTGTCGCCTGCTGAGATCAGGAGGGTCGCGGCAGTGTCGGGGCCGACGCCGTAGCAGGCCAGGAGCTGCGGGTTGTGCCGCGTGATGACCTCTGTGATCCGGGTGGTGAGGTCCTCGATCTCTTCGGTGAGGTGCTGGATCCGCCGGGCCAGGAGCCGGAGCGTGTGGGCCGCTGCCCCGGCCGCTCCGACTGCCGGGCCGTCGAGGCTGGCGCAGGCGCGTATCAGTTTGGGGTTGCTCAGACCGGCCATGGACTGGCGGAGGTCGGGGTCGGTGGCCACGAGGACGGCCTTGAGCTGGTTGATTGCCTGAGCCCGGGACTTGGTCGCGGAGGCCTTGGCCATCTTGAACAGCCTGAGCATCTCCACGGGCCCGTCGCCGGCCTTCGCGGTCGCGGTGGCCCGGCCGGTGATCACGGCACGGGCTGCGGCCTCGGCGTCGATGATGTCGCTCTTGCCGCGGCGCCGACGGGTGGCCTTGTCGGGCTGGTTCACCTCGAAGACGGTGATGCCCTGACTGAGGAGATACCGGCTCAGTGCGGCGCCGTATGAGCCCGTGCACTCCACCCCGGCCCGGTCGAGGCGGCCCAGTGTCCGGGCCCAATGCAGTAAATGCTCGTAGCCCTCGGCGGTCGTCGGAAAGCTCCGGCTCTCGATGAAGGCGCCGGCGGCCGTGACCACGGCGGCCACATGGATGTCCTTGTGGGTATCGACACCCAGCACGATCTCGGAAGTCTCTTGGTCCGGCGGGGCGGACTGGGTCATCCTGGTCACGGTCACCTGTCTCCTGCAGCCATGGGAAGCGGGGCGGCCATCGCTGGATCGGTCAGGGCGGTCAGGACTGTGACGGTGCCTCTCGCGAAGGCCCCTATCGGGACACACCCGCCGGTCCAGCGGCAGCGAGTACCGCTCCGGACAGTGGCTGACAGATCAAACGCAAGGCACCAGGGCCAGTCGTAACGCGGGTCAAGCCACCACCCGAAGCGGCACCTGCACATCCTCACAGTCGTAGCGGGTGGCCAGGCCGCGCCACTGCTTGAGCTTGTTGATGCACCGCTCGACGGTGTTCCGCTGCTTGTAGGCGGTCTTGTCGAAGGCCGGCGGCCTGCCGCCCTTGCTGCCGAGGCGTTTGCGGTTGGCGAGCTGGTCGGCCGGCTGCGGGATCACAGCCCGGATTCTGCGCTTGCGTAAGTGCTCGCGGATCGCGCGGGACGAGTAGGCCTTGTCGGCCAGCACGACGATGGGTCGGGTTCTGGGTCTGCCTTTGGGCCTGGTCACTCGGATGGCGGCCATGACCTGCGTGAACGCGGGTGCGTCGCCGGCCTGGCCAGGCGTGACGACGAAGGCCAGAGGCCTGCAACGGCCGTCGGCGGCGAGGCGGACCACGTCGGCAGAGGAGCACCGCGGGGGATACGGATCAGGTACTGAGCTTGCCGTTTAACCACAATGCCGTTGACTTTGGGGTGATTTGGCGGTTCAACAGATATCAGGGGGTGGTGTCTGATGACTGCTCGGCTGGTGGACCGGATCGGGCTGGGAGACCTGACGGAGGTGTTCCCGCCAGAGCTTGTGGACGCGGTGCTGACGAAGTCCCTGGCGCGTGAGGTGCGGGTCCGGTTGCTGCCGCCGAGGCTGATGGTGTACTTCGTTCTCGCGCGGGCGCTGTTCTCCGGCGAGCCGTACCGGGAGGTTCTACGGATGCTGGCTGAGGCGGTGCGGCGCGAGGACGGGTGGGGTGCCTGGCGCGTACCGGACAAGGCTGCCGTCTTCCGTGCCCGCCGGAACCTGGGGGTTGAAGTGATGCGTGAGCTGCTGCTTCATGCCGGTGCGGCGGTGGCCGACGAGCGCACGCCGGGTGCGTTCTGGCGGGGCTTTCGGCTGATGGCCCTGGACGGGACGACATTGCAGGCTGCCGACACGGAGGCCAACGAGGCCGGGTTGGGACGGCTCCGGACCAAGGCAGGCAAGGGGCCCACCGGATATCCGCTGGCCCGGGTCATGGTCCTGGTCGAGTCGGGAACCCACGTGGTCTGCGACGCCGCGGTCGACTCCTACCGGGTCAAGGAACGCGTCCTGGCCCAACGGCTCGCTGGCTCGCTGCGGCCGGGCATGCTGGTCCTGGCCGACCGCGGCCTGCCCGGAGCCCATCTGTGGCAGCACCTTGCCGCCACCGGCGCGGACCTGCTGTGGCGGATCCCCGGCATCTGGAAACTGCCCGTCGAGGAGGTTCTCCTCGACGGTTCATGGATCTCCACCGTCCGCGGCGGTCGGGGCCGCAGCGTCCGCCCGCCCCAGGACATCCGGGTCCGCGTGATCGAGTACAGCCTCGACATCCCCGGCCGTGACCACGCCGAACGCTACCGGCTCATCACCACCCTCATGGACCCCAAACGGTCGCCGGCCGCCGAACTGGCAGCCCTCTACGGCGAACGCTGGGAGGTGGAGAACACCCTCGCCGAACTGAAGACCACCCAGATCGGCACCCGCACCGTCATGCCGAGCAAGAGCCCGGACCTGGTGTTCCAGGAGATCTACGCACACCTGGTGCTCTACACGGGCTTGAGGGTCCTGATGCACAGAACAGCGGTGAACCGCAGCGAACCTCTTGATCCGGACCGGCTCTCCTTCTCCGCGGCCCTACGGGCAGCCCGCCGGAGTATTACTACGCTGAACAGGGATTTTCCCCCCTCAGTACCTGTCCACGGTGGCCCGTGAACTCGAGGAAGAGATCAACCCGCCCCGCAGACTTCGGGCCGTGATCCGCCAGGCGAAACGCAAGATGTCCCGCTTCCTGTCCTGGAACCCAGACCGGCCACGCCCACAACAACCAACCCGCCGACCAGCAGAAACATTGCAGGTCATCACGGCCCTCGCACCCTCACCGGACCCCTAAGTCAACGGCATTGCGTTTAACCACTGGCCTGTGCGGTCATGGCGACGGTGGACGTTCAAGTGTTTGCTCGTCCGTGGCTTCGGCTTGTGTCAGCTCCCGGCGCATGGACTCGGCATGCTCGCGAGTCATTTCGCGGAGCGTGGGTGAGGCAGCACTCCGCTGGGCTGCTGCTTCGTCCGCCTCGGTCCAGGACCGAAGCACTTTGAGTGGGCGCTGGTGTCCGCAGACCAGTGCTGCGCCTGACTGGTCGTGAACGACGGCCTCGTAGCCGATGTTCACCCCGACGCTGACACCTTGATTGTGGAAGACGACGTCGAAGGGTGCCTCGTCGGGGTCCTCGCCCTCGGGAGATTCAGTGGTGATCGTGAACTCCTCCCTGGGGTTCATCCAGTAGTCCTCACCCCATGGCTCGACCCAGATCCCGAGTATTTTCTTGGTGTCGTTGTTCAACCTGATCTTCGGCATTGCCGCAGCGTAGGCCACTCGGGCAGCTGTCATAGATCGGATCAAGTTCGGCGGGGCTTGGTCCCCGTCTTGTGGTGTGAGGGTCTGGTGTAGGGCTCACCGGTCGCCAGGACGCGTCCGACCTCGAAGCGGGTGGCGAGCTGCCTGTTCTTCGATCCGAGTGGTCGGCCGGGGCCGGGCCGAGTGGGTTTCGGTGCACGGGCTGGCGTGCCGGTCTTCACGTGCAGGTTCCTGAACCCGCGCCGGACGCGGGCAGGTGTGAGTCTGTTCGGTTCCGCCGCCCGTTCCCAGGGCCGGCGGAGATCCCGTGCGAGCGGGCGGGCGAGTCGGAGCTGGGTGTGTGCGGCAAGGACGATCCACGTCCAGCGGTCGGCTGCTTCGGAGTTTCGGAGCTTGGGGCGCGTCCAGCCGAGAGTCTGCTTGAAGAGGCGGAAGGTGTGCTCCACGTCGAACCGTCGCAGGAACGCCTGCCAGCATCGGTCAACGTCCTCGGGTCCCGCACCGGTGCCGGACCACCAGAGCCAGACGGGCTTGTTCACCCCGCCGCTCGGCAGCTTCGCCACCGTCAACCGGATCACGGTGCCCTCGATGATCGGCAAGGGGCCCTCATGGTCACCCCAAGCCGCCCGACGCGTCAGCCGGGGGTGCAGCCGGTCCCACGCCTGCGCGGTCGCCACCCCGTACCGATCGGTGTCGGTCACGGTCACCACCGCCAGCTCGCCCCAGGTTTCGGGGCGGCCGAAAACGAACTCACCACCGTGCTTGGGCGGGCGACCGCCCTGCGGCGGACAGATCCACGGCACCGGGACCGGCTTGCGCATCACCCGGTCCGAGCGGAGTCGGCCCAATACTTCCACGGGCAGGTCGGCCAGGAGGTGGGCGATGCGAGGTGCGTCGTATCCGGCGTCCAGCACGACCAGAACGTCCAAGTCGCCAGCCCGCCACTGGCCGGCCGCGACGAGGCGCTCGATGACCTCGCGGACCTGGCCGGCGGTGACGGCGGCCAAGTCCGCGCCCGGTTCCAACCGAACCGCGTCCAGCAGCGCGGTCCACGAAGTCCGACCCGGCTCCATCGCGGCGACGATCGAGTACGGCCAGCCGGGCACCATCTGGTGCTTGCCCAGCCCGCGGCCGAAGGTGTGACAGAACGAGCGGTCCGCGCGGTGTCGGCGTCCGGACGCAGCCACGGGGACACGTCCACTGCCAGAACCAGGCGCCCGTCGGCAGCCCGGGGCAACGGCACACCGGCCAGTGCCCGCCGCAGCCGGGCGACGTCGATCTGGCCCCGGTTGATCCCGGAGTACAAGGCCCCGTGCCCGCGTCGGTGTTCCGGCGCGAGCGCCAGGTCCACCAGGGTCCGGACCGGTCCGTCGGTGCACAGCAGAGCGTCACACACGTCGAACAGGGCATCCGCCCGCGCCGTCAAGCATGCGTACAACTCAGACCGGAACTCCGACAACTTCGACAAGGCGTCTCGTTGGACGCTGTGCTCGACCAGTCCCACGATCCCGGCCTCCGTGCTGAATCAATCCTGAGCACAGGATCGGGGCCCGGCCTCTCGCACGTCCGGTGAACCGGGGAAACCCCAACCAGTTCGATCCCAGTTCGACGCCGGTGGATAAACGGCAAGCTGAGGCGGTCGCCTACGGCCTCGAAGGAGCCTTCGCGGCGGTCCACCGGGGCGCGAACCTCCTCGACCGTCTGAGCCTGTCCGAGGGCGAGGAGGCGGCGGTGACCCTCGCGGTGTGCGCGGTCCTGACCACCCTGGAGAACCCCACCGCGACGCTCGATGACGTCACCCGGACCTGCTTCGACTCCTCACTGCCGCAGGTGGCTGCGCGCCACGGGTGGCGGGTGCGGGCCGAGGAGGCGGGGCCGGTGTGCCCGGTGTGCGGGGGCGCGGTGGTGCCGACTTGCCGGGGGTGGGAGGCGTGCGCCAGCTCGGGCTGCTCCTGGGGTGACATGGCCGCAGTGGCCCCGGGGTGGGAGCTGTGATACGTGGCCCGGAGGGCCGAATAGGTGAAAGAGGGGCGGCATGTGCCGCCCCTCTTTTGTGTGATGAATGGGGGTTGATGGACAGCCCTGCGGGCTGGCCCGCCCCTTGAGTGCCCTTAGGGCACGGGCGGGCAAAAGAGCTGCCCTTCGGGCAGGTCGCTTCGCTCCCGGGCCCCTTTGAAGGCGCTTCGCGCCGGGGCCCGCCCCTGCGGGGCAAAGGAAGACAACCAGGGGTCGGTTGGGCCCAGGGGTCCAAGCGCGGCTGCCTGTACTGTCCCTGGAGATATCAGCAGGTCAGGCGACCAGCACGGTCAAATATCAGGCTTGTACCGTGCTCGTCGGTTTGCTTGCGATCAGGCGTCCCACGTCTGCTCGGGAACGTTGCCGCTTGCGCAGGTCCACAGGGTCAGGTAGGTGCCGTTGGACAGCGATCCGCCCTTGTTGGTGATGCACTTTCCGCCCCACTGGGTGTAGACCCGCAACGGGTTGGTGGCCTGTACGAACCTCTGGGGAGACGTCGAGGACCAGTCGCAGGTCCAAAGCGTCAGCACGGTACCGTTCGTTCCGCTCGCATTGCCCTGAGGGGTCAGGCACTTGCCGCTGGCGCTGTGAACTATGTGCGCATCCTGGTAGCTCCACTGCTGGAGGTTACTCCCAGTGCACTCCCAGAGGGTTACGATCGTGCCGTTCGCGGTGCTGTTCCCCTTCGGAGTGCCGCAGCCGTTGTAACCCAGCAGGCTGTGGGGATTGGTCAAGGCGACAGCACTGCCTGAATTTGCAAGCCCAAAACCGAAAACGGAAACAAGCGCCGCGAACAGCGCAACCACTCTCTTCTTCACGGAATCTTTCCTCAAAAAATCAAGATGAACTCTCCGGCAAGGCGCCGGAACCGGATCATGATAGCCATGTCCAGGACAACGAGGTGGAGGAGAGGGCGGCGGCACCGTCGTGCGGGCCGTCGTCGTCTTCGCGGCCTTTCCCGTCGTGGGCGCTGCGCTCGGCGTCTGGGTGCCCCTTGCCCCTCACGCTCAGACGATCATCGGCGACACCGGCCTCGCCGGCTCTATCGCCCGTTTCCTCGTCGGCTGCCACCGCAGGCCATGAGCTGGCCACGTGCTCTTGGGTGTCGGCGGTGACCCGGTTCGGGAAAGCGAAGGAAGAAACCCACTCGGGCTGGGCCGGGTGGGCCCGCCGCGACCCCGTGCAGCCGCCGTGAGGCTCCCTGCGCGCCGCGCAGCCGCCACGGCCCCCCAGGGGCCGCGAAGCGGCCTGACAGGCGCTCAGGGAAGGTTCTACGGCCTCGGGTTGGGTCGGGGTGTTCTGGGGCGGCGGTGGGGGCTCGTCGTGGGGGCTAGGGTCGAGTGCAACCCGCGCCGATATGGCGTGCGCGGGCGAGGCCCGGTGCCCGGTTTCCGGGGGCAGTACCGCCGGGCCGCCCCAAGCACACACGTGGGCCCCGGCACGTGCCGGGAGGTCACCGCCCGGCCGTGTCCGTTCCCGTGCCCAAGATGCGCCGGCCCCGGGATCGGGGCGGGCTCGCGGGCGGCTCGACCAGCTCGACGGGCTCAGCCGCGAGACGGGCCCGGCGGCCGACATGGCGCGAGCGGCCGATGTCAGCGTGCAAAGCCTGCGCGAGGGGTTCCGGCGACATCTGAACACCACCCCACTGGCGTACCTGCGCAGCGTTCGACTGGCTCTCGTACGCCGCGACCTGGTGGCCGTAGCCGAAGGCCGGGCACCAGGCAACGTCACCGGTGTGGCCTTGAGGTGGGGCTTTACCCACCTGGGCAGGTTCACCGGCTACTACCGGGCAACCTACGGTGAGACACCCTCGCAGACACTGAGGAACGCCCGCGTCTCCGGATGAACCCATCTCGTCGCGCTTGCGCTATCCGAAAACGCGCTCGCTTCCCCGCAGAAAGCGGATAGCTCTCAAGGAGCACGCCCTGCAGTGTTTCGTCTGACAGTGGCAATGCCCTGGCGGGCAGTCGGACCCTTCTGCTTCCAGGCCCGTGGGCCTTGAGCGGCCGTTGGCCTCCGCGGGGGTCGGGCCGGGCTACCCGGTCCGGTGGTGACGTGTGCTCACCACCTTTGCGGGGCGAGGTGGGAGAAAAGGATTGGCTCGATGGGCATGATCGATAAGATTTTGGTAAAGTCGTCTCAAGTTATGGGTTGAGCTTAATGATTAAGCGCTCTTGGGCCACTTTCGGCTCTATTGCCGCAGTCGTCGCGATGGTGATAATTCCTGCACCGTCGGCCTCTGCGGGCGGATTCACCGGTGAAATCAGGAACAAGAACAGTGGTCGGTGTCTGGAGATCGCGGACTGGAGTACCGCTAACGGTGCTGTTGCCCGTCAGTGGAGTTGCACTGGCGGTGCTAACCAGAAGTGGACTTACGACCTCAATACTGGGTACATAAAGAACGCGAACAGCGGTCTGTGTCTGGAGATCGCGGACTGGAGTACCGCTAACGGTGCTGTTGCCCGTCAGTGGAGTTGCACTGGCGGTGCTAACCAGAAGTGGGATTACCTCTTCTATTCGAACGATACTCCCTACTTTGGCCTCGCCAACCAAAACAGTGATCGAGTCCTGGAGATCGCGGACTGGAGCACGGCTAACGGCGCTATTGCTCGCCAGTGGGGACTAACGGGCGGGGCCAACCAGAAGTGGCTCTAGAGTAAAACCGTTTCCCCCAGGTTTCCCGACGGCCCGACATTCGAGTTAACGGGCTGATCCTAGAGGCGAGGCCGAAAGGACCGCAGGGCGGGAGAGAGAGGCGGACCCACGAACTGCCACCCGTCGCGGCCTTCCTGGTGATTCCGGGGAAGCGGTGGGCGCCGGGCTGGTGGGTTTCCGGACGCGGAGTCCATGAGCCTGGTGAGTTTCACTCCGCCCGGGATACTCAGGTGGGCGTGCTCAAGGCGGTCGCCTACGGCCTTGACGGGGCCTTTGCGGCGGTTCACCGGTGTGCGGGGGCGCGGTGGTGCCGACTTGTTGGGGTTGGGAGGCGTGTGCCAGCTCGGATTGTTCCTGGGGTGACATGGCGGCAGCGGCCCCGGGGTGGGAGCTGTGAGAGGCGGCCCGGTGGGCCGAATAGGTGAAAGAGGGGCGGCATGTGCCGCCCCTCTTTTGTGTGATGAATGGGGGGTTGATGGACAGCCCTGCGGGCTGGCCCGCCCCCTATGTGCCCTTCGGGTACGGGCGGGCAAAGAGAGCTGCCCTTCGGGCAGGTCGCTTCGCTCCCGGGCCCCTTTGAAGGCGCTTCGCGCCGGGGCCCGCCCCTGCGGGGCAAAGGAAGAAACCCGCTCCGGCCAGGCCGGTCCGTCGGCCCCCGCCCGTGGTTCGAGGCCGGGGCGGAGCCGTCCTAGCTGGCCGAGTTGGGCACGCTGGGACTGGTGGTATTGCTCACAGCCGGAGCATGCTCGGCCGGTGCGGTCGAGTCTCCCGCACCGGGAGATCCGTTGTTACCGAGCAGGGCGTACAGGACCGCGAACACCGCTGCTCCGGCCGTGATTGCACCGACGAGGTCTCCCGCTCCGGGTAGGCCTACATGCGTCCGTTGCGACGCCTTGAAGACGAAGTACGTCACTAGGACGCTCATCACAAGGACCCCTGCGCCGGCGGTGGGGATGTGTACGGTCAATTAGGGCCTCCTTGGGCTCCGGGGCCTGCCCCGCCCGATCCGGCCAAAGATCATGAGGGCAGGGCAGGCCCGCGCTTCAGCCGCCAACGCGTTTGTGGTCTGCGGCACGTTGAGGTCAATGAGGCACTACGAAGGCCCGGATGTTCAACGAGCGACAGCGATCTATATCAACCTCTACTTGCGCTCCAATAACGCCATGACCTGCACATTTACCTGTGTTCTGGCTCGCCACGCCGGGTATGGACAAGAGACGCATGTCTCGTTTACCGATACCCGCCAATATCGGACTCCTGGCAGGTCAAGAGGCTGTCCCCTTGATTCGCGAGACAGGCCCCCGTTCTAGCGGCTGCGCGCCCCCCCCTGAGCGCCTTGCAGGACCCGCGCGGCGTCGCTGGTCGTGGGGCGGCCTGATGGGCGTTCAGGGGGCCGTCGGCGGCCTCGGATTGCGGGGCCGGGCCCACGGGGCGGCCCCGGGGCCTGCTGGGGGCGGTTAGGGTCGGGGCAGCCTGCGTCGATATGGCGTGCGTGGGTGAGGCCCGGTGCCCGGTCTCCGGGGGCAGTACCACCGGGCCGCCTCAAGCAGACAGCCGGCCCCGGCCGGTGACCATCGGTCAGTGCCTGTCGGTGGCCGTCCCGGTTCCTAGGCGGCGTCGGCCGGGTGAAAGGGGCACCGCGGGCCCCTCGGTGGCCGTGTGCGGCGTCTCGGCGAGCTCGGCGGCGAGGCGGGCCCGGCGGCCGACCACGGGCTGTACTGGGGGAGTTGCGGGGCGCGGGCCGGTGCCCAGCGCACGACGTTCGATCATCACCCCAGTTTCCCGGCTCGGGGCCGGGACTCTGACCACCGAGGGAGCGGTTCACATGACCGAAGACGAAAAGCAGTCCGTCATCATGCAGACGATTGACGCGTATCTCGCGGGAGTAGATACGGATGCAGCGGACTTGGATTCCGACGATTTGGCATGGGCTATTGTCCACTCATTGCGCGTTGCGGAGAATTCCTGATGATCTGCGTGTGTTTGTCAGTGGGTGTTCGGCGGTGATGTGTCAGTGCTCTGCGTTGGGGTTTTCCCTGGTCGGGGGCATGTGGCTTGTGGTCTGCCACTGACAGTGTGTGCCGATTCCGTGCTGACGTTTTTGACGTAGTGCCTGGTCAGTTGGATGCACATCGGGATCACGCGGTGGTGTCTGTAGTGGTCAGACAAGCGTCGCGTTGTCCTTGCCTCTTGGTTCAGGGCGGTGGTTGGCCGGAGTGGTTTATCCGGGCCCGCTGATCTCGCGGGCCGGCGGGGGCAGGGCCGGATTCGAACCGGCGTCATCCCCTCCTGATAAAAGGGCGCGTCTACCTCTGCGCTGCCTGCTTCCGCCGCGGCGTGGACAGCCTGCGCCGTGCCCCCGTACGTACCTCTTCCTTATTTTGTTGGCAGCCAGCGGAAGTGGGCTGGTCCTGGTGGCGAGGCCCGAGGGACCCAGGGCGGCGAGCGGAGCGGATCAGTCCAACGGGCTGGAGGCCTGCGCCCCGTGAACGAGTCAGCCCGGCATCGCAGTGGGCTGCAGCGAAGCGGAGTACCGGATTGTTCGAAGCGCCGGGTGCAGAGTGGGTGTCAGCAGGCGCAGGGCTGTGTCAGTGGCGTATCGCTGGTCAGTTGCTCCAGCGGGCCACGACGGCGTGATCTACGCGGAAGAGTGCATCGCACTCTGTGCAGTGCGCACTGCCGAACACGTAGAGCAGTTTGTCGGCGACCTCGTGCTGGCCGTCGGCGAGGGCACGGGCGTGTAGCCGCTTGGCCAGCCCTTGCAGCGAGGGGATGGCTGCGGGATGCAGTTCCCTACGGTCCCCGGCGGCCTCGTTCATGTAGAAGCCGTCGGTCGTTGAGAAGTGGCCGTATTCGCCGAACACCACGAAGTTCTCGGCCTCGCACACGGGGCAGGGAACTTCGAACTCCTCGCTGCTGAGACCGTGCAGCTCCTGCCCCCACACCTTGACTCCCTCGAAAGCGAGCAGGGCTTCCAGCAGTCCCACGTAGCGATTGGGGTTGTCGGCCAGCGACGGGTGGCGTAGTGCCTCCTCCACGAGTTCGATCAGCTCAGTGGTCTCCGCAGCGTAGGCGTTTTGGGGTTCGGGTGCCCCGTGGGGGCGGTCGGTGCTGGCGATGATGGAAGCGGCCAAGAGCAGGGGCATGGTTCGGTCTGTTGCCGTCAACCGGCGGGCCTTCTCGGCCAGCGCGGGCAGGGCAGCGTAGCTCGCGGGGTAGACCGTCCCTTGGTGACACAGGCGGGACCAGAGCTCGTTCCATGCGGGACTCTCCGAGTCGGGCCCGGCTGCCTTGAGGAGGCCGGGTACGTCTTCGGCAGTGCCGTATGCATGCGTGAGCTGAGACCAGTCCGTCATGAGGTGATCAAAGCAGATGCCTCCGGAGTCAGAGTTTGCGCCCTGGCGCGCGCCGGGCCTCTCACCGACCAGCAGGCATCCGGGGTAGTCGGGTGTGGATGGAGTTGGCGTGTTCGGTGAGGGTGGCGGCGTTGCGGGTGGTGATGAAGGGGTGGAGGGCGCTGTCGGGTGGGCGGCCGGTGTCGTGATGGTGCTGGTGGGCTGCGGTGATGAGGGCGTGGGCCCAGGTGGGCAGGGCGTGGATACGGCAGTGGCGGTGGGCGTGGAGGTCGTGAACCTTCACGTGGGTGCCGTGGGGGTGTACGTCGTTGCCGCGGATGAGCGCGAGGCGGGTGGGGTCGGCTCCGGTGAGGAGGGCGGTGGTGAGGGCTGCGGCGTGGAGGGGGTGGGCGAGGGTGTGGAGGCGGTCGGCTAGTTCGCTGGGGGCGTCGTTCTGTGGGGTTGTGGGCGCGGCGGGGTAGGGGAGTGGGCCGACGCCGCCGCAGAGGCCGCGTGCTGCCCGTGCGACGGCGAAACCGGGCAGCCGCGGTGGTGGATCGAGCCAGGGGATGGCTGTCCGCGGTTGCTGGCGGTTTGCGGGCGTCGGAGCCGCGCTGGCGCGTTCGGTCGGGGGTGCGCCGGTGTGGGTGATGACGTGCTCGATGCCGGCCAGGGGCAGTGGGAGGCCACGGGCCGGCTGGGTATGCCAGATCAGCGTGAGGTGGATGCCGGTGCGTTCTCGCAGGTGAAAGAGCTGCTGGAGTCGGTGTTCGGTGAGCCGGTGTGCGCGGGTGATGGTGAGGGCGGTGATGTGCAGGGTGGTGGTCCAGGCGCGGACTGCTGTCCAGGCGGGTGTGAGGGAGTCGGCCCAGGTGCCGTGGCCGTCCGGGGTGCCGAAGCAGGTTTTGCCGAGTGCGTGGAGGATGTCCTGGGCCAGGGCGGCGGGGGCTGTGGTGGCGGGTGTGGGGTCTACGGTGATCCGCCCGGTTGCTACGTGGTGTGAGGCCAGAGCCTGGGCGGTGACGGCTGGATCGTCGTGGGCGTCGATGAGGACGGTGACGGGCGGCGGTGCGACGGGTGGCGGCCCTGCGCGCGTGGACGTAGGGCCGGGCGCGGGCATTACATGCCGCCGATTTTGCTGTAGACCCAGTGGATGAGGGGTTCGTCGACTTCGGTCAGGTTCTTCTTCCGCATGCCGGTCAGGACGTGGGCGGTGATGCAGGCCCAGTTACGGAAGCTGCCGTGGGCGGCCTGCTTGTCGACGGCTTCGATCAGCGCCGGAGTGGCGGTGGCCCAGACGGGGTGGAAGACGGGGATGGTCTGGAGGACCTCGGCGTGTGAGAGCCGGGAGAACTCCTGCCAGACGTGGATGCGGGAGGCGAGCATCGGTTCGCGTCGCAGGACCTTGTAGCAGCCGTCGCCGCCAGCGAAGATCACCGCGATGTCGGTGCGTTTGTCGTCCCACAGGTGTCGCCAGTACTCGAACGAGTTCTTCTTCATCCACTGCGCCTCGTCGCACACCAGGATCCGGAACTCCTCGGCGAGGGTGTCCTTGAGGAGGTTGTCGAACTCGATCGGCCGGACGGGAGGTTCTCCCGGGAGGCCGAGGGCGTTGAACAGGCCGTGGCGGATGTCGCGGGGTGTGGGGCCGGCACGCAGTTCCAGGCGGTGGGTGCGGTCGGGCGCCAGGAGCCGCAGGGCGGAGTTGACGGACATGGTCTTGCCTGAGCCGGCGGGCCCGTACACACATCATGGCCTTGGCCTCGATGACGGTCTCGATGTTGTCCCGGGTGGTCAAAAGGGCTTCGGTGCCGACGAGCTGTGCGTCGGGCAGGGACAGGAAGTGGTCGGCGGTCTCGGGCGGGAGCAGCCCGTAGTCGAGGTCGATCATGGTGTCTGGTTCTCCTCGTGCGGTGTGTCGGGCGTGGGTGTCCTTGGGGCCGGTGGGATCGGGCGGGCCCAGGTGTCGGGTACCGGGGCGTGGGGGATGTAGTCGGGCCGGGCCAGTTCACGCAGGCCGCGCTGATCGGCGGCACGCAGCTCCGCCTCGGCTTCCTCAGCGGTCAGCGCGCCCAGCTGTTTGGGGACCTTGGGGGTGGTGACGGCCTCGAACCGCTTGCGCCGTAGCCTTTCGGCGGCTTTGAGGTCGGCCCGCAGCTGTCTGGCCGCCGCGGTGCGGGCCGCGCGTACGGCCGTGAACTGTTCGAGGTCGGCGCCGCCTGCGAGGAACGCCGTGCCCAGGTGTCGTCCGGTGGCCGCGTCGAACACCTCGATCTCCTCGTCGTGGTGCGGCAGCCGGCGTACCTTGATCGGGTCGCCGGCGTGACCGACCATCCAGTCGGCGATGTAGTCACGGCGCCTAAACCGCACACCGCTGGTGGAGACCAACCGGATGCGGCCGTCGCCTTCGAGCCCGAACCCGATCAGCGCATCCTTGGGCACGTCGGTGACGGGCGTGGGGTCGGCCTGCCAGGCCTGCAGCGGAGTCCGGCCGCCCAGGGCGGGGGAGAGGTGGGAGGTGTTCCACCAGTGCACCCACTCCAGCAGCGCGGCGACGAACGTGTGGAAGGCCATCGGCGGGGCGTCGGGGTCTGCGAGCCGGCCGCCCGCCAGGCGCTGGCGGTGCCGGTAGCGGGGGAGGGTGACGAGGAACATCTCCTCGACCGCGTCGTTGAGCGCCTCGATACTGCCCTTCAGGTGCGGCGTCCCGCCGGGCAGGTCCACCACCGGGACCGCGAACGCCCCGAGGGCCCCGGTCACCGCCTCACACAAGAACTCCTTCCCCCGGTCCACCCTCACCTGTCCGGGCAGTCCGCCGACGGGACCGAACACCGGCTCGTCACGGACCAGGGCGACACGCAGCGCCGCGAGTACCCCGTCCCTGCTGGGCGCGTGTGCAGTAACGGACGCTCCGGTGATCACGTTGTGCGCGCAGTCGATGAACCATGTCACCCACGGGGTGACCAGTTCTCCCTCCAGGTCCACCTCGACGGCCAGATGCTTGTGATCGCCCTCCCAGGCCGCGTTGCGGTGAGACACCGGCCGCTTGCCGAACACGTCGTGGGCCCGCCGCACCGCCTCACCGGACCGAAGCCCCGCACGTTCACCACGGCTCAGATCCCGCCGCAACGCGCGATGCACCGTCGACAACGAGGGCACCGTCCCGACACCCGGATCCTCCGCGGCCCGTCGCACCAACTCTGCGTGCAGCCGAGCGGCGTTCCCGCCGTAGAAGGCCAGCAGACGCCGGACCTCCGCTGTCACGGTGAACCGTTCCGACACTCGCGCCCCGGTCTGGCCTTCACGCCGAGCGGCGGCCAGCCACCGCCACACCGTCCGCTCACTACGCCCCAACGCCACTGCTACCAACCGCACGTGTGCGGCCGTCAACTCGCCCCGACCATCCAGTTCCAACAACCGCGGCACCGCCGCAGCGCGGCCCAACGACGACGAGAAAACTCCGACCTGCGCCTCGCAGACTTCCTCCGCTCCTTCATCACGCACGACACCGTCATCTCAGATCGAAGACGCTATTGGCAGCTAAATGCCGATAATGCCGAGATCATCAGATTCCTTCCGGGATAATCCCTTTCCTTGTGCTGGGTAACGCCCGATCACAGGAACAGCTGCTTTCGGGACGTGCGAGCCCGTACCTGCCTGTGAGGAAGGCCTGGTGATGGCCTGGTGGGTCCCTCTAGCGTGGTCTGGCCGGCGCCTGCCGGTGTGTACCGGGTGAACTGGAGTACCGATGGCTCTGCCCGTACGGCTCACCGCCGCTCTGGGACGGCACCCCGACGAGCTCACCGAGGACGATCTGCAGCGCGCAGTCGACAATCAGATACCTGAAGGTGTCGACCTTGACTGGAAGAAGGACTTCTACCAGGGCACCGACGCGGGCAAGAAGGAACTTGCCAAGGACGTGGCCGCCATGGCTAACACCGTGGGTGGTCTGCTCGTCGTAGGCGTCGACGACGGCAAGCGGGATCAAGCCCACGCCTTGGCGCCCTTCGAGCCGGCTCCCGGCAGGGGCGAGGAGTGGATCCGCTCGGTCCTCGCGAACTGGATCCAGCCCGTCATCCCCAACGTGGGAGTGCGCTCCTTGCAGTCCGCCGACGAGGGCAAGATCTACTGGCTACTTACCGTGCAGCCGAGCACTCAGGCGCCGCACGCGGTCGCGGCGCCGGGCAACGACTACAACTTCCGGGTGCACGTCCGCCACGGCACCACGACTCGTACTCTCGCCGAATCTGAGATCGCTCAGCGCTATCGCGACCGCTTTCAGGCGGCTGCCGCTGACGTGGATCGGCTGCACGAGGTGGCTACCGAGGGCCTCGTCCATCTGACGGCCCACGTGACAGCCGACCTTCCCTCAGGCGGAACCTTGACCACTTGGTACCCGGGCTGGGTCAGTCTCACCGCTGTTCCAGCGGTCCGCGGTAACTACCCGTTGACGACACAGGCCGAGCGAAGTACTGCCCTTGAACGTGTCCGGACGCTCATCGGCGAGCGAACCGCCACCAGCGTGCAGCCCAATCCCCCCGCACTTGTAGGCCGTAGACAAGTCCGTTTCGAGGGAGTTCCCACCGGTCAGCTTCACCAGGATGGCTCCCTCTCTGTGGCGTTGCCGCTGCCCCTACGAGCGGACCCCCATGATTCAGAGACCCCTCTGCGCTTGTATCAGCTGGAGTTCGAGAGGGAGGTAGTGGCGCTGGTGAAGGCGGCTGCGGTTTGGCCGACAGAGGCAGGAGCCGCAGGCGATCTCGTGCTCTCAGCAGCGCTCCACCGCTTTGACGGCCCTGACACTTCCGTTTCCCTCGTCCTGTCTACGACGTTCCCCCAGCACCGCCCTGCGGTACCTCTGCCCGCAACTCCAGCACAGACCACAGCTGACCTACTGGCGATCGCTTCGGACGGCAAGGAAGCCGTGATTACGGCTTACACCCTTGTCTCGGACTTGCTGGCAGACCTCGGAGCACACCAGCCCCACTTGCTGACGCGCGACGGAGAACTCAGGGCCGACTGACGAGGGATTGGCGGGAGGCCATCTCAACAATGACGTTTGGACGGAGGTTTGCATTCCAGAGCCTAGCCGGGCCTCACAATGAAGCAGCCTCTTGAGGCTGGCATGATCGGCTCATGTTGCGTGTGGTTGAGTTCTTTGTGGCTCCGGACGACGGGGCTTCCGCGCTGGTGGGGCCGAAGCGTCAGGGGCATGGATTTCCGGCGTTCAGGTGTGCGGATTTCTATCCCGATGATGCGGTGGAGGACTGGGAGGTGCTCCTGGTCGGGGGTGTGGCATCGGATTCCCGTGTTGTGGTGCCGATGAAATGCGACGGATTCATGGTGTTCGAGCTCTCGGAGCGGCTCTGTTCGGCGCTTGCGGCGGCGAGTAGGGCCCGGCTTGTTGAGGTTGCGGTTCAGTGGGTCGAGCTTGCGGAGGCGAAGGACGGGGCGCCGGCAGAGATTGCAGCTGAGATTCTCACTGCGGTGGCCGGTCTGGCTCGTACCGCAGGGGATCTGGGCCAGTCCCTGTACTGCTGGTATTTCGCGCCTTGAGTCGGGAGTCTGTGATGAGTGAGTTTTCTGAGAACCCGTGGACTCCTGCGCATCAGGCGGTCGAGTCGGGCGACGCTGCCGAGCTGACGCGCCTCCTCGGCGCGGGCGTGGACCTGGAAGAGGTCTGTTGCGGGATGACATTGCTGCTCCACGCGATTGATGTGGAAGGAGACGGGGCACTCCAGTCAGGCGAGCCCCTCGATGCGGCGCTCACTGCGATCCTCCTGGCCTATGGAGCTGACCCGACCGCGACGCCTGACGGTGAGACTCCGCGAGAGTTGGCAGTCTCCTATAACCACGACATGGCAGTCAGGCTGCTGGATCGGCACACGGCAACCCCTGTAGCTCTTGCTGCCGGCCCGCGGAGCGGGCTGTGGTCCTGGAGGCGGAGCCGGAGGGACTGAGGGTGGAAGCGCAGCGGACACCCAACGGGCCGTAGGCCCGGACCCCGTGAAACGGGGTCACCTCCCGTGCGCAGCACGGGAGGCCCTGTGGAGCGCAGCGGAACCCTGAACTAGTCCGAAGCGAAGCGCAGGACTCCGGCCCGAAGGGCCGGCTATGGCTCGGCGAAGCCGAGCCCCGCCGAGCGAAGCGAGGCGTTTCACTGCTCCGGAGCGAAGCGGAGGAGCCAGGCCCCGAAGGGGCCTCGGCCGAGCGCAGCGAGGCTGGTCTCTCCTGAGCGCGCAGCGCTCAGGTACCCGCTCCGCGGG